>DASUSL010000260.1:0-25980 GCA_036375135.1 Thermoanaerobaculia bacterium | reverse complement strand
GCTGCCCGAACGCCCGCGTGCTGGTGACCAGGCCCGTGGCCGCACCGGCCAGCGTGGAAAACAAAAGACTGCGACGTGTGAACGCCATGATCAGTGATCCTCTCTTCCGTTGGTCATCCTGGGCCGCGAAGACGCCGCAGGACCTTCTCCGGACCCCGCGGAAACGCCCTGCAGCGCGCGATCGAGATCCGTGCGCGCGGTCCAGTACTCGCGCTGCGCGTCGATGTAGTCGCGGCGCGCCTGCATCTCGTTCTGCTTGGCCTGCAGGAGCTGGAAGACGCCGACGAGCATGGCGTTGTGCTCGAGCTTCGTCAGCTCGAGGATGCGCGTGCGGCGCGGCACGATGACGTCGCGGTAATACTCGACGCGTGCACGCGCTTCGGCGAGCGTCGCGCGTGCGGCGCGCAGTTGCGACGCCGTTTCGGATTCGAGCGCGGCCATCGCGTGTCGTGCGCGCAGGAACTCTGCTTCCGCTCGCGTGCGTGCGGCGCGTCCCGTGTTGAAGATCGGGATGGGGATCTCGATGCCGGGACCGACGGTGTGCTCGCCGTCCGGCTCGCGCTCGTAGTGGACGTCGAGCACCGTCTCTTCGAGCATGGCCAGCCGCGCGATCGGCACCTGCCGCTGCGCGATCTCCAGCTCGCGGCGGGCGATGGCGATGTCGAGGCGCTGCGTCGCCGCGAGCTGTTCGAGCTGCTGCTGCTCCATCTCGGACGCAGGCAGCTCGGGGAACGTCGCCGGCACGCGCCATTCGCCCGTCGTGTTGCGCAGGCCCATGGCGCGCAGCAACGCTTCGCGGGCGAGCACGACGCGCTGTTCCGCGCGGGCGAGGTCGAGCTTCGCCTGCTCATAGAGCGCCTGTTCGTTTTCGAGATCGAGATCGGTGATGTTCTCGGCCGCGTGCTGTTTGATCGCCACTTCCGCGGAGGTCTGCGCGGCATCGTGGGTGGTACGAATAAGCGCCACGTGCTGCGTCGCCGCGAGCAGCTCGTAGTACGCGGCGCGTACGTCGCCGCCGAACCGCAGGACTTCCGAGCTGACGCGCATCTGCGCTGCGTCGAATGCTGCACGGCCGAGGGCGCGGCGGCGCGGGAGCTGGATCAGGTCGATGAGCGATTGCGCGAGGCTCAGTTCGAAGGGGCGGTACGGCTCGGCGGGATAGCGGATTTCCGCCTCGAGGATCGGGTTCGAGATCGTCGAGGCTTCGATCAGATCGGCGCGGGCGATGCCCAGCTCCGCGAGCGTGACCTGCAGGCGCGGGCTGTTGACCATCGCGATGGCGACCGCCTCGTCGGCGGTGAGCTCGTCCTGGAGCATGGCCGCAACGCGCTCGTGATCGGTCGTCGCGGGTTGTGCGCTCCATTCGACGGCGGGGCCGCCGCGTTGTGCGACCGCCTGCTGCACGTCGCCCGTTCCGGCATCGCGCGGCACGCTCACGCAGGAGGTGAGCAGGACCGCGGCGAGGCCGAGGAGTGTTGTCGTCGTGTACTTCATCTGCGTCCTCTTCATCCGTTCTTTTTCACGAGCGTCATGCCGCACTTCGGACAGGTGCCCGGCTTGTCGCTCGTCACTTCGGGGTGCATGGGGCAGGCGTAGACGGCCGCGGGCTGCGCTGCCGTCGCGCCGTGCTGGCTGTGATCGGCCGCGGGCGAGCGGCTGCTCCCGTCGCGCGTGGCCGGCATCGGCGTGGGCGGGTTCTCGCGATCTTCGCCGGGTGTGATGCCGCGCGTTCCATGGCCTTCGTGGCCGCCGCCCCCCTGCGCTGCCTTCGCAGCTTCGGAGACGGAGACCGGCGCCGGTGCATCGAACGCATCGCGGCCGAGCGTTGCCGCCGGTTGCACGCGCTGCATCTCCGCGTTCGATCGCGGCGCCGGTGCGACCGCGGGCCGCAATGTCGCGGCGGCGCCGTGCTGCGCGTGCGCGTTTGCGCCAGCCGCCGCGGGCGTCTGCACCGCGCCGTGCTGGCTGTGGTCCATCTGCGCCGTCGCCGGTTGCGCTCCGTGCTGCGCGTGCGGGTCGGCCGCCGTGGGGGCGGTGTGCCCCGCGTGCGCGTTCGTCGTGGCCGTGTGTCCGGCATGCGCGTTCGCGCTGCGGCCGCTGCCGTGCCCCATCGCCGCGTGATCGGTCGCGGTTGTGCGCCCGGTCGTGCCGTGGCCCGCGTGTGCATTCGTTGAGCCGGTCGAGTGGCCCATCGCGGCGTGATCGACGGTGCCGGCGCCTCCGTGGGCGCTGTGGTCCATCGCACCGCTCGCGGTCGTGCCGTGATTCATCCCGGCGTGCGCGTCAGCGCCGGTGCCGTGGGCCGAATGGTCCATCGCTCCGCCGGTCGTGGTTGCGCCGTGGGCGCTGTGGTCCGCGCTGGCGGTGGTGTCCGTCGCGGCGTGGCCGCCGTGCTCGTGACCTCCGCCGGCGGGGATCCCTTTCGCCTGCGCGTCGCGATAGGCCGCCGCGCTCTTCGACGCGACGCTCTTCTCTCCGCCGCACGCCGCCGCGACGAGCGCCATGACGACAGCGACGACGAGCGGCATTGCTCGCATGATGTTCATGCCCGGATAACGCTTCATCTCGAAACTCCTTACAGGGGCAACCGCACTTTTTTGGGAGGGAGGGGCGGCGTCAGCAGGTGCGGTCAGCGGGCACACGAAGGCCCACGACGCGATGCGCGCCACTTGAAGGCGGGATCAGATGAGGAAGGTTTCGACGAGGACGTGCAGACCGACGTCCCTGTCGCAGCGCACCGCGCCGAGGGTGATGAAGCTGCGATAACCCGTCGTCGCCGTAGGCGCAATCGCACGCGCTTCCGCGCCGACGGCCGCGAGCCTGAACATGTTGGGCACTTCGGTGGCGATCCGCTTCACCGGCTCCTGCTTCTCGCGGGCCGGCGACGGCGGCGTCGCCTCGTGCTCGTGGTCGTGCGCGGCGTGATCGCCGCGGATGACGTTCGCCGCCATCTCGCAGATCGGCATCAGCTTGTGCATGACCTGGTGAAACGGAAGGACGCAACAGCCGACCAGAAACACGGTCGCCATGAGCAGCGGAACGGTCGTTCCGGCGATCCAGGCGGCGGCGATGGCTTTGCGTCTCATCATGTGATTCCGAAGTCGATTCCGAAGTGCAACTCAGACTGCCGAACAACCGCGCAGCACGTCCCGTTCCCGCGTCAGAACCGGCCTCGTGCGATATGGATGCGTTTGCTGTTCGCGTTCTGCTCGGTCCACGTGAAGTAAACGTCCCGCTCGTGCCGGGCCAGGCGAGCGAACCCGGCCGCACGGGCGGTGCTCGAATCGGCGATCTTGATCGCGGGCTCGGCCTTTCCGTCGCGCGTCACGCGCCGCGCGCGGATCTCGCCGCCGGCCGCCGTCTGTTCGAGCCAGGTCACGAGCGCCGTCTGCTCGTCGAGGAGCAGCACGTCCAGCCGGCCGATCGGCTTGCCGTCGTCGATCTGCACCGGCTTCGCGAAGGACACGCCGCCATCGTCGGAGAAGGCCACGTAGGCGCGTCCCTTCTCCTGCGCGGCGGTGAACCACGCCGTCACGGCACGTTTGCCGATGGCGTCGATCTGCGGGCCGTTGACGGGGCAGGCGTTGATCTTCCAGTCGTCCGCGTTCACCCGCGCCGGTTTGGTCCAGCCGCTCGCCGTCTTCGTCACGTATGCGATGTCGCGCACTTCGTCGGCCGAGCGGTCGCGGTAGACGATCACCGGGCCGGAACTGGTCATGGTCATTCCGGTCGTGCAGCACTCGCACGTGCGGTCGTCGACCTCGACGTCCTCTGCGATGGTGCCCTCCGCGCTGACGGTCGCGTAGCGGATGCCCATGTCGCCGCCCGCTTCATGGCCGCCGTGACCGCCGCCGGTCATCTTCCGGCCGTCGAGCCACGTCGCGCCGACGCCGCCGTCCGGCAGCGCGGCGAGCGTCACGAAGCCGTGCTCCGCTTCCTTGCCGTCGCGATTGAGGAGGAACGATTCACCCCAGCTCGCGCCACCATCGCGCGACGTGGCCATGCGCACGTCGTACGCGTACGTGCCTTTGCCGCTCTTCTGCAGCCAGTGGGCGAACAGCGTTCCCTTCGCATCCTCGACGATCGACGGGAAGTCGGCCCAATTCACGAAGAGATCGTTGCGCTCGACGATCGTTCGCGGCGCGCTCCACTGGCCGTTTGCGTAGCGCGCGAAACGCATCGCGGTGCGGTCCGTTCCGGCGACCGGCTCGAGCCAGCTCAAAAGCACGCCGTCGCGTGTCGCCGCGAGGAACGGTTCGGCCGCGCCTGCGCCGGCTGGTGAGGGTAGCTCTTCCACTGCGCTCTGCTTCGCCGCCGCGGTCTGCGACGGAGCAGTCGTTGAGGTGATGTCCTTGGTCTCGCGCCCTTCACTGCATCCGAGCACGAGCAACCCGAGGAATGCGCCTGCCACAAGTCTCACCAACCGTACCTCCCGAATCGACGCGGAGTGTAACCGCCCGTGGGATTCGTCGCCACGGCTCGTCGCCGATCCGACGCGGGCGTTCTTCTTGCTGCGAAAAGCCGAGGAAGGAAGCACCCCATGGCCGACGAAACGAAATGCCGACACGAACACTGCCATTGCACCGGAGAGGAGATTCGGCCGGACGGCTATTGTTCGGACTCCTGCCGAGACAGCCGCATCGAAGGCGGAAAGTGCGCCTGCGGACATCCTGATTGTCGTTGAGGGCATCGACTCACGACGTCGCAGCGCGTTCTTCTCGTTGCTTGCGCCGTCCATAGCGCGTGAGTCCGCGCGGCTTGTAGACGGCGAGGACGGTGTTCACGACGAGCACCACCACCGCGGCTCCGGCGTCGGCCACGAGCTGCATGCGTACCTCGCGGAGATCGTGATGCGCGAGCGGCCGCTGTGCCGCGACATCCGCCACGTATCGGATCGGCCGCGTGTGCACGAGCAGGACGATGGTGGCGAGGATCGTCAGCGTCAGTTTGATGAGGACCCAGTAGTGCCGGAACAGCCCCCACGTCGTGCCGAGTGACGACACGAGACCGGTGAGCAGCGATGCGAAGCACAAGGGCACGATCGCGTAGCGCGTGGTCAGCTCCATCGCCACGTAGCAGCCGCGGACGATCTGCACATCGTCCTTCGTCAGCCCCGCGATCGCCAGCACGAGGAACGCGGCGACGGTTCCGAGCCAGCCGACCGACGCGAGGACGTGGACGGTCAGCGCGAACTTGCGGACACCAGGCGTCATCGTCACGGCTGGCGCGTCTGCTCCGTCCCGTGCGCTGCCGGTCCGTGGCCGCGGAAGCCGCCTCCGAGCAGATGGACGATCGCGAAGAGGAGCACGAACAGCAGCGCGACGAGGGCGAAGATCTTCACCCAGCGGGGCGTGTGATGCTCGTCGTCTTCGGGCTGATTCATCGCTGTCTATTGTCGATCAGAAAGCGGCGGATGGCCGGCGCGAATGCGCGCGCTAAACCGTCCGCGTCGCGCACCTCGCCTGACAGTCTCACCGGCGCGAGCTGTCCGTGCGGGAGGAGGTTCGCGAGATCTTCCGCCAGCTTCGCCGGGTGGCGCTCATCCATCCCGGCGAAGATCAGCGTCGGCGCGGTGATGCCCGCGAGCTCGTCGATGCTGCGGAACGAGCGGTCGCGGCCGATTGCTGCCGCGGCGGCGATACTCGCGCGATCGGAGCGCGGCATGGCCTCCCGTACGAGCGTGCCGATGAGCGGTGCGAGATCGGGCAGGATCGGCGCCCACGCCGCTTCGATCCCTTCGTTGCGCGCGCGTTCCGCGA
This sequence comes from Thermoanaerobaculia bacterium, assembly GCA_036375135.1. Taxonomy (GTDB): domain Bacteria; phylum Acidobacteriota; class Thermoanaerobaculia; order Gp7-AA8; family Gp7-AA8; genus QHVT01. The sequence continues at coordinate 20,221 of DASUSL010000260.1, read as the reverse complement.
AGGCGTCCATGAATGCGATCTCGGCGGCCTTCTTCTCGTCGTCTTCGATCTCCTCGACGCTGATCAGCACCATCGCCTGCACGCGCTCCGGGTACGCAACGGCAGTGCGCAACGCGATCGTCGTTCCGAGACCGGCACCGCCGACGATCGCGCGCTCCACGCCGATGTGATCGAGCAGTGAGACCAAATCATCGGCGTACTGCGACCACGTGTGCCGCGCCGGTTCAGGGCAGACCGACCGGCCGTAGCCACGCACGTCGGGCAGCACGACGGTGTGAAGGTCCGCGAGCTCGCGCGCGAGCGGCACGAACATGCCGTGATCGGGACCGCCGCCGTGAAGAAGCACGAGCGGTGTCTTCCGATCACCGTTGCTTCTGATCGTCTCGACGATGGTGGCGCAGAGCGGCCATCCGTCGCTGCCCTTGTACGTGAGTTCCGGCATGCGGGCATGGTCGCACGACCTTCGCGTCGGCCATCGGCTGAGCGCGGTCGCGTCCGTCGCACCGTTCGGCGCGAACGTGAGTCCGCAGGGCGGTGTAGAGTTCCTCCCGATGGTGGACTTCAGCAAGCTTCTGGATGACGACGCTTCCCCAGCGCCGGTCAACCCACTCGAGATCTTCCGTGCGCTTCCCCGAGCCGACACGAAGTACGACTACCTGCGCGATGTTCAAGGTGAGGTGTTGAAGGCGTGGCATGAGCGGCGCGCTGAGCGCGACACCGTCGTAAAGATGAACACGGGATCGGGGAAAACACTCGTCGGCCTCCTGATGCTGCAATCGCTGCTCAACGAAGGGATCGGGCCGGCAGTCTACCTCTGCCCGACGCGCCAGCTCGTGGACCAAGTCCACGACAACGCGGTCGAGGTGGGCATCCCGGTCGTTCGCGACGGGGCCACCTCCGATCTACCAAACGAGTTTCTCAACTCTGAAGCGATTTACGTGACGACGTTCCACAAGCTTTTCAACGGCCGCTCCGTGTTTGGCATCCCAGGATCGGGACGCCCGCCAGTGGCGGTCGGCGGACTCCTGGTCGATGACGCCCACCGCTGCCTCGCGATCGCCCGCGAGAAAGTAACCATCACACTCGACGCGACCAGCGAGGGATACAAGAAGATCTACGCCCTGTTTCGTTCAGCGCTCCGCGAACAGTCGGCGAGCAAGGCTGCCGAGATCGAGAATGGCTACCCGTGGACGACGATGCCGGTCCCTTACTGGGCGTGGATGAATGCGCACCACGAAGTAGCGGCAATCCTAGTCCGGCTGCGTAACGACAAAGCGTTGACCTTCTCGTGGGACCTGTTGAAAGAGCACTTGCAGGCCTGCTACTGCTTCATTTCCGGCAGAGAATTGCAGATCACGCCGCATCTCGTCCCCATCGAATCGATTCCGAGCTTCGCGAACGCGAGGCGGCGATTCTTCCTGTCCGCCACGCTCATCGACGATTCGGTTTTGCTGAAGGAATTCGGGGTCACGAAGACCGCCGCCATGGACCCGATGCGTCCACCCATCGTCGGTGACATCGGCGAGCGGATGATTCTCGCGCCCGCGCTCATCGACAAGAGCCTCGAGGCGGAAATCCCGGGGATCTGCGCGAGCGTCGCCCAGCGAGGCAACAACGTGGTGATCCTCGTGCCATCGTTCAAAGCCGCGGAACGTTGGGCGAAGGCCGGCGCGGCTGTCCCCGAGAACGAAGAGGTGAGTGGCGCGATCGAAACGCTACGCACCTCGCAGGGGAACTTCATCGCGCTGGTCAATCGGTACGACGGTATCGACCTGCCCGAGAACGCGTGCCGCGTTCTCGTGCTCGACGGGGTGCCGACAGGTGACTCTTACTACGATCAATACGTCGCCTCCGTCAGACTTGACTCGACGCTGGTTACGGGACGGGTCGCGCAGAACATCGAGCAGGGGCTCGGACGCGGGGTTCGGTCGGGGAAGGACTATTGCGTCGTCTTGCTCGCTGGCTCGCAACTAGTGCAATTCGTCGGCGTCAAGGAACGCCTGAATCTCTTCTCGCCGGAGACGAGACAACAGTTCCTCATCGGCCAGGAAGTTGTGAAGCAGTCAAAGGCCGATACCGGTCCGCCCCGCGAGCGGCTGCTCTCACTCATACAGACGTGCCTGACGCGAAACGCCGCGTGGAAGGCGTATCACGCGAAGAAGATGAGCGGACTGGCGCCGGTCAAGCCGGATGCCGCGAAGCTGGACATTGCCGTCGCTGAGAGAGCGGCGTCGCTTCGGTTTGCAAGCGGGGGGGCCATCGAGGCGGGCGAGATCGTCCAGAGGGATCTGGACCCCAAGATGTTCCTGTCGCCCTCGGATAAGGGTTGGTTCCTGCAACTCGCCGCTACGTACTTCCACGGAGCTGACCCGGGACGTGCGCAGGAAGTTCAGCGCCGTGCCTACGACTGGAATCGCTCTCTCGTTCGCCCTCTCGCCGGCATCCGCTATCAGCGGATGATCGCCAAAGCGGGTCTGCAAGCGCACAACACGCTCACGTGGGTGAGTACGCATTCCGATCCGAACGCGATCGTGGTTTCGGTTGAAGCACTCATCAACAGGCTCGTGTTCGGGATCCACCACGCGGACTTTGAGGCCGCGTGGGAGGAGCTCGGAACAGTCCTCGGGTTCGCCGCGCAAAGGCCGGAAGAGGAGTTAGGCAAGGGCCCTGATGGCCTCTGGGCGATGCCAGAGGGCCATTACCTGCTGACTGAGATCAAGAATGATGTGGACGCCGACCGCACCGTGATCCATCAAAACGAAACCGAGCAGCTATCGAACAGTACGCATTGGTTCACGAGTGAGTACGGCGCGGACACTCCGGTGACGCTGCTCCTTGTCCATCGCGCGGCCAAGTTGGCGCCGTCGGCATACCCGCCGCCGGGCACCGTCGTGATGACTCAACCGAAGCTCGATCTTCTCCATACTCGGTTGCGAGCATTCGCGGCTGCCCTCGCCACCAAACCGTGTGAAGCTTGGACCGCCGCTGAGGTCGGGGCCCTTCTTACGACGCATCGGCTGGATGCAGGGAGTGTGCGTACGGAGTACGCGGTCCCTGCGAGGCAGTAGCGTGCCCTCCACCGGCTGCGGAGGGCGCGCATCTGACGCGGTCAGATCCGCGCGCCTCGCAGCCGCAGCGCGTTTCCGATCACGGAGACGGAGCTGAAGCTCATCGCCGCCGCCGCGATCATCGGGCTGAGAAGCACACCGAAGAACGGATAAAGCACGCCGGCCGCGATCGGCACGCCGAGGGCGTTGTAGACGAAGGCGAAGAAGAGGTTCTGGCGGATGTTCGCCATGGTCGCATTGCTCAGACGGCGGGCGCGCACGATGCCGCGCAGGTCGCCCTTCACCAGCGTGACGTCGGCCGCTTCCATGGCCACGTCGGTGCCGGTGCCCATGGCGATGCCGACTTCCGCCTGGGCGAGTGCCGGGGCGTCGTTGATGCCGTCGCCCGCCATCGCCACGACGCGGCCCTGCTGCTGGAGGCGTTTGATTGCGTCGGCTTTCTGGTCGGGCAGCACTTCGGCGATGACTTCGTCGATGCCGAGCTTCTTCGCGACGGCCTTCGCCGTGGTCTCGCTGTCGCCGGTGAGCATGACGATGCGCAGCCCGGTCGCGTGCAGCTCGCGGATGGCATCGGGTGTCGTCTCCTTCACCGGATCGGCGACGCCGATCAAACCGGCGGGCCTGTCATCGACGACGACGAACATCACGGTCTGGCCTTCACCGCGCAGTTTCTCCGCGCGTTCGGCGAGGTCGTGCGCATCGATGCGCAGCTCCGTCAACAGCGCACGATTGCCGAGGGCCACGCGTTTGCCGTCCACGGCGCCGCGCACGCCTTTGCCGGTGATCGAGGCGAAGTCCGTCGCCGCGCGAACGGTGATGCCGCGTGACTCGGCGCCGGCGATGATCGCAGCGGCCAGCGGATGTTCGCTTGCTCGCTCGACGCTTGCGGCGAGGCGCAGCAGCTCGTTCTCATCGAAACCATTCACCGCCACGACGGAGGCCAGCTCCGGCTTCCCGCGCGTGAGCGTTCCGGTCTTGTCGACGACGAGCGTGTCGACGGTGCGCAGCACTTCGATCGCTTCCGCGTTGCGGAACAGCACACCTGCCGTCGCACCTTTGCCCGCGGCCACCATGATCGACATCGGCGTAGCCAGTCCGAGGGCGCAGGGGCAGGCGATGATCAGCACCGCCACCGCGTTGACAATGGCGAAGACGAGCCGCGGTTCCGGTCCGACGAAGGCCCACACCGCGAACGTGATCAGAGCGACCGCGATCACGGTCGGGACGAACCACGCCGAGACCTGGTCGGCGAGTTTCTGGATCGGCGCACGGCTTCGCTGCGCCTGCGCCACCATGTTCACGATCTGCGAAAGGAGCGTGTCGGCACCCACGCGCTCGGCGCGCATGAGCAGCGAGCCGGTGCCGTTAACGGTCGCGCCGATGAGGCGTTCGCCTTCGGCTTTCTCGACCGGCAGAGGCTCGCCCGTGACCATCGATTCATCGACGTTGCTCGTGCCTTCCGTGACGATGCCGTCGACGGGGATCTTTTCGCCCGGACGGATGCGCAATATGTCGCCCGGTTGGACCTCCTCGAGTGCAACATCCTGCTCGCGGCCGTCGGGGGTCACTTTCCGCGCCGTTTTTGGGGCCAGCCCGAGGAGGGCGCGAATTGCGGCCCCGGTGCGGCTGCGGGCGCGCAGCTCCATCACCTGGCCGAGAAGCACGAGGGCCACGATCGCGGCCGCCGCCTCGTAGTAGACACCCACATGCCCCATCGCATCGCGGAAGGTGGGCGGGAAGATGTTCGGGGCGATGGTCGCGACCAGGCTGTACACGAATGCGACTGAGACGCCGAGGCCGATGAGCGTGAACATGTTCAGGTGCCGATTCACCACCGACGTCCATGCCCGCTCGAAGAACGGCCAGCCGCCCCACAGCACGACCGGCGTCGCAAGCGCGAGCTCGATCCACGGTGCCCACTGCAGCAGCGTGTGTCCCAGGAGATCGTGCGCGGCAGGCAGATGCCGCAGCATCGCCAAGATGACCAGAGGCACGGTGAGTGCGGTGCTGACCCAGAAGCGCCGGCTCATATCGGTCAGCTCAGGGTTGTCTTCTTCGAGCGTGATGGTGCGCGGTTCGAGGGCCATGCCGCAGATCGGGCAGCTTCCCGGCGCGTCACGCACGATCTCCGGGTGCATCGGGCACGTCCACTCCGTTTTCGTCACGGGCGCGGCGACCATCTCCGGCTCCAGCGCCATGCCGCACTTCGGGCAGGCGCCCGGTTTGTCCTGGCGGACCTCCGGGTCCATCGGGCAGACGTACATCGCGCCGGCCGGAGCAGGCTTCGGCTCCGGACGCTTGCCGTTCGCGTAGGCCGCGGGGTCGGCGTCGAACTTCGTTTTGCAGCCCGGGTTGCAGAAGTAGTACGTCTTGCCGCCGTACTCCGATGAACCGGCCGCGTCGTCTTTGGAGATCGTCATGCCGCAGACCGGATCGACCACTTCCGCGGACGCGGGCGGCGTCACGCCGTACGCGGCCGGGTCGGCGTTGAACTTCTGTTTGCACGACGCGGAGCAGAAGTAGAACGTCGTGTCGCCGATGCGCGACGAGCCGGCAGCGTGCGCCGGATCGACGGTCATGCCGCACACCGGATCGACTTCGCCGGCTGCGTGCGCGTGTTGATGCTGATGGTTGTGCTTCATGACGATCTCCGTTGTTCTCACTTGTCAGCAGCAGGAGTGCCCGGTCGAGCAGCACGAGGCCGTACCGGCGGGCGCAACGGCGGCACCGACGTACTCGGCCGGCGCGACGTCGAACTTCGTCTCGCAGCCGCGAGAACAGAAGTGGTACGTCTCACCGTTATAGCTCGACGAGCCGACCGCCTTCGCCGGGTCGATGGTCATCCCGCAGACGGGGTCGGTCACGGTGGTGGTCGCTGTCATGGTGTTGGTCATGTGTGTCTCCTTCGACTGAGCTAACGCACGACCCGCGGCGGTCTTACACTTCGCGTTCGACAATCTCATGAATTCAGATCTCACCCTCCAGCTCGTCGATAACCATCGTCAATTCCTCGGCTTTCTCGAGCGGAGGCTGGGCGACCGCGCACTGGCCGAGGACATCCTGCAGGATGCGTTCGTGAAGAGCCTGGAGAAGCCGGTCGAGGTGCGCGACGAGACGTCTTCGATCGCGTGGTTCTACCGCACCCTTCGGAACGCCGTCATCGACCACTACCGGCGGAACGGCGCGCGGAACCGGGCGCTCGAAGCGCTGGCCCGCGAGATGGAGGGGGCGGTCGAGCCGCCGCCCGAGCTGCGCGATGCGATCTGCGGGTGCGTCACACGCTTAGCGGCGACGCTGAAGCCCGAATACGAGCAGGCCATCCGGCGCATCGACGTGGACGGCGCGCCGGTGCAGGACTTCGCCGCCGAAGCGGGGATCACTGCGAACAACGCGTCCGTCCGCGTCTTCCGCGCGCGCGAGGCGCTGCGGAAACAGGTGAAGACTTCCTGCGGCACGTGTGCGGATCACGGCTGCCTCGAATGCTCGTGCGGGAAGCCAGCGGGGTTGCATCATGGCTGAAGTAGCTCCTGCCGACGACCTCACACCGCGACGCGTCCTCGCGTGCAACCGCACCGATAATCGCCGGATGCAGAATGTTCTCTGGTTCATCGTTGCCGCGGTGTGCGAGATTGCCGGTTGTTACACCGCCTGGATGTGGCTTCGGCTCGGGCGCAGTCCATGGTGGCTTGCGCCCGGTGTCGTGAGCCTCATCATCTTCGCGGTCGCGCTCACGCGCGTCGATGCGGCGTTCGCGGGACGTGCGTTCGCGGCGTACGGCGGGATCTACATCGTCAGCTCGCTCGTGTGGATGGCTGTCGTCGAACGAACCACGCCGCGCATCACCGACTACGTCGGAGCCGCCGTCTGTCTCGCGGGCGCGGCGGTCATTCTCTACGGCTCACGATGGTCTGCTGTGTAGCTCTTCGGCTCAGTGCCCGCAGTCGTCCTCGCAACGCTCACCGCGGATTCCTTCCAGCCCTTCCTTCACGATGATCGGCAGCATGACCAGCGCCGCGACGGGATCGGCCCACCACCAGCCGACGAGCGCGTTGAGGAGCAGACCGCCGAGGAGGATCGCGGAGAGCCAGGTGCACACCGCAGTCTGTGTTGCGTCGGCTTCGAGCGCCTTGCTGCCGATCGCTCTCGCCACGCGCCGTTTCGCCCGGACGAGGAGCGGCATCACGACGAGCGACACCGCAGCGAGCGCGATGCCGACGATGCTTTCGTCCGGCGGCTCGCGGCGGATGAGCGACTTGCCCGCATCGAAGAGGACGTAGGCGGCGAGGAGCAGGAACGACCACCCGACGATCCGCAATGCACGCTGCTCGACACGCTCCCGCTCTGCTTCGTTCACGTCGGCGTAGAGACGCCAGAGCAACGTCAGCCCGGAGATCACTTCGATGACGCTGTCGAAACCGAAGCTGAGGAGAGCGACGCTGCCGGCGAGGATACCCGCGCCGACAGCGATGATTCCTTCGAGGCTGTTGTAGCCGACCGTCGCGTACTCGAGGAGTTTCCCGCGCCGGATCAGCGCCGGCCGATCCATCACGTCTGCCGTCATGCCTCCGCTCCCGCGAGCTTCCGCGCGACGCGGCGCGCGATCAGCCTTTCCTGCCAGTGATGTACGAACGCGTAGAACGTCGGCAGCGCAAAGAGCGTGAACAGCGTGGAGGTCACGAGGCCGCCGATCATGACGATTGCGAGCGGCCGTTCGATCTCCGTTCCGTGCAGACGCAGTACGAGCAGCGGGAGCAGGCCGAGGATCGCCGTGCATGCGGTCATCAGTTTCGGCCGCACGCGTCCGATGCTCGCCTCGCGCAGCGCTTCATCGAACGGCGCGCCTTCGGCGATCAGCGACTTGACCTGCGCGATCAGCACGAGGCCGTTCTGCACCGCGATTCCGAAGAGGCCGATCAGGCCGACGAGGGAGGAGACGTTCCAGCTCTCGCCAGCGATGAGCAGCGCGACGATGCCGCCGACAAACGCATCCGGCAGTGTCGCCAGAATCACCAGCGCTTCCGCCGTCGAGCCGAGCGCGAGGTACAACAGGATGAAGACCGCGAACACCGCGACCGAGATTGCGATCAGCAGGGAGCGGGTTGCGCGCTCCTGACTCTCGACACGGCCGCCGACGTTGAGGAAGTAACCGGGCGGCAGCTTCAGCTCGCGCTCCAACCGTTCGCGCACGTCGCGCGCCGCACCGCCAAGGTCGCGTCCTTCGACGCTCGCCTCGACCGCGATGCGACGGCTTCCGGCTTCACGGCGGATCGCGCCCGGGCCGAACGTCTTTGTAATCGTGGCAAGCTGATTGAGCGGGATGCGCGAGCCGTCGTGGCCGTCGATGAGCAGCGCGCCGATCGCATCGACGTTGTCGCGCGCGTCGTCCTGCAGGCGCACGACCAGATCGTAGCTCCGCTGCCCGACCCACACCGTCGATGCTTCTTCGCCGACCATACCGATGCGGATCGCGTCGATCACGTCGCCCGGCGTGAGTCCCACGCGCGCGGTTGCTGCGCGATCGACTTCGATCTTGAGCTGCGGGAGGCCGGTCATGCGCTCTGCGCGGAGATCGGCGATGCCCTCGACCCGGCCCATGATCGCCTTCGCCTGGTCGCCGAGCCGTGTCAGCGCGTCGAGGTCCGGGCCGAAGATGCGCACCGACAGATCGGCCGGGGTGCCGCCGAGTCCTTCGTCGATGCGCATGCCGAGGGGCGTCGTGAACAGGATCGACACGCCGGGCACGTTCTCCGTCTTCTCGCGCATGTCCGCTTCGATCTCATCGAGACTGCGACTGCGCTCCTTCTTCAGGACCACGAGCACGTCGGAGATCGTGTGCGGCATCGGGTCTTCGGTGCGCTCGGCGCGTCCCGTTCGACGCACCACGTCTTCCACTTCGGGGATGTCGCGGAAGAGATCCTCGACGCGATGATTCAGGCGGTCCACTTCATCGAGCGAGGCTTCGGAGGGGAGGATCGTCTGCACGAGGAACGCGCCTTCGTCCAGCTCCGGCATGAAGTCACTGCCGACGACGAAGGCTAGCGCGAGCGCGGGGATCGTGATCGCGAGCGTCAGGATGCGCACGAGGCCCGCATGCGCCATGCACCAGTCGAGCAGCGGCGCATAACGACGCTTGATCGCGCGGATGATCCAAACGTCTTCCTCTTTCCCTTCGGGGCGCGGACGGAGGATGTAGCCCGCCGCGACCGGGACGAGCGTCAGCGCCAGCACGAGCGAGGCCGCGACTGCTGCGATCACCGCCGCGGCGAGTGGCTTGTACATTCGCCCTTCGATGCCGGTCATGGCGAAGAGAGGAGTGAAGACCGCAATGACGATGAGCGTCGCGAAGGTGATCGGCCGGCCGACTTCAATCGAGGCCGCGAGCGCCGTCTTCATGCGATCGGCGCCTCGGTGTTGCGTCAGCCTGTGCACGACGTTCTCGACGACGATGATTGCGGCATCGACCAGCAGACCGACCGCGATCGCCAAGCCGCCGAGCGTCATCGTGTTGAGGCCGACGTTCGCCTCGCGAAGCAGGATGCCGGCGAGACCGATCGACAGCGGGATCGTGAACGTCACCACGAGTGCCGCGCGGATGTCACCGAGGAGCGCGAAGAGTACGAGCACGACGAAGAACGCGCCGAGAAGCACGGCGCGGCCGACGCCCGAGAGGGACGACTGCACGAGCTCCGACTGATCGTAGACGATGCGGAGCTGCACGCCCTTCGGAAGGCTCTTCTGCAGCTCGGCGAACGCCTGCCGCACGCCGGCGGCGACCTTCACCGTGTCCGCATCGAACTGCTTCGAGATGCGGCAGCTCACCACTTCGCCCTTCAACCGGTGTGCGATGCCGCGTCGCACGGCCGGCGCTTCGCGGACGTCGGCGATGTCGCCGAGCAGCACGGGTGTCGTCCCGCGCACCGCGACGACGGTCGAGCGAAGATCGTCGACCGACTTCGCCATCCCGACCGCGCGCACGTTCCACTCCATCGGCCCCTGCACCACGAAGCCGCCCGACGCGTTCCGGTTCGCGCTCTCGACCGCGTGCATCACCTCATCGAGCGAGACGCCGCGCGCGGACATGCGGTTCGGATCGATCTGCACCTGGAACTGCCGAAGGTATCCGCCGAGCCGTTCGACGGCCGCGACGCCCGGCACCGCGAGCAGGCGATTCTTCACCTCGAACTCCGCGAGGTCGCGCAGGCTCATCGCGTCCATTACGCCCGGCTCCGCTTCCAGCGTGAACTCGAAGACCTCATTCAGCCGGCCGGTGAGGCTGGACACGAGCGGCGTGTCGGTGCCGGGCGGCAGCTCCGTCGTCACCTGCGCGACGCGCTCCGCGACGAGCTGGCGCGCTCGGTAGTAGTCCGCATCGGGCTCGAACTCGATCGTCGTGCTGGCGACGCCGAGTTGCGAGTTGGAGCGAACGCGCCGAACATCCGGCAAGCCCGTCAGCGCCACTTCCATCGGGATCGCGATGGCTGTCTCCAGTTCCTCCGCGCCCATCGACGCGTTCTGCACGATGACGTTGAAGACCGGCGCGGAGAGATCGGGGAACACGTCCCGCCGAAGATCCTTCAGCCACACCGCACCAATGACCGACCCCGCCACCACGAGCAGCAGCGCGACGACCGGCTTTGCGAAAGACCGGCTGATGATCTTCGCGATGAACGAAGAATGATCAGTGGTCATGATGATCGCCTCCGCCTTCGGCCTTCTCCGCTTCCGCCTTCAGCAGGAACGCGCCATCGACGACGACCGTCTCTCCCGGCTGCAGTCCGGTGAGCACCTCGACTTCGCCTTGCAGATCGCGTCCGCGGCCGACGTTCCGAATCTCGAACGTGCGCGCGCTCTTCGGCACGAACACCACCCACTGATCGCGCACGCGCTGCAACGCCGCCACCGGCACCGTGACGACGTTCTGTCCGGCCGTCGAGACCTGAAGCCACGCGCTCGCAGACATGCCGGGGCGAAGTACCTGCTGCGGGTTCGCCAGCTCGACGCGCACCGGGATCGTGCGCGACTCCGCTTCGACCTGTCGGCCGATGTAGGTCACACGTCCGGTGAATGGCTGGCCGGGATACGCAGCGAGCGTGATGCGTGCGGGTGTGCCCACCGCGACACGCACGGCGTCACGCTCGAAGACATGAGCGACGAGCCAGAGGCTCCCCAGGTCGCCAATGCGGAAGGCGACGTGCTCGGGATCGATCATCTGCCCGAGGGCGATGTTGCGTTCGATGACGGTTCCAGCGATCGGCGCGACCAGCGGCAGCCGCGACGCATCACCGCCGCGTGTCGCCACGGCGCCGAGCGCCTGCAACGTCGCCGACGCAGCGCGCAGCTCCGCGAGCGCAGCCGACAGGTCGGCTTCGGCTTCCTGTACCTCGCGCCGCGGCACGATGCGATCGGCCAGCGCGCGTTTCCGTTCGAGCGCCGATCGCGCGAGCTTCACGCGTGCTTCCGCTGCATCATGCTCTGCGCGTGCGCGGCCGAGGTCCGTGCTCTGTGCTTCCGCGAGCACCTGTCCGGCGCGCACGCTCTGTCCCGGCACCGCGAGCAGGCGGACGACGCGCGCAGTGACTGGCGCGCCGACTTCGGCATAGCGGCCCTGATCGGCCTGCAGCTCGCCAACGACGCTGACGCCTTCGCCGCCCGGCCGCTGCTCGACTTTCGTCGTGGTCAGCCGCAGATCGCGCAGCATCGTCTCTTCGACTTCGAGGATGTTCGCCGGGCGCTCCGCATGCGTCTCGGTTGCGTGGCCCTCTTCCTCATGATGCTCGCCTTCGGCTTCCGACTTCTTGCAGCCGATCGCTAACGCGGCGATGAGGGCCGCGATGATGAAGATTTTCGAGTTCATTTCCAGACTCCTGCACGGGCGCGCAGCTCGACTTCCGCGAGGCGCGTTTCGATGAGCTGATCGATGAAGGCGCGGCGTGCGTCGAGCGCTTCACGCCTCACCAGGAGGAGATCGCCGAGGCCGATCTGTCCGACTTCGTAGCTCTCCAGCGCCAGCTTTTCGTTCTCTTCGACCAGCGGCAATACCGTTCGTTCGTACTCCGATGCGGCGGCGCGCAGGGCGTCATGGGTTGCCAGGGCGCCGCGCACCTCCGCCTCGATCGTCCGCGTCAGCGCTTCGCGTTGCGCTCGCAGGCGGGCCAGCCGGGCGTTCGCTACGGCCGTCGCTTCCTGTCCTCTATTGAACATTGGCAGCGTCAGGCCGACACCACCGAGCACGATCCGGTCACCCTCCTCTTTGGCGTAGGAAGCGCGCACGCCGAAGTCCGGCCAGCGCAGCGTTCGCGCGAGCCGGTGATCCGCCTCCGCTTCGGCGATCTCCGCTTCGAGCACCCGGACGTCCGGCCGATCGGCCGCGCGTGCAATGAGATCCGTCGTCGCCAGCGTCAACGCCTCACGCAACGATCCGCCGACCGTCACCGGCTCCGCGAGGGCGAGGAGCACTTGCAGTTGCGTGACCTGGCCCGTCAGGGTGGCGTTCGCGATCCGCGTCTCCGCGTCCGCTCGTGCGACCGCTGTGCGTGCGAGGTTCACGTCGAGTTGCGCTACATCGCCCGCGCCGTAGCGGCGTTCGGCGATCCGCAGCGCTTCATCGGCGAGGCGCTTCCCGCTGCCTGCCGCCTCCGCACGCTCGCGTGCTTCGACCGCCCGGAGAAACGTCGTCGCGACTTCGCGCAACGCTTCCCGCTCCGCTTCACGGGCGCGCTGTTCTTCCTGCGTGACTCCCGCTTGCGCGGCGTCGATCCGCGCGCGCCGCCGTTGGGGCAGCTCGAGCTCTTGCCCCACCTCGAGGCCGTAGTCGGTCGAGGAGGTCGCGCCACTGCGCCGGCCGGCTTCTGCTTCGACGGTCGGGTTACTGGCGAAGGGGAGCGACGCGCCGAGGACGCGACCGCGCGCCTCGTCGATCCGCATGCGTGCGGCGATCACCGCGGGCGCCGATTTCCGCGCGCGTTCGAGCGCCTCTTCCAATGTGAGTAGGGCCGGCTGCTGCTGCGCCATCGCAGGCAGTCCGGCAAGCAGGACGAGTCCCGCAAGGCCAATGATCCGTTTCATGAACACCTCGGCTACACGACGCGCGGCGCATGGCCGCACGGACGACGGGAAAGACGTCGATCAGCCGAGTAGCGGCACGTGGAAGATGTCGGCCGCGAGCTGCGAGGGAGGGGAGGTCGGTGGTTGCGCCACAAACCGGTACGTCGACGTCAACGGCGTACTGCTCGCCGCATGCTGCACGATCCCGGTCTGCGCATGCGTGCAGCTCGTGCAGAGCGCGCAGACCGGCGGGCAGCTCGTGTCTTCGGTGTCGTCGGGGCAGGGCTCCACACAAACGGACGCGAACGCCATACCGCCCAGCAGTTGCAGGGCGATCATCGTGAGCAGCACGATCGAGACGTTGCGGCGGAGCATCGGCCGCGGGTTGTACCACATGCGCCGACGAGAACTTATGCTTCGGTCTGATTTGTTCCGTCCACGGATCAGGCCGAAACGGGGACAATCAAGACCAACCATGAGCCTTACACCACAAGCCACATACATCGCCTTGCTCGTCGTGCAGACCGCCCATCTTCTGCATCACCGGCTGGCGAAGCGGCACATCAGCTTCGCCGAGGTCGCGAGCAGCGCCATCCTCTGTGTGCCGCTGACGCTCGGTCTGCCTTCGTGGCTCTACAGCACCGCGCATCTGGCGATGATCGCCGTGCAGATCGTGGGCAGCATCTGGATTCGCAGGCTTTCGCCGGCGTGGGAGAAGCCGTGACCTACGCGCTCACTTCGTGGCGGACATGATGCGTACGGTGCCGAAGACGCTCGGCACGATCGCGATCTCTGAGACTTCCCGAAAGCCTGCCCGCGTGATGATCGCCGGAAGCTCACCGCGCAGGCTCTCCCGCATCGCTTCATCGCTGACGCGAGTCACGATCCAGCTCATGATCGCTGCCGTACGGCTGTGCGGTGCGCCAAAGTCGCCCACGAGCATCCGTCCACCGTCGCGGAGGACTCGGAGGCATTCCTGCGCCGTCGCCTCCTTCTCCGTTCTGCCCAGGTGGTGAAACATCAGGGTGGACAGGATGCGATCGATGCTTCCCGTCTCATACGGGAGCTTCCACGCGGGTGCTTCGTGGAGCTGCGCGTCGGCCGCGGACGCCGCGAGCTTACGCCGCGCGATCGCGAGAATGCGCGAATCTGCATCCACCCCGCCGAGCAGCGCTCCCGGTTCCTCCTCTGCCACGAGCTGCAGCAGCGTTCCGGTTCCGCACCCGATATCGAGGACACGATGCGACGGAAGCAGTCCGGCGGCCCGCACCATCAGCAACTTGAAACGCCGCTCCGGCAGCGTTAGACGAACGGCGATGTCGTACAACGGCGTGAGCACGTGGTACGAAAGCGCGGGGATGAACGGCACGGCTCCTTCGGTGCGCTCCGGTTTCCGTCCCATCAGACTCCCTCCGCAGTCAACATCGCCGTCTCACCCTCCGGTGCGCGGCTACCGAACCGAAGATACAACGCCGGCACGACGAACATGTTCAGTGCCGTGGAAGTCAAGAGGCCACAGAGGATGACGATCGCCATGGGCGTCTGAATTTCGCTCCCTGCCTTGCCAATCGCGAGCGCGAGCGGGATCAGCGCGAGCCCTGCGGAGAGTGCCGTCATCAGGATCGGCGAGAGCCGTTCCAGCGCACCCCGATGCACCGCCTCACGGAGGTCCGTCACCCCTTCACGCGTCATCAGGTGATGGATGTGGGAGACGAGCATCAGCCCGTTGCGCGTGGCGATGCCGAACAGGGTGATGAATCCGATGATCGACGCGACCGAGAGCGTGCCGCCCGCGACGTAGACGCCGGCAACGCCGCCGATCAGCGCGAGCGGCAGGTTGACCATCACCAAGGCGGCATCGCGCAGCGAGTCGAGCGCGATGTAGAGCAGGAGCAGGATCCCGGCGATGACGACGATCCCGAGGAGCACGAGACGGCGCGACGCTTCGGCCGCGCTCTCGAACTGGCCGCCGTATTCGATGTGATAGCCCGCGGGCAGCTTCACCGTCGTGGCGACCTGGTCGCGGATGTCCTCGACGACGCTCGATAGATCGCGCCCGGCAACGTTCGACATGACCACTGCCTTGCGCTCGACGTTCTCGCGGCTGATCGTGTTCGGCCCGCGATCCTTCCGAATCTCCGCGAGCGACGACAGCGGAATCTGCGCGCCGCCGGGCGTGGCGATCCGCGTGGCGCGGATCATGTCGATGTCGCCGACCGCCGCGGCTTCGTAGCGCACGACGAGGTCGAACGCCGCGCGCCCTTCGAGGATGCGAGAGACTTCGTGTCCGGCGAATGCCGTCTCGATCGCTTCGGCGACGTCCGTCACCTGGAGTCCGTAGCGGGCGATGGCGGCGCGGTCGAACTTGATGGTGAGGAACGGGATGTCCGGCTGCTGTTCGAGCGACACGTCGGCCGTGCCTTCCACGGCCATCATGATGTTCTTCACCTGCTCGCCGAGCTTGCGCAGCGTGGCGAGGTCTTCGCCGAAGATTTTTACGGCGATGTTCGCGCGCGTGCCGGAGAGCATGTGGTCGATGCGGTGCGAGATCGGTTGACCGATGGTGACGTTCGTCCCCGGCACGGCCGACAGCTTGCGGCGCAGATCGGCCAGGAATTCTTCCTTGCTCCTGTCCTTCATCTTCAGGCTCACCTCCATCTCGGAGGCGTTCACGTCCTGCGCGTGCTCGTCCAGCTCCGCGCGGCCGGTGCGGCGCGCGGTGGCGACGACTTCCGGTTCGCCGAGCAGGATCTGTTCCGCCATCCGGCCGAGTCGGTCCGACGTCTCGAGCGACGTGCCGGGGAGCGTGACGAGGTTGATGGTGAGCGTCCCTTCGTTGAAGTCGGGGAGGAACGCGCGTCCGGCCACCGCGAGCGCCACGCCGGCGATCGCGAGCGCCACGACCGCCGCGAGGGTGATCGCCTTCCACCGGTCGAGGAGGCGCGCGAGCATCGGGCCGTACCAGCCTTTGAGCCAGCGCACCACCCGGCTCTCTTCTTCCGATGCGATCGCCTTCGAGCGTGGCAAGAGGAGCGAGCAGAGCGCCGGCGTCACCGTCAGCGCGACGACGAGCGAGGCCGCGAGCGAAACGATGTACGCGAATCCGAGCGGACGGAGGAGCCGGCCTTCGATGCCGGTCAGGAAGAACAGCGGCAGGAAGACCAGCACGATGATGACGGTCGCGAAAACGATGGAGCCGCGGACCTCTCGACTCGCTTCGTAGACCACGTCCAGCATGCCACGCTGCTGTTCGGCCGGGAGGTTGCGGTTCTCGCGGAGTCGCCGCACGACGTTCTCCACGTCGATGATCGCGTCGTCGACGAGCGCGCCGACCGCGATGGCCATCCCGCCGAGGGTCATGGTGTTGATCGTCACGCCGAAGAGGCGCATGGCGATGATCGCCGTGACGAGCGAAAGCGGGATCGCGAGCACGGTGATGCCGGTCGCGCGCACGCTCATGAGGAAGATGAAGACGATGGCGATGACGAGGATCGCTCCATCGCGCAACGCGGCGACGACGTTATGCACGGCGATCTCGATGAAGTCGGACTGCCGGAAGATGCGGCTGTTGATCTTCATCCCGTGCGGCAGGGTCTTCTGAATGTCAGCCATGACAGCGTCGAGCTGGCGCGTGAGCTGGAGGGTGTTCGCGGCGGGCTGCTTCTGAATGCCGAGGATCACGGCGGGCTTTGCGTTGTGCGAGCCTTCGCCGCGTTTGAGCGCGCTGCCGATCTGCACCGTCGCCACGTCGCGCACGAGGATCGGCTGCCCGTCGCGCTCGACGATCACCGTCGAGGCGATGTCGTCCGGCGAGGTGATGCGGCCGACACCGTGAATCAGGTACTCCTGTCCGCCTTCGTTGTAGAAGCCAGCGGACGTGTTCTCGTTGCTCTCGCGCAGCGCGCTCACGACTTCATCGACGCCGAGGCCGAACGCGGCCAGGCGATCGGGGCGGACGATGACCTGATACTGCTTCGTCTCGCCGCCGGTGGGGATGACCTGCGAAACGCCCGGCACGGCGAGGAGGCGACGGCGGATGTTCCAGTCGGCGGTCGTCTTCAGCTCCATCGGCGAATGACGATCCGACGTGAGCGCGATGAACATGATCTCGCCCATGATCGAGGAAACCGGAGCGAGCACTGGCGGCGCAACGTCGGGCGGCAGCGTCGATTGCGCCAGTTGCAGTTTTTCGCTGACGACTTGTCGCGCCTGATAGATGTCGGTGCCCCACTCAAACTCGACCCAGATCACGGCGATGCCGACGCCCGTTGACGAACGCACGCGGCGCACGCCGGACGCTCCGTTCAGCGCGGTTTCGACGGGGAAGGTAATCTGCGTCTCGACTTCCTGCGGCGCCATGCCGTGCGCTTCGGCAACGACGGTGACGGTCGGCGCGGTGAGATCGGGGAAGACGTCGACGGGCATCTTCACCGCTTCGTACGTGCCCCAGACGAGGAGCAGCGCCGCAGCGGTTAGCACGAACAGACGATTGCGGAGAGACCACTGAATGATGCGATCGATCATCGGGTCTCCCGTTAGTGGGCATGCCCGTGGGCGGGCACGGCGCCTGATGCCGCTTGCAGGCGGATGTTGTAGGCGCCGCGCGTGACGACGCGATCGCCGGGCTTCAGTCCTTCGAGGATCTGCACCAGATCGCCCTGACGCGTGCCGACCTTCAGCGGCCGGCGCTCGAACAACTCGCCTTCGAGCTCGACGTACGCCACCGGCTGCCCGTCTTCATCGACGACCGAGGAGAGCGGAATGACGATGCCGCGCTGCGTCGTGGCGGTGAAGACCTGTGCACGCACGAACATCCCGGCCTTCAGTTGTCCGTTGCGGTTCGGCACCTCGAAGATGAGCGGCAGCGTGCGCGTCTTCTCGTTGACCACACCGCCCGATGCAACGACGCGTCCTCCGGCTGCTGGGCTGACCTCGAACGCTGTCGGGACGCCTTCCGGCTGGAACCAGACGCTGTTCGACATTTGCACCTGCCCGATCTGTCCCTCCGGAATCTGCAGCTCGAGCCAGAGGCGCGAGAGATCGACGACGTGGAACAGTTCGCGTCCGTCCTCGACGAATTCACCCGGCGCGACGGTCACGGCAACGATGGTCCCGGCGACCGGCGAGCGCACTTCAAAGCGTCCACCCGACTCGCCGCCGGTGGCGCTCTGTGTGCCGCGATACTGCGCGAGGCGGCTTTGCGCGGCCTGCAGATCGGCGCGCGCGGTCTGCTCCTGCCGCCGCGCGTCTGTCACCCGACGTTCGGGGATTGCTTCCTGCGCGAGCAGCGCTTCGAGTCGCGCGCGTTCGGCCTGCGCCTGCTGCAATGCGATCTGCGCGCGCTGCACGTCGAGGTTGAGAGACGACGGATCGACATCGGCGGGCACCCGTGGGGCGATGACGCCGAGCACCTGATTGCGCGCGACGGTCATGCCGATCTGCGGGTAGGTGCCGCGGGCGAGGAAGCGTCCGCCGGCTGGCGCGCCGACGCGTGCTTCGCCATCGGGACGCGGGCGGAGTACACCATTCGCCGGCACCGAGCCGCGCACTTCACCTTCAGCGACCGGCGCTGTGGCGAACTCCGTCTTCCACTGCTGTTCTTTGAGGTAGACGATGCCGCCCGATTCCTCTTCCGTCTTCGGCGCTGCCGCGATCGCCGCCTGTTCGGACTCGAAAACGGTCATCACGCCGACGTCGTGCCGCGAGACCGCGCCGTCGAATGCGATCTCGAAGACCAGGCGCCGCGGGCCCGCATGCTGCGGCTTGGCGACGGGGCGGAAGATGCCGGGGACGCTCGGCGCGTTCGACGTGAATCGCTCTTCCGGTGCGCCACCTTCACTGAGGATCGCCGTCACCGTTCCCGATGCGAGCGGCTTGAAGTCGGAGAGCCTTGTCACGTGCGCTGCGAAGGCCGACTCGGCACCTTTCGCGAGCGCGTCGAACTCCACGAACAGCTCCGTGCGATCGGTGAAGTGCGTGAACGACAGCGCCTCACGCTCAGGCGCTTTCTCTTCCTCGTGCTCGTGCTTCCCGCAGGCGAGCGCCGCGATTACGAGCAGCAGTGCGGTAATGCGCGTCAGGTTCTTCATCGGGCAATCCCTCCAAGCGCGCGCGTCAGCTCGATCTCGGCTTCGCGTGCGCGTTGCTCCAGCTCCGCGGCTTCGACTTCGGCGTCGAGCGCCGTGCGATAGGCGTCCAGCAGTTCGAGGATGCCGACCTCGCCCGCGCGATACGCGGCTTCGGCTGTCGCCGTCAGACGTTCGGACGTCGGCAACGCCTGTTCGCGGAACAGGCGCGCCGCATTGCGCAGCTCGCGCGCTTCGGCAGCGAGGCCACCGGCTTCACCGCGCGCGCGTGTGACGAGGAGCGTTCGTTGCGCATTGAGGATCGCCAGCTCGGCGTTCGCGCGCAGCAGTTCGTCCTGATTGCGATTGAAGAGCGGCAGGCTGACGCCCGCGCCGAGAATCGCGCCGCTGTCCGCCTGCGTCTTCTTCATCCCGGCGGTGAGGTCGAAGAGCGGCACGCGCCAGCGTTGCGCGGCCTGCGCGTCGAGCATCGCCGCTTCGATCCGCTTGGCGATCGCCGCGACGTCGGGGCGCTGTTCGATGCGCGCGGTCAGCTCCGTATCGGCGGGGATCTCCGGCGGCGTCGGTCGTTGCAACGTGACGCCGTCTAGGTTCTCGCCGCCGAGGAAGGATGCGAGGCGTCGCTGTGCGGCGACGAGTGCGCCGCGTTCCGCCGCGAGTCGTGCTTCCGCGCCGATCCGTTCCCTTTCGAGCCGCCTGCGGTCGTAGCCCGAGACCTCGCCGCCGGCTAGCAGGCGCGCGGCCGTCTCGGCAGCCGCAGCGATCTTGCGCGACCATTCGGTGAGCGTGCGCACGAGCTCCTGTTGACTCGCAGCGCGGCTGAACTCCGAGCGAACGATCCGCGCGAGGTCGAGTTGCTGGCTGGCGACTTCCTGCTGCGTCGCTTCGACGCGCAGCTCGGCGGCGCGCCGTCGCATCGCTCGGCGGCCGGAGAAGTCGAACGACTGCGAGAGCGTCAGGAACTGCTCGGTCTCGCCGGCGCTTTCGCGCGTGTAGTCGAGGGTCGGATTCGGCCAGCGCCGC
>DASUSL010000259.1:0-22937 GCA_036375135.1 Thermoanaerobaculia bacterium | reverse complement strand
GCTCCGGCGTGCGGTGCACGAGCCCTCCCGCTTCGGTGGGCACGACGCCCGGCACGTCGATGACAAAGTGCGGCGGCGCATGGCGCACGTCCCACGCGTAGACGTCGACGAGGTAGCGCGCATGCCCGAGCTCGTGCAGCGCGCCCACGCCCGTGTACGCCCAGTTCAGCGGATCGAGCTTCGGTCCGCGCGCGTATCCATTGAGGTGCGCGGTGCGGAAGCCCCACATCAGGTCGACGGTGCGGTCATCCTTGTCAGGATGCGTGGCACCGTTCGCGCCCAGCGAAGCATCGGCCGGCAGTCCGTTCAGCGGCAGTGAGCCGTCCGGCACCACCACGATCTTCTGCAGCCGCCAGCGGTCGATGACGCCCGCCAGCGCCGACATGTCGTTGAACAATTCGATGGTGCGCTGCGACCAGTCCTCGAAGCCCGTCGAGCCGATGCCGAGCTCCGACTGATGCGCGCGGAAGTAGTCATAAAACGACTGCTCCACCCAGAAGCCGGCGCCGAGTGCGTCGCTGAACACTTCGAGCTCCTTCGCCCCTTCGAGGGCAAACGAGATCCGATGACGATCGAACGTCCAGAGCCACGGCAGCTCGACCACCGTCACCGCGTTCGGCGCGATCACCACCGTGCCGCGCGCGGCCTCGACGCCGTCGATGCGCCAGACGTACGGCGCGGAGGTCGTCTCCGCGCGCCAGCTCCGCACGTGCGCGCGCCACGTCACGGTCGTGCCGGCCAGTGGCCAGCCGTCGCTCTGCGGATTGGCGCTCCCCCAGACGTAGTCGAGCTGCGGCGCGCGGCTGATCCAGCCGACGGTGAGGTCCGAAGCGAGCGCGGGAAGAGCGAGGAGCAGGAGTGCGAGGATGCGGGTCATTGGATTGGGTGCTACCGTGGGACGCCCAAATTCGCTCCCCGGAAGGAAAACCCCATGCTCCGCTCGGCATTCCTCGCTGCCGTCCTGCTCGCCGTCTGCACGTCCGCACTCGGCGCCTCCGATCCCACCTATGTCGCGCTGCGCGCCTCGCGTCCGGACGGCCGCACCGTCGCGCTGCAGAACTTCGTCTTCGAGCGCGACGTGCTCCGCTTCACGCTGAACGGCAGGCTGCACCTCCTCGCGCCGGTGAACGGCAAGGAGGTGGGCGCGGTGTTCATCGGCGACGGCTCGTACGAGCTGAAGCCGGCGTCGGTCGGCGAGCAGCGCCACCTGACCATGATCACGGGCGACGAGAAGTTCACCTCCCTCGTCGACACGTTCGACGGCGCGGTGTTCCTCGGCAGCGCCATCGCGGGCGCCGCGGGCACGCCCGTGGCCGGTACTCCCGACGCCGCGGCGAACGAGCGTTATGAGCGCTACCTCGACCGCCAGAAGAAACTGCTCACCACCAACGTGCACGTGCGCGTGCTGCAGGAAGTCGTCGACGGCGGCGAGCCGTTCTTCTTCGCCTTCCTCGACGGGAAGAAGCATCCCCCCACGGCGCTGATCGTCGACCCGCGCGGCGCGGAGTCGGTGCGCATGACCAGCCTCGACGCCGGCGGCGAGCAGACGATGATGATCGTCCTGCACGACACGAAAGGCGGCATCTGGTACTCGAGCCGCTACCGCAGCGAGATCGAGAAAGGGAGCGGCACGGTGGTGCCGCCGGTGGCCGACGCGACGCACTACAGGATCGACGCGAAGATCGACGGCGCGCAGCTCTCGGCCACGTCGATCATGACCTTCACGCCGGGCGGCAACACGCGCGTGCTGCCGATCCACCTCATGCCGAAGCTGCGCATCTCCGACGCGTCGTACTCGAGCGACGGCGCGCAGTGGACGCCGGTGGCGGTGATCCAGGAGCCGTTCAAGGAAGACGCGGATGCGGCGGTGGTCTTCCCCGCGGCGCTGGAGCGGGGGAAGAGCTACCAGTTGAAGGTGGCATACGGCGGCGCGGACGTCCTCACGGACGCGGGCGACGGCAACTTCACCGTCGGCGCGCGCACGTGGTGGTATCCCAACGTCGGCGTCTTCACCGACCTGGCCACGTACGAGATGCGCTTCGACACGCCGCAGAAGTTTCAGATCGTCGGCGTCGGCGCGGAGACCGAGAACCGCGTCGAGGGCGATCGCCGCATCGCCACGTGGAAGAGCACGGACCCGCTGCGCGTGGCCGGCTTCAACTACGGCAAGTTCAGGAAGGTGACGCAGACCGACAAGGACAGCGGCCTGACGTTCGAGGTCTACACGAACCCCGGCGAGCCCGACATCCTCAGGCAGATCAACGCGGCCCTCGACTCGATGGGCGGCGGCATGCAGGAGATGGGCGATCCGCAGACGGAGGGGATGTACATCGGGCCGCGGCACGTGCGCATCGACACCGGCAGCCTGGCGAAGTCGGCGCTGGCGGACGGCATCAACGCGGCGCGCACGGGCAACTACTATTTCGGTCCGCTGGCGACAAAGCGCGTGGCCATCACGCAGCAGTCGCAGTGGTATTTCGGCCAGTCGTGGCCGACATTGATCTACATGCCGTACATCGCCTTCTTCAACGGCACCGTGCGCAACACGCTCGGCCTCAACAGCGCGAAGGACTTCGTCGACAACGTCGGCGCGCACGAGCTGGCGCACCAGTGGTGGGGCCATCAGGTGGCGCCGCGCACGTATCACGACGAATGGATCTCGGAGGGATTCTCCGAGTTCACGGCGGCGCTGGTGGCGCAGCAGACCGGCGGCTGGCCGCGCTACGACGCGTTCTGGGAGAAGTCGCGCCGGACGATCCTGGAGCGGCCGCGCGGCGCGGGGATCGACAACGCCGAGGCGGGGCCGATCTCACAGGGCGTGCGTCTCAGCACGTGGCGCAACCCCTCCGCGTACGACGCCCTGGTCTACTCGAAGGGCGCGTACGTGCTGCACATGCTGCGCATGGCCATGTCCGACGCGAAGAACGGCGACGCGGCCTTCGCGGCGATGATGAAGGAGTTCGCCACGACGTACGCCGGCAAGACCGCGTCGACGCGCGACTTCCAGCGTATGGTGGAGAAGCACGCCACGCCGAACCTGCGCATCGCGCAGGACGGCACGCTGAACTGGTTCTTCGATCAATGGATCCACGGCACGGCCATCCCGAAGATCACCGCGAAGCTGGAGTTCCAGCCGGGCGCGGACGGCAAGTACAAGCTGACGGGAAGCGTCACGCAGTCGGAGGTGCCGGAGGGATTCGCCACGATCGTGCCGCTGTACGTGCACTTCGACAAGACCTCGCAGGCGAAGCTCGGCTCGGTGCTGCTGGTCGGCAGTCAGACCAAGCCGGTGAACGTGGAGCTGGCGCTGCCGAAGAAGCCGCAGCGCGCCAGCGTGAACGCGATGCACGACGTGCTGTCGCGCTGATGCCGTGATCCGCATTGCCGTCGCTCTCCTGATCGGTGTGGCCGCCGCCCTCGCGGCGGCGGTCATGCCGCACTCGATCCGCATGTTCGGCGTGGAGATGGGCGACATCGGCCTTCCCCTCGGCGGCTTGATGCAGGCGCAGGCGGGCGGCTCGCCGTACGACATCCGCCTGCGCGCGCACACGCCGGCGCTCTACCCCTTCACGGCGATGATCGTGCTCTGGCCGCTGACGCTCGTGCCGCTGCGCCTCGTCGTGCCGTTGTTCGCCGGCGTGTCGTCGTTCGCGCTGGCGTTCGCGATTCTGCGCAACGGCAAGCCGTGGCAGTTGCTGCTGTTCCTGACGCCCGCGTACTGGGCGGCGCTGGTGTCGGTGCAGTGGTCGCCGCTGCTCACGGCCGCGATCCTGCTGCCGCCGCTGCTGCCGCTGGCGGTGGTGAAGCCGCAGCTCGGCCTGGTGCTGGCCGCGGCCGGACGCTGGTCGCGCGGGACGCTGCTGGCCACGCTCGCACTCATCGCCGTCTCGCTGCTGGTGCGTCCCTCCTGGCCGCTGGAATGGCTGCGGCACGGCAATCTGCGCACGTTCAACGGCTTCGCGCCGATCATGGTGCTCCCCGGCATCGTGCTGATCGCCGGAGCGCTGGCCTGGCGCACGCGCGAGGGGCGGCTGCTGCTGGCGATGTCGGTGGTCGTGCAGCGCTACTTTTACGATCAGCTGCCGCTCTATCTCGTGGCCCGCACGTGGCGGCAGTTGCTGCTGCTGGTCGCGAGCTCGTGGCTGGTGGTGCTGCTGTACCGCCCCGAGCCGGTAGCGGGCGTGCAGTTCGTGGAGGTGTGGCGGGCGATCGTCATCACGACCTTCCTGCCGGCACTCGGCGTGGTGCTCTTCAACCGCCGGCAATAGGAGCGCCGGCGTCCCCGCCGGCTGCCGCGCGGGCGTCCCGCCCGCGCGCGGCGGCGAGACGCCGCCGCGGCAGCCGCCGGGACGGCGGCGCTCCTACAGCGCCGCGCGGATGCGGTGGAGCTGGCGCGTGTGCACGACGTCGTGTCCCGCGGCCAGGCGCACGAGCAGCGCCAGCGACTCCTCGCCGCGCTCCGCGTGCAGCCCCACGCGTTGCCACGCCTCCGGCTTCTGCACGCGCAGCAGGCGCAGGTTGATCGAGCGCACCGCCTCGAGGTCGGCGACGATCGTCTCCGTGTCGTCGTCGCGCTCGAGCTTCTCGACCCAGAGGTCCTGGTCGTACGCGGCGATGGCCGGCCGGTCGTGCGCGAGGATCATGCGGTAGCGGAAGGCGAGCACGAGCTCCGCGTCGGCGAGGTGGCGGATCACGTCGCGCATCGACCACTTGCCCGGCTGCTCCGGCGTGCGCAGTTGCGCGTCGGTCAGTCCGGCGATCGCGGCGCGCACGCTCGCGCCGAGGCGGCCGAGGATGTCCAGCGGCTCCTCATCGCCCGTGAGAGCGGTCAATCCTTCGACATAGGCACTGACGGCCACGGCGTCGTCGCCGGCTTTGTTGGAAAAGAGAGAAGTCATCGTTCGGCAAGCTCCCACGCCACCGCCCCGCCGGGGATCGGCACGCTCTCCGGCCGCGGCCGGGTGACGTCGACCGCCAGCGCGAGCAGGCGGCCGTCGAAGTCGAGTAACAGGCTGGCTTTGATCAACGGCGCGACCACCGCCTCGAGCTCCGCGAGGTCGATGCCGAGGCGCGTGGCCAGCGTCTGGCGATCGGTCGCTTCATCGCATTCGACGTAAGCCCGCGCGGCCAGTCCCTTCAATCGCCGCCGTGGACGCGCGCGGCAGGCGCGCGTATCGTCGATGACGATCGTGTCGCGCTCGCGGCGCATCTCCAGGATCGGACGCCCGCTCGCGTACTGATCGCGCCACAAACCGAGCCACGCCACGACCAGGCGCTGCCCGATGTCCTCGCGCTCCACCGCCGGCGTGCGGTCCACGAAGTAATACGCGAGGTCCTGCATCTCGCCGGCCGGCAGCGGCGGATAGACGTGCGCGTACGCCGGCTCGGGGATCAGGTCGAAACCGTACTTTGCGGCGTCGCGGTGGTACGGGCTGAAGCGGATGAACTGGATCGGCGTCGCGTACGCGGGCGGCGTAAAGTGCGTGATGGCCGGCAGCCAGGAAAGCATCTCGAAGTAGCACTCGTCGCGCTGTTGGGGGATGTCGATCAGGAACACCCACGAGATCTCCATCCCCAGCTCGGCCGCCCACTTCAACAGCTGCACGTTCATGAAGGCCTTGTTGCCCTTGGCCATGAGCTGCAGCAGCTCGTCGTGGAAGCTCTCCATCCCCGGCTGGATCGACCGCACGCCCGCGTCCGAGAAGCCCTGCATGTGCTGACGCCGCAGGTTCGCTTTCGTCTCGTAGAAGATGTCGTAGCCGTGGCCGGCCAGCCGCGGCAGGACGCTCTGGTGATAGCGGACGTCCATGATGTTGTCGACGACCGTGAAGCGCCGTACGCCGTAGCGCGCCGCGAGGCGATGGAACTCTTCCACCGCGCGGTCCGCGCTCTTGGCCCGGTACGACATGTTCCCGCCGTTCAGGCCGCAGAAGGTGCAGTGTGATTTCGCTCCCCACCAGCAGCCGCGCGACGTCTCGATGACCAGCGCCGGCTGGATCGAGTCGCGCAGCGGCGAGCGCTCCAGCGCGTCGAAGTAGTCGTCGTAATCGGGAGTGGGGATGGCATCGACGGACCACACCGACGCCCGCGGCGCCTCGGCATCCTTTCGATGCGCGAGCTCGTGATCGATGACGCCCAGCGGCGGAGTGACGTCCCGCCCGCGCTCGAGCAGCGCGCGCACGAACGGCACGATCAGCTCGTCCGCCTCGCCGGAGACGACGAAGTCGACCCACGGGAACGCGCGCCGCGCGGCCATCCCCATCGACGACTCGCAGTTCGTGCCGCCGAGCATGGTGATGATCTGCGGATCGCGCTCGCGGATGGCGCGCAGCAGCGCCAGCGACGCGGTCTGCTGCTGGAACGTCGACGAGCAGCCGACGATGCGCGGCCGCTGCGCCACGATCTCGTCCGCCAGCTCTGCGACGAAGCGCGCCGCTTCCTCGCGGACCGACAGCAGCAGCTCCGTGGCGTCGACGCCGGGCAGCATCGACGGGCTGTTCGCGATGCGCGCGGCGCATGCGGCGAGGTAGTCCGCGTCGATCGCGCGCATCTCCGGGAACGCCGCGGCGGCGAAGGTCCACTCGCCGATGAACTGCGTCGTGTGCGAGTTGAGGATGCTGTCGTACGCCCGCAGGCCGATGCGTGCGGCGAAGTCGAGACAGGCGTAGCGCGACGAGGCGGCGATGCCGGCGCCGCGCAGCTCCGCGGTGAGCAGGCCGAGGGCGATCGAGGGGCGCTCGATCGCGGCGTAGGGCATCGAGACCAGGCAGACGTCCATCGGTGGAGTTGCGGTCATCTTTGACCACCTGTGTGAATCCGTCAATGCTTCAGTCCGGAATGGCGTAAACTAGGGGCGACCCCGACAACTGAATAGCTGCAACAAGAAGGAGGAAAGCATGGCCGCACCCCGACCTCTCTACGGCGTCACCATCTCCGACACGATCAAGCGTGGGGATCCCAAGGAGCTCAAGGCTCTGCTCAAGGAAGCGAAAGAGACGCAGAAAGCCCAGGGCGATCTCTCCAAGCACATCGGCCGCATCGAGGCCGCCATCCAGCGTCCGAAGGATCCGACGCACGTGATGTACGGCGTCGTCATCAACGACGCGATCAAGCGCGGCAACGCGGCCGAGCTGAAAGGGCTGCTCACCCGCGCCAAGGCCACGCGCAAGGACCAGGGCGACCTCTCCAAGGCGATCAAGAACCTCGAGTCGGCCATCAAGGCCAGGAAGTAGGAGGCAGTCATGGCCGGCGACATCCGTCCCTACGGTGCCCCGATCAGCGACGCCATCAAGCGAGGCGACCGTGCCGAGATGCGGCGTCTGCTCAGCTCCTCGAAGAAAATCCTCAAGGAGAACGAGAAGCTGCAGAAGGCGGTCACCAAGCTCGAGGCCGCACTGAAGAAGGACTGATCCCGACATGGAAACCCGCAAGCTGCCGCACCGCTACGCGCTCGAAAGCGACT
This sequence comes from Thermoanaerobaculia bacterium, assembly GCA_036375135.1. Taxonomy (GTDB): domain Bacteria; phylum Acidobacteriota; class Thermoanaerobaculia; order Gp7-AA8; family Gp7-AA8; genus QHVT01. The sequence continues at coordinate 15,475 of DASUSL010000259.1, read as the reverse complement.
ACGCCCGCAGCCATCCGATCCACGCCGTCTGGGAGATCACGCTCGCGTGCAACCTCAAGTGCATGCATTGCGGATCGCGCGCAGGCAAGGCGCGGCCCTCGGAGCTGTCGACGGAGGAAGCGATCGACGTGGTGCGGCAGCTCGCCCGCCTGCGCGTGCGCGAGGTGACCATCATCGGCGGCGAGGCGTTCATGCGCCGCGACTGGCTGGAGATCATCCGCGCCATCCGCGATCACGGCATGCACCCGAGCATGCAGAGCGGCGGCCTGGCCCTCAACGAACAACGCATCGCCGCGGCGAAGGAGGCCGGACTGAAGTCGTGCGGCATCTCCATCGACGGCGATCCCGAGCTGCACGATCGCGTGCGCGGCGTGAAGGGGTCGTACGACCAGGCCCTTCGCGCGCTGCGCCTGCTGAAGAAATACGAGATCGTCAGCAGCGTGAACACGCAGATCGGCGCGACCACGCTCCCGCACCTGCGCAACCTGCTGCATCAGATCGCCGACGCCGGCGCGCGCAACTGGCAGATCCAGCTCACGGTGGCCATGGGCAACGCGGTCGACCACCCCGAGGTGCTGATGCAGCCGTATCAGATCCTCGAGCTGATGCCGCACCTCGCGGAGCTGTTCGAGGAAGCGGGGGAGCTGGGCGTGCTCATTCAGCCGGGCAACAACATCGGCTACTTCGGCCCGTACGAGCACCGCTGGCGCGCGCCCGACCTGGAACAGGGTCACTGGCAGGGCTGCGCGGCCGGCCACACGGGCCTCGGCATCGAAGCCGACGGCACGATCAAGGGCTGCCCGTCACTCGCCACCGGCGACTACAGCGGCGGCAACGTTCGCGACATGACCATCGAGGACATCTGGAATCACTCGGGCGAGCTGCGCTTCACGCGCGACCGCACGATCGACGACCTGTGGGGCTTCTGCCGCACGTGCTACTACGCGGACGTCTGCCGCTCCGGATGCACCTGGACGAACCACACGCTTCTCGGCCGCGCGGGCAACAATCCGTACTGTCATCACCGCGCGCTGACGCTGGCGAAGGAAGGGAAGCGCGAGCGCATCGTGAAGGTGGAGGACGCCCCCGGCACGCCGTTCGACCGCGGCCGCTTCGCGCTGCTGCTGGAGAACCTCGATGGCACGGGCGACGCGGTGGTGCAGGAACCGCCGCCCCCACGCCTCGCCAGCGAGATCGTGCGCACGACGCAGGACCGCATCCCGCAGTCGCTCGTCCTCTGCCGCGGCTGCGAGCAGTACGTCCACCCCGGCACGAAGCTCTGCCCGTTCTGCGAAGGCGACGTGAACCGCCTCGCGGAGGAGTACGAGGCGAGCGAGCACCGCATCGCCCAGGCGAAGGCGGAGCTGGAGCAGGTGCTGGCGCGGATTGCCGCCAAGGGCGTGGCTCTCGAGTTCTGAGATCGACGCGAGGCCGGCGCGGCCGGCAGCGCCGGTTGGCATAGCCGGGCCGCACGCCTGTCGTCTGAAGGACGCCTGTCGTGGACGCACACGCGCGTCGGTCACTGCCGGCCCGCGCTGGCTACCAGTCGCCCAGCACGAGCAGCAGCGTCGCGGCGATCGCGCACACACCGGCGATCGGCAACAGGCGTTCCAGCGTCGCATGTTTCATGGGTGCGCGTATGGGCGGATGACGTGCCGTGCACGCGTTCGCGCGGAAGTGGTTCAGTCGCTGTGGATTAGTCGTTCGCGGCGCGTCGTGGCCGTGTGCAGAACATGGACAGTCGTGCGAACGGCGGACGTTCCGCCCTCCGGCGAATCGGCGTGCCGGCACCGCCTCGAAGTGCGTGCGTTCAAGACGCGCGTCAATCAGGAAGCCTGCGTGCGGCACGGCCCGGCCACGAAGCGCCGCCGGCCGCGCCGGCCTGCCGATGCCTCCCATCGTCCCCGGCGCGCTGAGTCCGAACTGTCAACAACGACAAATGTAGTTGACGATTGCGCGTCGTCGACTTACCTTGCAGTGCGATGGCACGGCCGCGAATCTCGGAAGGGGAACTGGACGTCATGCGCGCGATCTGGAGTCTCGGCCGCGAGGCCGCGGTCGGCGAGATCCACGAGGCCATGCAGCAGGGCGGCTCGGAGCTGGCCTTCACCACCGTGCAGACCATGCTCCAGCGGCTGGCGGACAAGGGGCAGGTGCGGCGCCGCCTCGTTGGCCGCGCGTATCACTACGCGCCCGCGGTGAAGGAGCCGGCCGCCGCGCGCGACGCGCTGCGCAAAGTCGTGGACCGCTTCTTCGGCGGCTCGGCCGCGGAGCTGGCGGCGCATCTCGTCGAGGACGAGCTCTCCGACTCCGACGTGCGCCGCATCGAGTCGCTGCTCGCGCAGCGCGGGAAGGGGAAGCGCTGATGCGCGAGCGCCTCGAGCTGCTGGTCAACCTGTGGACTTTCGGCGCGCCGGTGGTCCTGATGACCTGGGCCGTTCTGCGCCTCATTCGCAACGCGCGCGTCCGCTACGTCGTTGCGGTGCTCGGCTTTCTGGCCGTCCCCGCGATCGCACTGTGGAACGCCACCGTCCCGCTGGCTGCACTGCCGCCGTCCCGCCGGCAGCTCGAGCTCGCGGACCTCGCCGCGGCACCGGTGACCATCGTCTGGTTCTCTCTCGTCGCGCTGCTGCTCCTGCGCGAAGCCGCCGGCCACGCACGCCTGCGCAAAACCCGCCGCACGCTCGCAGTGTCCGATCACGCGGCGCCGTTCACGATCGGACTCCTCCGCCCGGTCGTCGTCCTCCCCGCCGACCTTCCCGAGCGCTTTCCTGCCGAGGTGGTGGAGCGCATCGCGAGACACGAGCAGGCGCATGCGCGGTGGCGCGACCCGCTCGTCTTCGCCGTGCTGCGCATCATCGCCATTCTCTTCTGGCCGTCGCCCGCGTGGCTGGTGCTGCGCTGGGTGCGCCGCGAGCGCGAGGCCGCGGCCGACGCCGAAGCCTTGCGCGGCTCGCGTGGTGACGCAGAGTCGTACATCGCCGCCTTGTTGCGTCTCGCGCGCCCCGCGCCTGCGCTGACCGCGGACATGGCCGGGAGCGATCTCGAATACCGCGCGCTGCCTCCTCGCACCGCGGCGCGGAACCAGACTGGCCATCGCGGCGCTGCTCGCCAGCGCCTTCCTGCTCTCCATCGCCACACCGGCCCGGCTCGATGCCGAGGAGCCGGTCGTCCGCATCGTCAGAGTCCACGTCCGCTGATCGTCAGAAGGAGTCCTCGATGAAGCTGCGTCTCATCGCTCTGCTATTCGTCTGTTCATCCGCTGCCGCCGAAATCCGCTGGGAGCCGTTCCCGCTGCGCGACGCACCCGCCGGCCTCACCGCGCAGCTCGGACGCCTGACCGTCCCGCTCGTGCGCGCGCGTCCCGCGGCGGGCAGCGTGGAGCTCGCGTTCGTGCGCCTGCAGTCCGATGGCGGCAAGCCGGGCACGCCGATCGTGTTTCTTCCCGGAGGGCCGGGCGGCTCCGGCATCAGCGCCGCGCGCGGCAACTCGTTCGCACCGCTCGCGCAGCTCGGCGACGTGATCCTCCTCGATCCGCGCGGCGTGGGGATGTCGACGCCGCGCGTCGTCTGCCCGCCGCCGGCGCCGCTCCAGCCGCACGAGAAATTCGGCGCGACCGATCAGTACCTCGCCGCCGCGAAGGCGTGCGTCGAACAGTGGCGCGCGAAGGGCGTCGACGTGGCCGGCTTCACGAACGCCGAGAGCGCCGCCGACCTGGAAGACCTCCGCAAAGCCCTCGGTGCGCCGCAGCTCCGCCTCCTCGGTTTCAGCTACGGCACGCACCTCGGCCTGGCCGCGCTGCGCGCGTTCCCGTCGAGCATCGAGCGCGCGGTCTTCATCGGCACCGAAGGTCCGAACCACACGCGCAAGCTGCCGTCGACGCTCGACACGCAGCTCGCCAAGCTCTCGCTGCTGGCCGGCGTCGACCTGACCGCATCGCTGCGCCGCGTGCTGGCGAAGCTCGAGCGCGAGCCGATGCTCGTCACGATCCACGACCGTGCCGCGAAGAAGGACGTGCAGGTCGCCATCGGCGCCGACGCGCTGCGCCGCTTCCTCGTCACCGACCTCGGCGACGGCAACGACTTCCCGGTGTTCCCCGCGCTGCTGCAGACCCTCGAGGCGGGCGATCCGTCGATCCTGGCGTGGTTCGCGGAGAAGCGCTACAACCAGATCACCGGCGCGATCGACCTGATGGTGGCGGGGATGGAGTGCTCCTCCGGCGCGACCGCGGAGCGCTGGCGCCGCATCGCGGAGGAAGCGCAGGCGTCTCCGTTCCGCAACGCCATGAACTTCCGCTACCCCGAAGTCTGCAACGCGCTGCCGGGAGTCGACCTCGGCGACAGCTTCCGCGGCCCGCTCGTGTCGAGTGTCCCCACGCTCTTCGTCAGCGGCACCCTCGACTCCAACACCCCTCCCTTCCAGGCCGAAGAGCTCCGCTGGGGCATGCCCAACGCCACGCACATCATCGTCGCCAACGCCGGCCACGAAGACACCATCGGAAACACCGAAGTGCAGGCGATCGTCGGCGAGTTCCTCGCGGGGAAGGATGTCTCCGCACGACGCGTCGCGCTGCCCGCGCCGCGGTTCCTCGGGGTGGAGGAGGCGAAACAAAAAAGGCGGGCCGTTGCCGGCCCGCCTTCCGTCACTCGATGATGAGTGAGTCCGAGTCTTAGTACATGCCGCCCATGCCGCCGCCCGGCATTCCGCCGCCGCCGGCTTCCTTCTTGTCGTCTTCCTTGATCTCGGAGACGAGGGCTTCGGTGGTGAGCATCAGGCCGGCGATCGAAGAGGCGTTGAGGAGCGCCTGCTTGGTGACCTTGGCCGGGTCGATGATGCCCGCTTCCATCATGTCGACGTGCTGCTCGTCGCGCGCGTCGTAGCCCCACGTGCCGCCCTTCTGGCGCACTTCGTTGAGCAGGACCGAGCCTTCCAGACCGGCGTTGAGGACGATCTGGCGGAACGGCTCTTCGAGCGCGCGCTTGATCACCGACGCGCCGACGCGGACGTCGCCCTCGGCCTTGACCGTGCGCTCCTTGCCGTCGCGCTCCTTGTACGTGAACGCGCCGGCCTTGAGGCCCTTCTCGACCGCTTCGACCGCGCGGAGCAGTGCAACGCCGCCGCCCGGGACGATGCCCTCTTCGACCGCCGCCTTGGTGGCGTGCATGGCGTCTTCGACGCGGGCCTTCTTCTCCTTCATCTCGGTCTCGGTGGCAGCACCGACCTTGATGACGGCCACGCCGCCGACGAGCTTGGCCAGGCGCTCCTGCAGCTTCTCACGGTCGTAATCGGAGGTGGTGTCCTCGATCGCGGCGCGGATCTGCTTGACGCGGCCGCCGAGCGCTTCCTTGCGGGCCTTGTCGTCGGTGTCGGTGACGAGCGTGGTGTTGTCCTTGTCGATGGAGACGCGCTTCGCATCGCCGAGGTCTTCCCACTTCACGTTCTCGAGCTTCACGCCGATGTCCTCGGAGATCAGCTTGCCGCCCGAGAGGATGGCGATGTCTTCGAGCATGGCCTTGCGGCGATCGCCGAAGCCCGGCGCCTTGACCGCGGCGACGTTGAGCGTGCCGCGCAGCTTGTTGACCACGAGCGTGGCCAGCGCCTCGCCCTCGACGTCCTCGGCGATGATGAGCAGCGGCTTGCCCTGGCGGGCCACCTGCTCGAGGATCGGGAGGAGGTCCTTCATCGACGAGATCTTCTTCTCATAGATGAGGATCTTGGCGTTCTCGAGGACCGCTTCCATGCGCTCCGGATCGGTCACGAAGTACGGCGAGAGATAGCCGCGATCGAACTGCATGCCCTCGACCACTTCGAGGACCGTGTCCAGGCCGCGCGCTTCTTCGACGGTGATGACGCCGTCCTTGCCGACCTTCTCCATCGCGCCGGCGATGATCGAGCCGATCTCCTCGTCGTTGTTCGCGGAGATGGTGCCGATGTGCTGGATGTCCTTGCCCTCGACCGGACGGGCCATGCTCTCGATGTAGTCGACGGCGACGCGGACTGCCGCGTCGATGCCGCGCTTGATCTCCATCGGGTTGGCGCCGGCGGTGACGTTCTTCACGCCTTCGCGGAAGATGGCCTGCGCGAGCACGGTGGCCGTCGTGGTGCCGTCACCGGCGATGTCGGAGGTCTTGGAAGCGACCTCGCGGACCATCTGCGCGCCGGCGTTCTCGAGCTCGTCCTTCAGCTCGATCTCCTTGGCCACGGTCACGCCGTCCTTGGTGATGGTCGGCGAGCCGAACTTCTTCTCGATGACCACGTTGCGGCCTTTGGGGCCGAGGGTCACCTTCACCGCGTCGGCGAGTTTGTTCACGCCGCGCAGGATCGCCTGACGGGCATCTTCACTGTAGGTAATGCGCTTTGCCATGGTTGCTTCTCCTGTTCCTTATCCTTCGACGATCGCGAGCACTTCGTCTTCGCGAAGAATCGTGTACTCGACGTCATCGATCTTGATCTCGGTGCCGGAGTACTTGCCGATGAGCACCGTGTCGCCCTTCTTGACGTCGAGCTTCATGCGGTTGCCCTGATCGTTGAACTTCCCCTCGCCGACGGCGATGACCTCGGCCTGCTGCGGCTTCTCTTTGGCCGTGTCGGGGATGATGATGCCGCCTCGGATCTGCTCGCCGGCGTCTTTGCGCCGGACGACGATGCGGTCGTACAGCGGGCGGAGGTTCGTCTGAACTGCTGTTGCCATGTGTGTAGCTCCTTTCGATTGAATCACTTGCGGCGGGGGCGCCGCATGGTTGATGACCTGGAAGGGAGACTTGAGTGATTAGCACTCATGCCTCACGAGTGCTAACAATAGGTCGCCGGGGAGCCTCTGTCAAGGGGGCTCAGCGCGCCCAGGCTACGAGCCGCTGGGCCGTGTCGACCGCGAGCCGCAGAGCGAGCGGCGGGGGCTCGACGCGCGCCAGCCGCCCCAGCTGCACGATGAAGCGGTTCCAGTCCTTCTGCCAGACGTCGTCGAGCCAGAAGCGCCGCGAGCCGTGCAGCAGCAGCAGCTCGAGCGTGTCGACGTCCTGCCAGTACGGCTGCACGTCGCGGATGGTGGACATGTCGATGCCGCGCCGCTCCCACGCCTCGAACCACTCCTGCGGCGTCGGCTCGACCGCCGCGGCGGGACGGAGGACGTTCCGCGACCAGTAGCGCTTCCGCCGCTGCCACAGCGTCATGGTGCCCATGACGTTCTCCAGCGCCGCGTACATCCGCGCCTTCGCCTTCTGCGCCTCGGGACGCACGAGCGCGTAATGCAGGAACTTGATGTCGCCGAGGGTGAGGTGCGGCGCGCCGGCGGGCCGGGGGAGGCGCGGGCTGTGGATCCGCTGCGGCTGCAGCCCGGCCACGCCGTCGTCGACGAAGCCGCCGGCGAAGTCGAGCTCGCGCCGCATGCAGCTCGCGGTGGAGAGATAGAGCCGCGGCTTCTCGAAGAAGAGGATCGTGCCGCGCTCCGCGCGCATCATCGCCTGCCAGCCACGCGTGCTCATGGCATTCGCGGCGAGGATCTCGTCGACGTCGAGCGCGAGGAGGATGCGCGGCATCGGCACGAGCTCGCGCGCGGTGCGCAGGAGGAGCTGCTGGCGCGCTCCCTCGTCGTACTCGCCGCCCTTGTGGTCGACGACGGTGACCTTGTCGAACTCCGCGCAGATGGCGCGGCTGTCGTCAGCGGCTCCCTCGTCGGCGACGACGATGTGATCGGCGAAAACGCTCGACACTTCGAGGAAGCGCCGGAGCGTCCAGGCGTCACTCTTCATCCAGGTGAGCACGACGATGGACGGCTGCTGCAGGCTCATGAAGGCGGCGCAAGCATATGACAGGGGATCGCCCGGTCGCGTGGGACGAAGAAGAGGTCTTCGTGCGACCCGGGCTCGCCGATCTTCCGCAGCCGGCGGTGATCGAGCACGTACGCCTCGTACTGATGATCGAGAAAGAAGTCCCACGACTCGTGCATGGAGAACCCGTTGATGGCCATGCGCTCGCGGTTGAACTCCGCGAGGACGACCGGACGGTCGCGGGCGATCGTGGCGCGCGCTCCGGCCACGACTTCGGGCTCGTATCCTTCGACGTCGATCTTCATGGCCCCGACCGGCGACCAGTTCCGGCGGGCGGCGAGGTCGTCGAGCGGAACTACTTCGACGCTCATCTCCCCTTCGGTGCTGACGAAGGCGTTGTTGTCGGCATGGGAGGGATCGACGGAGAGGAACACGCGGCCCGGTGCCGAGCCCACCGCAACCGGCGCGGTATCGACGAGATCTGCGACGCCATTGAGGGCGACGTTGACCGCCTGGCGCTCGAGGTTGAACGGAATGGGCTCGATGGAGGCGATGCGCCCGCCCGCGGCGCGCACGACATCGCTCATGCAGACGACGTACAACCCGAGGCTGCTGCCGACGTCGACGAACCAGCCGCCGGTGTACAGCGCACGCAGCGCCCGGATCGCGTCAGGCTCCCAGGAGCGATAGTAGTAGGCGAACTTCTGTCCCCACGGCCGCAGGTCGAAGTGGAAGCGGAAGCCACCGTTGAGCGACCCGGTGACGTGGAACGAGCGCGGATCGCGCTCGTCGGTGAGGATGCGGTCGAAGAGGAGAGTCACGCGGCCGCGCCCGCGGACGGCGGGCAGACGGGACAGCAGGGGCGGAAGCATCGCCCGGAGCGCGTTCCGCTGCGAGATCATCACGGCGGCGTAGGATACGCCATGGGCGATCGGCGTCACCGCGACTGCAGGAAGCGCAGCCACGCGCGCGGCGACAGCGGCCAGGCCGCGAGCGACTCGCGCAGATACCGGCGCGCACGCGGATCGCCGTTGCGGCGCAGTGCCTCACCGATGAAGTAGAGACCGGCCGCGTGCCTCCGCCGCGACGCACCGGCGCGCACGGGCCGCACCGCCGCCGCCGCCGCGAGGATGGCCTCCTCGGAGCGTCCCCGCTGCCGCAGCTCCAGCGCCCCGCGCGATAGCCGCGCCAGCGTCTCCTGCTCGCGTTTCGCAGCGCTGCTGATGCTGCCCGGCGTGATGCGCGCGGTGTACAGCGTCTCCTCCGTGCTCGCGAACTTGCCGCGCTCGGCCAGCCGGTACCAGAGATCGAAGTCCTGCCCGTAATAGAACGCGGCGCGATAGCCGCCCGCGCGCTCGTAGGCGTCGCGGCGAAACACGACCGAGCCGTGGTGCGTCGGCCCGTCGACGAGGCCGTGCCGCCGCGAGAGATCGACGATCGACGCGGGTGCGACGACCGACGGCCGCGTCACCCACAGCGGCTCGAGCTCCGGCCCAACGTACTGCGTGGCGCAGGAGACGAAGAGCACCTCCGGGTCGTCGAACAAGCGCTGCTGCACGGCCAGGCGCCGCGGATGCGAGAGGTCGCCGGCGTCGTGCCGCGCGATGAGCGCGCCGCGCGCGGCGGCGCATCCGGCGATGAGTGCCCGCGTGAGTCCGCGGTTCTCCTGACGGATGACGCGAATGGCCGGATACGAGTCGAGGATCGCGGCCGTGCCGTCCATCGAGCCGTCGTCGACAACGATCACTTCCAGCTCCACATCCTCCTGCGCGAGGATCGAGTCGAGCGTCTCGCGCAGCGTCTCCGCAGCGTTGTAGACCGCCATCACGACCGAAATACGCGGCATGGCCGGCGTCATCGTCCCGCTCTCATCCGGTCCAGTCTTGCCGAGAGACGTCCCGCGTTGCGCCAGCCGACGATGCGCGCGGCCAGGGCGTACAGTCTGAGGTCGGGCCGGTCGCCGATGTCGCGCGCCAGCGCGAGCAGGCGCCGGGAATCCTGCCGCAGGCCGGCCGCGCCGCATTGTCGCGCGAGGTGAAACAACTCGCGCGCGAACGTCCGGAACTCGGGCGCGTCCGGGCTCACGCCGGCTTTCCGGGCGTGCGCGGCGATGCGGACATGTGCCTCCGCGCGGTCGTGCAACCGCCGCGGATCGCTCCCGAGGCCGCGGGAGAGACGCTCTTCCGGATGATCGCGATGCTCGGCCACGACCGCGTCGACGTACACGAGCTTCACGCCGAGACTGCCGACGCGGGCGTCGTACTCCCAGTCCTCCTCGAGGCGCAGCGACGTCCAGGGGCCCGCCGCATCGGTGACCGAGCGGCGGTAGAGCGGGGACACGGTCTCCCACCAGCGCGCCAGGAGAAACGAGGGGAAGATCGAGGTCGCGTTCTGGTTCGCCGGCTTCCAGTCGCATTCGATCTCGCGGCCGTCCGGCCCGCGATAAACGACGCGCCCGTACGCCACTCCGGCATGCGGATGCTCGCGCAGTGCGCCCACCTGCAGCTCGAATTTGCGCGGCAGGAGAAGGTCGTCGCTGTCGAGGTACTGAATGAACTCTCCCGCGGCTGCGAGACGTCCGGACTCGCGCGCCATGCCCGGCCCGCCGTTCGGCCGGCGGACGGTGCGGATCCGCGGATCGCGAGCCTGCAGTTCCTCGATGGTGCGGGGCGTGTCGTCGGTGGACTCGTCATCGACGATGATGATCTCGAAGTCGCCGTACGTCTGCGCGAGCACGCTGGCCACGGCCTGACGCAACATCTCCGGCCGGTTGTAGACCGGCACGATCACGGAGACGAGGCCGCGGTTCACGGTCTCACCTCGTAGACCGTGACGCCGTCGAAGCGCCGGAGCGCGCGCGCATGCGGGAGGGCCAGGGCCTGCCACTGCCGCTGCCCCTCCGGCGCGTCGCTGACGATGGCCCGGAGGCGCGGCGTGGCGGCGACGGCGGCGCGGGTCGCGTGGGGATCGCTGTCGAAACGGTGGATGATCACCCGCGAGGCCGGCACGCGCGCGGACCTGAGCTCGTATGCGAGCGGCGCGTCCAGCGGACCGACCACGAGCAGCGCATCCTCGGCGGGCGCGACGAACGCCGCGATCGCGCGCACGTGAGCAAAAGCCCGGTCTTCGAAAAACGAGTCGCGTCCCGTGAGCCGCACGGCGTTGGCCGCCGTCACGGCGGCGACGGCCACCGCCACCCAGCCCGCGACGCGCACCGACATGACTCGCGCGAGACCGTGCGCCGCGGCAACGAGGAAAAGCGGCAGCAGAAAAATCCAGACCCGCGGGAACGGCACGCGGCGGGTGAGGAGGAGCATCGCGCCGATGACCCCGACGGCCACGAGCAGCGGGAGCGCGAATCTTCGCTGCGACAAGGCCGCGAGCGCGAGCGCGATTCCTCCGAGCCAGGTGAATGAGAGGTTCCACTCGCGCCACATCACCGCCAGGGACCGCGGCAGCTCGGAGAAAAGCACGGCATACGGAACCGGCAGCACGTTGCCGTTGGCGAAGATCGAGTCGACGCCGCTGACGACGACGATCGGGACGTAAAGGACGAAGGTGGCGGCGGCGGCGACGATGCCCGTCCGCACGGCGTTGCCGCGGTCGTCGAGGAAACGCCAGGCGAGGTAGGCCGCCGCCGCGTAGGCCATGACCGGAATCGTCCAGGCACCGGCGGCGATGAGCAACCCGCCGGCGAGCGGCCTCGGACGGAGCGCGTAGAGCAGGACCACGCAGAGGACGACGATGGTGTAGCCGCGGGCCTGCGCTGCGTATTCGACGAGCGGCGTCGCGCCGGCGGAGAGGCCGGCCGCGATCCATCCCGCCCGGTGGTCTTCGCGTGCCGCGATGAGGTACGTGGCGGGGACGATGGCCACGCCGGCCAGAAACGCGGGCAGCCGGGCCAGCCAGAGTGCGTCGCCCGCGCGCGTAGTCAGCCAGGCCAGCAGCGTGTGGAGCACGTGGTTGTTCGGATGGGTGTAACGGGTGAGAAAGAAGAGCGGAGAGCGCGACACGTATTCGGTCAGCGTGAAGGCCTCATCGTAGTGAAGAGGGCGTGTGAGAAGCAGCGCACGTGCGGCCGCGCCGATGAGGGTCACGATGATCAGTGGAACGACGGGTGGAGGACAGACAATCGTGTCTGTCCGGAGAGGCAGGATTGTCTGCCCTCCACCTGGCCGGACCATCGCCAGCATCGCCACAGCCCCCAGACCGATCGCGCATGCGAGCGAGCGGCTGCGGAACGCGTCGACATACTCCGCGCTCACCTGTCCATCCGGCGCGCGCGCCGCGAGCAGTGCATGCAGGCGGGGGCGGGGCACCAGGGCCGCCGTGAAAAGGACGGCCGCGCCGAAGACGAGCATCGCCGCCAGCGTCACGCGCAGGCCCGTCTCACGATTCGCGGCGATAAAAGGCATGTTCGGCAGTGGCGAGAACGTCGCCGCGCAGAGCGTACCGCACCAGCCTCGCCATCGACGCGGCGGCGTTTTTCCCTCGACGCGCCGCGCTCCGCTCCGGCCTGAGGCCGATGCCGGGCGCCGCCGCCCGCCGGGATGCCGCCAGACGCCGGAAGCCGCCCCGCAGCATCAGCGTGTCGAGGTGGGCCAGCGAAAAGTAATTGAGGTGCTCCCACGGATTGAGCGTCATGTCCAGCGGCTCGCCGCGCCGGTGATGCCCGACCTGCTCGTGCACGAAGTCGCTCTCGTACGGCGGCACGCTCACATACGCAACCGCTCCTGCCGCCGTGACGCCGCGCAGCCATTCGAGCGTGGCCGCGGGATCGGGCAGGTGCTCGAGGACGTTGTCCAGCACGACGATCGAGAAGATGCCTTGCAGCGCGCTCCTGTCGCTCACGGTGGTCAGCTCGTGCTCGCCGACGTATTCGTTGCGGATTGCACTGGGATCGAAGCCGGTCGAATCCACGCCGCACGCGCGGAGGAGGCGCAGGGTCACGCCCAGGCCGCTGCCGTAGTCGAGCGCGCGAAGAGGATCGCCGGGAGGGGCGAGTTCGAGCAGCTCGGCGACGTAACGCAGCCGGCGCGCGTAGCCGGGGCGATTCTCGGAGCCGGCCACGCATTCCGCCTTCCCGATCACCCGGTCGTACAGCGCGGTGAGGAAGTCGTCGTCGGGGAGAAGCGCGGCGAAGACCATCGCGCAGCGGCGGCAGCGCACGACGGGAAAGAGCGCGCGGTCACCGATGCCGAGGATCGTTCGGAAATCGGCCGAGTACGTCCAGTTCGTCCTGCAGAACGCGTCCGCCTCCAGCTCCAGGACCGTTTCGTGTTCGTTCGCTCCGCAGAGGGGACAGGACCGGGCCTGCATCGGCGGCCAGTTTAGAATAAGCACTCCACGCATGCGACGCCTCCGCTCGACCGCCGCCGCGCTGCTGTTGGACGTGCCCACCTTCGAGCGGCACCTGCGCGGACGGTGGGAGCGCATCCGGAACCGCGGCGAACAGCTCACCCCGGAACCGGGCGGCCGCGGCGTGCGCTGCGAATGGAAATGGACGTCGTCGCTCCGTGTCTGCGAGCTCTTTCCGGGCACCGCATCGCGGCTGATGCAGGCCGCGCTGCGAGACTGGCCGATCGAATTCGCCGACGCCCCGCCATCGCGGGACGCGCCGGAGGTCAGCTTCCTGATCGGACACCGCGGCCTCGAGCGGCTGCCGCTTCTTCTGCTGACGTTGCGCACGATCGCGGCCCAGCGCGGCGCGGCGGTCGAGTGCATCGTGGTCGAGCAATCGGCGGTGCGGGAGATCGAGCACGCGCTACCGTCGTGGGTTCGCTACGTTCATCAGCCGGTCGAGCCGGATGCGCCGTACTCCCGCGCGCGGACATTCAACGAGGCGGCGCGCGTTGCGCGCGCGCGGCTGCTCGTCCTGCACGACAACGACATGCTCGTCCCGATGCGGTACGCGGCCGAGCTCGCGGCGAAGGCGCGGGCCGGCGACGAAGTCCTCGACCTCAAGCGCTTCGTCTTCTATCTCACGCCGGAGGTCACCGCCCGCGTGATCGAACGCGGGGTGCTCCCGCCGGAGGCGCGCAGCGAGAGCGTCGTGGCGAACCTCCGCGGCGGCAGCACCGGCATCACCGCCGACGCGTACGCCGCGATCGGCGGATTCGACGAGACGTTCGTCGGTTGGGGCGGCGAGGACGTCGAGCTGTGGGAGCGGGCCGAGACGCGGCGCGCGAATCGATTCGGATACTTTCCCCTCGTCCACCTCTGGCACGCGCCGCAACGGGAAAAGACGCAGGGAGCGAGCGCTCCGGCGGTCGAGCGTTACTACGAGCTGGCGAAGATCCCCGTCGCCGAGCGCATCGCCCGGCTGCGGAGCCGGAACGGGGACGATTGACCCGTCACCGCGTCCGCGGCGCCATTCCGAGCAGCCGTTTCATCCGCGACAGCGTCTTCCAGATCGGGTAACGGCCGGGAAACAGATCGCGCGTGCGCCGGAACTCCTCGCTGCGCAGCACGGCCGGGTTGACCAGCATCGCGTGATAGGCGGCCATCGTCCTCCGCAGCCACCGCGACTCCGGCTCGTAGCGCAGAGAGGCCAGGTCGATGCCGCTGCGCGCGTAACGCCGCAGCTTTCGGTCGCCGTCCCGTGTCAGCGGCTCCACCGCGGCGCGCCAGTCGCGCAGGATCCGCTCGGACATCGTGTCGCGCTGCTCGTCGTGATAGCGATACCGGCCGAGCAGCCGGTCGAGCTGGCGGACCCGGTATCGCAGCGCGACCCGCAGATAGAACTCCGCGTCCGCCGCGTAGCTGATGTCCTCGCGCCACGGGCCGACGGCCTGCATGGCCTCGGCGCGGAAGAACGCCGACGGCTGCGGGATGTACGTCATCTTGCCGACGTACTCGTAGACGTCGAACGGAGGGAGATGGGTTCGTCCCACGACGCGTGAGGCAGCGTCGATGTATTCGACGTCTCCGAAGACCAGCCCCAGCGCGGGATCGGATCGGAATGCGTCCACGACCGCGGTCACCGCACCCGGCGTGTAGAGGTCGTCCGAGCTCTGCACCGCCACGATCTCGCCGCGGGCACGGGCGCAGCCCTTGTTGATGGCGTCGATGACCCCTCGGTCTTTCTCCGACCACCACTGCAGTTCCGGCAGGTCGCCGTACGAGCGCAGCACGTCCACCGTCTCGTCCTTCGATCCGCCGTCCAGCACCAGCACTTCCAGCGGCCGGTGGTCCTGCGAGAGGATCGAGTCGAGCGTCTCGCGGATGTAGCGCCCCTGGTTGAAGCTCGGGACGATGATGGAGACGAGCGTCATCCGATCTCCGCGACCGCCTCGAGCCAGGCCCGCATGTGTCCCGCGGTCTCGACGAGGAAGTCGCGTCCGCCGTCGTCCCAGACGAAGCCCTTCATCGACGCGCTCTGCTGCTCGAGCGCGTCGGCGAGCGAGGCGTACAGCTCCGCGTACGAGTCGCCGCCGATCGTCGTTTCCGTGAGCCACGGCAGCAGATCGTCGAGGAGGACCATGCCCGCCAGCTCGTGGTAGAGGTCCTTGAAGAGGTTGTGCGGCGTGCGGCGGTGGTCGGCGATCGGCGAGCCGATGCGGATCGCCTCGCCGCGCGTCTTCACGCATTTGGCGACGAGGTAGCCGCTGAGGATGTCGCCGTAGCGGTCGATGCGCAGACCGCCCAGCGAGAAGCCCATGCGCACGTAGTAGTACGCGGCGATGGCGTCGCGGACGACCGAGGTGTTC
>DASUSL010000258.1:0-13944 GCA_036375135.1 Thermoanaerobaculia bacterium | reverse complement strand
CCCGTCCGCCTAACGGACCTGCGGTTCAGCCGCATAGCCCGCACGGGAGATCGTAGCATCAACGCTGAGTGCGACGCGGGCTATGTCGGCTGCAACCGCGAGTTAGGCGGCCGGTTGTCTGACGCGCAGAAGAATGGCCTCATCTCCCGCGAAAGTCTCACCATCTATCTCGCCGACCGCGAGAGACAGAGTTTCCCTTGGTCGTTTTTTCAAGTCACCGTCCCACGACAGGTAAAATTCGACAAGATCAAAGGGAGAGAGGTTTTGGCGGAGGTGCCCGCGCAGCCGCTCGAGACTCTCAACGCAAGCGTCATGCTCTTTCTGGTCAATTTCGTCCTCGATCGGCAAGTCCGGAATTGCGAAGCCGCAACCGCACATTTCGTGCGCGCCAACGTAGTACACATATTCCTTTTTCAGGTGCCTGCGAACGGCCACTTCGTCTTCAGAAATGTCGCGAACGTGAAATGACGGCGCGTTTTGGTCCCACGGAATTGTCGGAAACGTGTGATCGGAAGCGAGAAATACCAAGCGGCACATGGTCGTTCGTTCGGGCTCGCCTCTCGGCTGAACCCCGGACGACATGATACGTCGCGGTTGGCAGAGACCGGCGCGCCGGTTGCCGCGACGAACGATCACATCGTCGGGAGCGAACTGCAAACCGGCGTGACGCCGTGGTTCGTGCGCTGCGTGTGCCGCCGACCGGGGCAGCCGGAATGAACTGAAGTTACGACCGGGTCGGGTGGGGCGCTGACCCACGGACCGCCTAACAGATTAGCCGCTAACCTGCGGCGGGCTTCATGAGCGGAGAGCGTGCGGCACGACAGCTGCCGCCGAGGAGTTGCGAAGCTACGACTGGCGATTTGCAGCTGGCGTGACGCCGTGCACGTTGGAAGGTCGTAGGCAGCTCGGCTGCCGGGCCGGACACCAGCCCGCCGACAGGTTCAGCGGCAAGTTGAACGGAGCCCATGGATGAGTACATGGGCAAAGTAACGGTGGGTGGTGGCACTGAAGCGAGCTTCGGCTCACGTGGCGCATCGAAGAACGTGTGCTCGTGGCGCCGTCGCTCGAGCGATCACGGGCCTCTCCTCGGCAGCGTCGACTGCGGCTGCGATAATCAACACGGTGATGCTCGCGCGGAAGAGTCATACGGGTAGCGCATCGAGTGGCGGCGGCCGGACACCGGGAAGCAATGGAACTCGCCGAGCGTGCTGCTGCTTCTGAGCAGCGAAGCAGTTGGGGCACAAGACGGCGGGCTTGATGCGCTCTTCCAGCAGGGGCTCTGCCGCCCCGAGAAGAGTGCGGGCTAGTGCAATGGTCTCAGCGCGCCGCCGGTTGGCCAGGAAGCCGAAGTAGCGGATCTTGACGAACCCTGGTGTCAGGACATGCATCAGGAACCGGCGCACAAACTCGGTGGCTTCGAGGACCATGAGCTTGGACCGGTTTGAATCGGCATAGTCGCGCCACCGGAAGATGACCTTGTGGTCGTGGAATGAGACGATGCGGCTGTTGCTGATCGCCACGCGGTGCGTGTAGCGCGCCAGATACCTCAACACTTGGCGCGGACCACCGAAGGGTCGCTTCACATACGCGATCCACTCCTGCGCCCGGGCACCCTCGATCGCGGCGTGAGGCAGAACGGTCTTCGGCAGACGGGCGAGCTTCCCTTTCCGCTCGGCGTCTCGGAGATAGTTGCAGAGCAGAGTTCGGAACCGCTTGCTCAACACCTTGACCGGCAGCAGATACGTGGGGCTCCGCAGAGAGGCCCACCGCTTCCCGTCGAGCGAAAATCCCCCGCCCGGAACGACACAATGCACATGCGGATGCAAAGAGAGGTTCTGACCCCACGTGTGAAGGACGGTGAGACATCCGAGCAGTGCCTTCAGCTTCGACCGCCCGACGTCGACCACCGTGTTGCCCGCAGCACGCAGCAGTGCCGCATAGAAAACCTCCGGGCAGTACAGTGCGATGTCGTTGAGTATCTCCGGTACGGTGAGCACCACATGGAAGTAGGGCACTGGCAGCAGCTCGCGTTCGCGCGCCTGGAGCCACTTGTGCCTAGCGTTCGTCTGACATGAAGGGCAGTGCCGATTCCGGCAGGAACGAAACACGAGGTGCTCGGCCCCGCAGCGATCGCACACGTTGTAGGCAGATCCCAGGAGCGCTGTACGACACCGCTGAATCGCACGCAGCGCCTTCCGCTGGAACGGCGTCGTCCTCCGCGTCCGGAGAAAGCCGTCACCCACCGCTCGCATGATCTGACCGAGTGAGACCACGGACCGAGGCTACCTCGGCACACGTGCAATCTCCGAGGCATCTACCGGTCGTGGGGTCTGCCGCAAAGCGGCTTCCGTTCAACTTGTATATCGACAGCGCCGCGATCGCCCGATTTGCGGTGTAGTGTCCGGCACTCGCCGCACGCTGCGTCGCGCGATATTCGTCATGCGGGATGCAGGGGCTGCGGACTCCGCGTGCACCGTGGCGAGGACGTGGATGTAGAGCATGGTTGTCGCCGCGTCTCGATGGGCGAGGAACTCCCGGATGGTGCGGATGTGGTGACCGCGCTCCAGAAGGTGGAGGCGGAGGATGGCGGAAGGTGTGGCGACTGGTACGCTTGCCGATGCCGGTCGACGGACGGCGCGGGTCACGGCGCGCTGTACGTTCGTCCCGTGGTCGTGATGCCGGCCCTCGGTCGGAGCGGGAAGCACCCACTGCCAGCACCAGTCGCGACGGAAACGCAAGCACGTCTTATAGAGACAGTGCGGCGGGGTGCTCCGGCGGCTGCTGCATAAAGCTTTATGCGACATGCCTGGTCGCGCGGCCCGCATAAAGCTTTATGCGACATGCCTGGCCGCGCCGGCTGCATCAAGCTGTATGCGACATCCGCAGCTTCGGTTTCGCACCGTACCGCCGGGGGTCCGTGCGAGCTGCCATTCGACAAGTGGCGGCGCGTCAGCTCTCCCGCGGATCCGCGGCCCCGACTTGCGCGATCTCTCGTTCGAGCTGCCGCAAGCGTCCTTCCAGTTCGGGAGGGACCTCGGCCTGGCCGTGGGTCGTCGGGGCCGGCACGACCTGGTCTTCTCGAGCAGGGTCATGATCCGGCGTCCCTGCTTCCAGCCACGAGGTCATCTCGTCGCGAAGCGCGGCGACCTCTGTCTCACAGCCCGCGTGCAGTTCCGAGAGGCCGAGGTTAGATCGTTTTGAGGTTCGGGAGGTGGGGGCAGGAGCTTCCGAAGATTGTCGAGAGTGAAGCTCGAGTCTGTCTCGATCTACGAGTGCCTTCCCTCGGAGCTCCGGAGAGTCTCGACACTCCGCGCGTGACCTCCCACGATCGACCCGAGCCTTCTGCAATTGCTCGTGAGCCCTACGATCGGTTTGATCCACCTTCGGGCCGAGGGACATTTGACTCACGGGAGACTAAAGAAATATCCGTTGTGATCTTTAAAAAGGACAACATGAAGTCGCCATCGGCTCGAATGTCCTCCACAGGAGACGATTTCCGAGCTTCGGGCGGTTCGGACGGAAGGCGCGGGCGAGTCACACCCGAGGTTCGGGCGACTCAATTCGAAGGCGGCATCGCCTCGCGCTAGAGGCTCGGCCGGTTCACGCACAAGGCTAAAGCGCTTTCCTGCAGTATTTACGAGGCTCGTGTCGAATCTTCGGGCGGTTCGTCGCGAGGCTCCGTTGCCTTCGGGTCGAGCCTCGGCTGCCTCGATCCGAGTCAAAAGAAACTCTCTCCCGAGGTTTCGGAGCCTCTGATCGAGGTTTCGGAGCATTGGTAGTGATCTTTTAAAAGATCACTACTGATCTTTAAAGAGGACAGTTTGTGCCCAAAGTCGTGTTTCAGACAGGAAGACGCCCGGCTCGGAGACGTGGGCCGCCCTCGGCGTGCGTCTGACCGCCGACGGCTTGGAGAGCAGTGCGGCGGTCGGGAAGAGGGTCGTGCGCGTGCGTCACTCCGCGACGTAGCGGTTCGAGAGCAGGCGGTACGACTTGGAGCGCCGCGCGATCGCGGTCACGATCAAGCCGATCGCTCCGGCGGTGATGAACACCAGCGCCAGTCCGCGCGCCGTCCCCGTGCCGAACCAGTCGCCGATCAGCTCCACGCCGCGCCCCGTGGTCATGAACGGCACGAACAGCCATTGCGCCACCGGTCCGATGAAGAACGCCGTGACCGGCGATGCCGACTGCTCGATGCTGTGCGCGAAGCCGAACACGCGGCCGAGCCGCTCCGGCGGCACCACCTTCTGGAAGATCGTCTGCTCCACCGCCTCGACGAACGGCATGAGGAACATCCAGAAGAAGACGCCCACGCCGAGCAGCACGATGGACGGCTGGATGGTGAAGAAGATGCTGATCGTCCACATGACGTAGTTGACGCGGAAGAGCGTGCGCAACGGATTGCCGCCCAGGCCGCGGCGCGAGATGTACACCCCGCCGAGGATCATCCCCAGACTGAGGAGGCCCCAGAGCATGCCCCACGTCTGCACCGACACCATCGACAAGCCGTACGCATCCATCAGCGCGAAGAAGACGCCGCCGAGAAAGTTGTTGAAGGTGGTGAAGAAGATGAGCGGGAAGAGCCCGGGGATGCTGCGCACCGCGGCGATGGTGCCGCGCAAGTCGATCTCTTTCTTCCGCGGCTCTTCGCCTTCGACGGGGACCGGCGTTCCCTCGTCGACGTGAATGAGCGACAGCGCGGCGATGGCGATCAGCGTCGTGACGACCGCGATCCACAGCACGATCTTCATCCCTCCGAACGCGAGCACCAGACCGCTGGCCACCGAGGTGATGCCGAAGGCGATGCCGATCACGGTGCCGAACATGCCGTTCGCGCGGTCGCGCCGGTCCGCGGGAACGATGAACGCCACCAGCGTCGGGATGGCGATGTT
This sequence comes from Thermoanaerobaculia bacterium, assembly GCA_036375135.1. Taxonomy (GTDB): domain Bacteria; phylum Acidobacteriota; class Thermoanaerobaculia; order Gp7-AA8; family Gp7-AA8; genus QHVT01. Next base: position 9,055 of record DASUSL010000258.1, on the reverse strand, counting down.
GTAGATCGAGCCGACGATCGTCCCGGCGAGCAGCGTCACCGCGAAGAGCCACAGTCGCACGCTGCGCACGGTGGCGAACGCCTCCGCCGGAGTGGCGTAGAGCAGCGCCAGTCCGCCGAGGAACAGCAGCAGCGTCACGATGGACGAGCCGAGCATGGCGTGCTTCTTTTTGTGATGATCGACGAGCGACCCGAACCACATCCCCGACAGCATGGTCATCACCAGGAACACGCCCGCCAGCGTGGAGGTCGAGATCACTGATTTGGTTGTGAGGTACGCCCAGAACGTCAGCGCGAACCAGACGAAGTTGTTCGTCGTCACCACCAGCAGCGCGACTCCGAGGAGCCGGTAAAACGTCTTCATTGCGGGACGCATGATGCCGTAAAGCGGACCGCCGCCGTCCCGGCGCCCGCCCCCGGGAGTGGCGGCGGGACGCCGCCACGGCAGCCGGCGCGGACGCCGGCGCTCCGTCGCGCAGCTATACTCCGAGCGGGGGGCGAGATGTCGCGGCGGATGCACTACACCTACGCGGAGTACCTCGCGCTGGAGGACGAGAGCTCCATCCGGCACGAGTACCTCGATGGTGAGATCTACGCCATGCCCGGCGGTACACCCGATCACGCCGCGCTGGCCGCCACGGCCTTGAGCCTTCTCGGTCCGCAGTTGCCCCGCGGCTGCCGCGCGTTCACCTCGGATCTTCGCGTCCGCATTTCCGCGTCCGGCCTGACGACGTATCCCGACGGCGCGGTCGTGTGCGGCGGGACGCAGCGTTCGGCCGAGGATCCGGTTGCCGTGACCAACCCGCTCGTGCTCATCGAAGTGACGAGCAACTCGAGTGAGGATTACGACCGCGGCGAGAAGCTGCGCCAGTACCAGACCATTGCCGCCGCACGGGAGGTCCTGATCATTTCGCATCGCGAGCCGCGCGTGACTCTTCACCGGCGCGACGATGCGGGATGGAGCTCCTCGGAAGCGGTCGCGGGGCAGTCGCTGGCGCTGGAATCGATCGGCGCCGTCGTGCGCGTCGATGATCTTTATCGCGACGGTTTGGAAGACGTCTGATCGGGGCGTCGCGTGACGTGGGCGCCGCTCTTCAATGCGGGACGTGATGCCTTTACGGCACGTGTGTCGCGAGACCGGGACAGGCTGAAGCCTGTCCTACGTTTTCACAGGCGTCGTGCGTCTCGCGTTGGACGCGGGAACTCTGCGGACCGCCGCCGTCCCGGCGGCTGCCCGGGCGGCGTCCCGCCGCCCGCCCCGGGAGTGGCGGCGGGACGCCGCCACGGCAGCCGGCGAGGACGCCGGCGCTCCGTCAGTGGCGCGTGATCCGCTTGAATCGCGCCACCGCCTTCTCTCGTCCCTTGGCCATCAGCTCGTAGATCGCCGGGATGATCAGCAGCGTCAGGAGCGTCGAGGTCACCACGCCGCCGATGATGGCGCGGCCCATGGGCGCGCGGAACTCCGCGCCTTCGCCGACGCCCAGCGCCACCGGGATCATGCCGGCGATGAGTGCGAGCGACGTCATGAGGATCGGGCGGAGGCGGATGCGTCCCGCCTCGACCAGCGCCTCGCGCAGCGGCATCCCTTCCTCGTGGCGCCACTTCGCGAAGTCGATCAGCAGGATCGCGTTCTTGGCCACGATTCCCATCAGCAGGAGCACGCCGATCATGCTCATGATGTTCAGCGTGTCGCGCGTCATCAGCAGCGCCAGCATCACGCCGATGAGTGAGAGCGGGAGGCTGATCAGGATCGCCAGCGGATCGAGGAAGCTCTCGAACTGCAGCACCAGCACGAAGTACATCAGCAGGACGGCGATGCCCATCGCCGCCAGCATGTCGCCGAACACTTCCTGCGACTCCTCTCCCTCGCCGCCCTGCGACAGCGTGTAGCCCGGCGGCAGCGGCACGTTCTTCAAGCGCTCCTGGATGCCGCCGATCACGGCGGAGAGTGGGCGCCCCTGCGCGTTCGCGCCGACCGTCACCACGCGCTCGCGGTCGAGACGCTGGATCTCGCCCGGGCCGATGCCCTGGCGGATCTTCGCCACCTGGCCGAGCGGGATCATCGCCGCGGGCGCGGTCGGCGCCGTCATCGCGGCGGGATCGACGTTGCCCACCGCCAGCGGCAGCGACGTCAGGTCCGCGACCGACTGCCGCGACTCCGGCGCGAGGCGCACGTACACGTCGTACGACTCGCCGCCGGGCGTCATCCAGTCGCCCGCGTCGACGCCCGCGAACGCGGGACGCAGCGCCATCGCCACCTGCATCACGTCGACGCCGAGGGCGCCGGCGAGCGGGCGGTCCACCTCGATCTCGATCTCCGGACGGCGGCCGCGCGTCTCCAGTCCCACGTCCGCGGCGCCCGTGACCTGGCGCATCTCCGCGGCCACTTTCTCGCCGAGGATCATCAGCGTGTCGTAGTCCGGACCCTTGAGCTGCATCTGGATCTGCTTGCCGCCGCCCATGCCGCCGCCGGCCACGCTCACCGTCGCGCCGGCGATGCGCGTCAGCGCCGCGCGCACGTTGGTCTCCACTTCGGTCTGATGCAGCTCGCGCTCGTCGCGCGGCTGCAGGCGCACGTAGATCTGCGCCTCGTCCACCGAGCCGCTCTCGCCGCCGATGGTCGTGTACGTGTACGCCACGCCCTCCGCCGCGCGGATCGCCGCGGAGGCCTCCTCGCACTTCATGCGCGTGTAGGCGAGGCTCGAGCCGGGCGGCGTCTCGACGGCGAGGTTGAACTCCGAGCGGTCCTCGACGGGGAAGAACGCCGAGCCGATGAGGCCCATCGCCGGCAGCGCCAGCGACGCGATCAGCATCACCGTGACGATCACGATCGTCGTCCACGGATGGTCGAGCGTCCAGCCGATGATCCCCTGATAGCGCACCGCCTGCCGGTCGAACCAGGCGTTGAAGCGGTCCAGCACGCGCGTGATCCAGCGCCGCTTGCCGCCGTGCGGATCGGGCCAGTACGCCGACATCATCGGGTCGAGCGAGAACGACACCAGCAGCGACACCAGCACCGCGCAGGCGATGGTCAGTGCGAACGGGCGGAACCACTGTCCGGCCACGCCGCTGATCATCCCGATCGGCACGAAGACCACCACGATCGAGAACGTCGTCGCCGCGACGGCCAGGCCGATCTCCGCGGTCCCTTCCTTCGCCGCCGTGTAGTGGTCTTTCCCCATCTCCACATGGCGGACGATGTTCTCGCGCACGACGATGGCGTCGTCGATCAGCACGCCCACCGCGAGCGCGAGGCCGAGCAGCGACATCGTGTTCAGCGTGAAGCCGAACGCCCACACCGAGATCAGCGCCGCCAGCAGCGACACCGGCAACGCGAGACCCGTGATCACCGTCGAGCGCCACGAGTTCAGGAAGATGAACACCGTCAGCACGGTGAGGAACAGCCCTTCGACGAGCGAGCTGGAGACGCTGTTCACCGAGGCCTGCACGCGCTCGCCGGCGTTCTGCACGATCTGCAGCTTCGCGTCGGCGGGGAGGCGCTGGTTGAGCGCGTTCACGCGCGCGAGGATCTTCTCCGCGACCGTGGTCGTGCTGTAGCCCTGCGCCTTCTTCAGGTCGACGCCGACTGCCTCCTGGTCGTTGTACAGCGCGAGCGTGCGCTGTTCCTCGGACGCGTCGCGGATCGCGGCCACTTCGCCGAGGCGCAGCAGACGTCCGCCGCGGCCGCTGATGACGATCTGCGCAAAGTCCTGCGGCTGCGCGATGCGGCCGCGCAGGCGGATCGACTGCTCGGTCATCCCTTTGATGATCCGTCCCACCGGCGCGGCGAGGTTCTGGCTCTGCACCACCTGCACGACCTGGCCGATGGTCACGCCGGCCGACTCGAGCTTGCGCGGATCGAGCTCGATCACCACCTGCCGTTCGAGGCCGCCGCGCACGACGATGTCCGCCACGCCGGCGATGGAGCGCAGCTCGGGCTCGACGATCTCATCGACGAGCGTGGTGAGCTGCGGCACGCTGCGGGTCTTCGACGCGAGCGTCAGCGAGACGATCGGAAAGTCCGCGGGATCGAAGCGGGTGAGGATCGGCTCCTCGAGCTCCAGCGGCAGCTCGCCGCGGATGCGCGAGATCGCGTCGCGCACGTCCTGCGTGGCCTCGTTCGTGTCCTTGTCGAAGACGAACTCGATGATGATCTGGCCGAAGCCGTCCAGCGAGTTCGAGGTGATGCGGTCGACGCCGCTGATGGAGGCGATGGCGTCCTCGATCGGCTTGATCGCTTCCTGCTCGACCACTTCCGGCGACGCGCCGGGATACGGCACCGCCACCGCCACGACCGGCGCGTCGATCTCCGGGAACTCGTCGGTCTCCAGCCGGCCGATGGCGAAGAGGCCGAAGACGACCAGCGCCAGCATCAGCACGACCGTGACCACGGGACGGTCGATGGCAAAGTTGGAGATCCACATCGTCAGCTCACGTTCACGCGCGTGCCCGGCGTGATGGTGCGCGCCGGTCCGGTCAGCACGACGTCCCCCTCGGCCAGCCCGCTCACGATCTCCACGAATCCTTCGGCGTCGTTGCGGATCCCGAGCTGCACGGTGACGCGCTCGGTGACGCCGTTGCGCACGCGCACGACGGTCGGCGCGTTCGCGCTTTCATCGAGCGCCTCGATCGGGATGACCAGCCCGAGGCGCGTGACCGTGCGCACGCTTCCCTCGGCGAAGAGACCGCCGACGAGCCGCTGTCCCTGGTTGGGCATGGCCACGTAGACGCGTACTTGTCCGGTCGCCGGATCGACGCTCGGCGAGATGCGCGTGATCGTGCCGGGGAAGGTCTGGTCCGGATAGCCGCGCACCTGCAGCTCGACGAGCGTGCCGGGATTGACCTGCGCGATGGCGTCGGCGGGAACGTTCGCCTCCAGTTGCAGCGTGGCCAGGTCGACGATGGTGAAGAGCGGCGTGCCCGGCGCGACGACGTCGCCGGCGCTGACGCGCTTCTCGCTGATGATGCCGCTCACGGACGCGACCACGTTCTGATTGCCGGAACGCTCCTGCGCCGCGGCGAGCTGCGCGCGCGCCGCCCCGAGCTGCGCCTCGGCACTGGCGACCTGCGCGCGGCCGACGTCGATGTCGCGTTTCGGCAGCGCGCCCGCGCCGGCCAGCCGCTGCGCGCGCTCGTAGTCGCGCTGCGCGACGGCCACCGCGGTCTGCGCCGACTGCACGGCCACGCGCGAGGAGCGCAGTGCGTCGGACGCGGTCTCGTCGGCGATGCGCGCCAGCAGCGTCCCGCGCTCGACCCGCTGTCCCTCGGCACCCGAGACGCTGACCACCGTCCCCGCGGTCTGCGCGAGGATGCTCGCGCTCTGCTGCGGCTGCAGCGTGCCACTCAGCCGCGGACCCGAGGCCACGTAGCGGCGCGTGACGGTGGCGGCGCTGGCGCGCTCGACGCGCATCACCACCGGCGCCGGCTTCGGCGCTTCGTCGCGTTTGCACGCGGCGCAACAGAGTGCGGCGATGGCGGCTGCGGCGACGACGGTCTTCACTGCTGCGGTACTCCTCCGCCGCTCAACGGAAGGAGCGGCAACAATTCGATGCGCGTCTGCGCGATCCAGAGGTCGCGCGCGGCCTGGGCCTGATTGGCGCGCGCCTGCTCGAGCAGCAGCCGCGCGTTCTGGATCTCGAGCGGGATGCCGACGCCTTCGCGATAGCGGAGCTGCGCGATCTCGTAGCCGCGCTGTGCCTGTTCGACGGTGCCCGCGGTGGCCGCGTACGCGGCGCGCGCGGCGCGCAACTCCGCGGCGGCGGCCGAGGTCTCGAGGCGCGCCAGCGCGCTGATGGAGTCGAGCTGCGCCTCCGCCTCGGCCACGTCGGCGCGCGCCGACTCGATGCCGGCGTTGATCCGTCCGCCCGCGTAGATCGGGATCTGCACGGCCGCGCCGACGGTCCAGTTCTTCCGGAACGAGTCGGGGAGGAACGAGTCGCTGTAGCCGACCAGTCCGTACTGCGACTGCGCGGCGATGCTGGGCATCCGCTCCGCGCGCGCCGCGTCGAGCGAATGCTCCGCGGCCTGGAGCCTCTGCGTGGCCTGCTGCACGGCGATGCGATTCGCGGCGTCGACCTCGGCGCTGACCTGCCGCGCCGCGGCCTCGCTCACCGGCGTCGTCAGTCGCAGCGGCTGGTCCTGCGGCAGGTCGAGCAGCGCGCGCAATCGGTCGAACGCGAGCTCGCGCTGCGTCTGTCTTCGAATGACGATCGGCCGCTGGTTGTCGCGCGTGACGCGCGCCTGCAACACGTCGAAGTCCGCCTGCGCTCCTTCGCTCGCGCGCAGCGCCGTGATGCGCAGCGTCTCCTCGGCGTTGGCCAGGCTGGCCTCCGCGATGTCGACGAGCTCCGACGCGAGCTGCGCGTCAAAGTACGCGGTGGTGACGTCGAGGCGCGCCTGCGCGTCGGCCGCGTCGACGTTCGTCTCCGCGAGCTCGGCCAGTTCCTCCGCCGCCCGCGTCTGCGCTTCGACGCGGCCGCCCGTCCAGAACGGCCAGTTGAAGGAGAGGCCGAGGTTCCACGCGTTCGGCGCGCCGAACCCGAGCTGCGAAAAGTCGACGCCGCCGAAGCCGCTCGACGGCGGACAGGCCAGCCGCCGTTCGAGAATCGAGACGCGCTGGTCGAGCGGCAGCGAGGGATCGGGCGCGAACGGCCCGACGCACTCGGGCGGGATCTCGGTCGCGGGTCCGCTTCCGCCGACTCCTTCAAACTGACTGGCCAGCGTTCGCTGATACGACGCCGATCCGTTCAATTGCGGCTTGCGCTGCGACTCGGTGCGCGCCACGTTCGCCCGAGCCCGCCGCACGCCGGCGCGCGCGATCTCCGCACTCTCCGCCGTCTCCGTGGCGAGCGCGAGCGCCTCTTCGAGAGAGAGCGGACGCACTTCCTGCGCCTGCATCACCGGTGAGAGAAGGAGAAGGACGACTGCGGTTGCCACACTGCGCAAAACGGGAAGATGCGGGGGCAAGAAGTGAGCCCGCGTCAGGTCATCGCGCGCTGCCGTTGCCGGATCACGGACGCCACGACGGCCACGAGCAGCGTCGTGGCGATCACGCCGAGCGACACGCCGATCGGAATCTTGTAGACGTCCATGAGCAGCATCTTCACGCCGACGAATCCGAGGATCACCGCCAGCGCCGGCTTGATGTAGACGAACTTGTCGACGACGTCGGCCAGCACGAAGTAGAGCGCGCGCAACCCGAGGATGGCGAAGACGTTCGAGGTGTAGACGATGAACGGATCGTTCGTGACCGCGAAGATGGCCGGGATGGAGTCGACGGCGAAGACGAGGTCGGTTGCCTCGATGGCGATCAGCACGAGCAGCAGCGGCGTCGCGAAGCGCTTGCCGTTGCGGATGGTGAAGAACTTCTCGCCGTCGTACTCCGGCACGCTCGGGATGCGATTCGCGAACAGCCGGTACAGCGGGTTGCGCGACGGGTCGAGGGTCTCGTTCTTCTGGCGGAGCAGCTTCCCCGCCGTCAGCACGAGCAGCGCGCCGAAGAGGTAGATGACCCAGTGGAAGTGCTGGAGCAGCGCGGCGCCGAGGGCGATGCAGACCGCGCGCATCACCAGCGCGCCGAGGACGCCCCAGAAGAGCACGCGGTGCTGGTACTCGCGTGGCACGGCGAACGCGCCGAAGAGCACGACGAAGACGAAGACGTTGTCGACCGAGAGCGTCTTCTCAATGATGTAGCCGGTCAGGAACTCGAGCGCCTTCTGCTCGCCGTACCACTGGTAGACGAGGGCGTTGAAGGCGAAGGCCAGCGCGATCCAGACGACCGACCACGTCACCGCCTCCTTCATGCGCACCACGTGCGCCTTGCGGTGAAAGACGCCGAGGTCGAGCGCCAGCATCAGCAGCACGAAGAGGGAGAAGCCGATCCACATCGATAACGAGACGGTCATGGGATGCGCAATCTAGGTTCGCGCCACCATTGGGTCAAATCGAATGTTTCGACGCGTTGGTTCGAGATTCCAGAAGAGTGGAAATCACTCCTCGAAGAGCTTGCGGCCGCTCTCGGTGATGGCCAGGACGGCCGGGTGCTTGATGCGGCGCTCGGGCGAGATGACGTAGAAGCGCTCGCGCGCGTCGGGCAGGGTGCCGATGGTGCGGACGCCGTACTGCCGCGCGATCCGCCGGGCGATGGCGGCCGGTCCGGGGAAGATGCCCAGGCCGGCCTGGCCGCAGATCTTCATCAGCGCGCTGTCCTCGAACTCGGCCACGACGTCGGGCTGCAGGTCCATCGACTCGAAGAGCTGGTCCAGCATGCGCCGCACTTCCGTGCCGCGCGCGGGGAGCAGCAGCGGCGCGCCGCCGAGCGAGCGGGGGAAGCCGCGGCGATACTGCTGCGCCAGCGCGGGCGCGGCGAAGAGGGCGATGGCGCTTTCGCCGAGGAGATGGTTCCAGGCCTTCACGGCCGCGCCGGCGGGGAGCGGCGCGTCGGAGATGACGACGTCGACCTCGTGCGTCGCCAGCCGGCCGAAGAGGCGCTGCGGCTCGTCCTCTTCACAGATCACCTCGACCTTCGGCGCCATGCGGAAGGCCGGCTCGATGAGCCGGAAGGCGATCAGCTTCGGCACGACGTCGGCGATGCCGACCACGAGCCGCGGCGGCTTGCCGCTCGGCCGCCCGCGGAAGGTCTCACGCAGCTCTTTGCCGAGGGAGAAGATCTCGTCGGCGTACTTGAAGGCGACGCGCCCCATTTCGGTGAGCACGAGCCCGCGCCCCGATTTCTGGAACAGCTTCTCGCCGAGCGCCTGCTCGAGCGCCGTGATCTGGCCGCTGATGGTGGGCTGCGTCAGGTTCAGCACCGCGCTCGCGCGCGTGATGCTCCCCTCGCGCGCCGTGACCCAGAAGTACAGCAGGTGATGGTAATTCAGCCATTCCATGCGCCCGCCATACTAGGCAGACCGCATTCACTCCGCCAACACGAGGGGACGACGAAGGGCCTCCGGCGGGCCGGCGCGGCCGGCAGCGCTGGTTGGCATAGCCGGGCCTCACGGTTGTCGCATGAAGCGCGGGTCCTGGGGACGCACGTGCATGACAAGCGCTGCCGA
>DASUSL010000257.1:0-2581 GCA_036375135.1 Thermoanaerobaculia bacterium | reverse complement strand
GTCTCATAGTCGCAGAGTCTCAAAGTCTCAAAGGCTCAAAGGGGACGTGTCCTTTGAGACTCTGAGCCTTTGAGACTCTGCGACTAAAATCCCGCGCCGCATGACCCCGAAGAAAGAGATCGCGCATCTCCGCGCCGAGCTCGAGAAACACAACCGCCTCTACTACGCCGGCGCGCCGGAGATCAGCGACTACGACTTCGACCAGATGCTGCGGCGTCTCGAAGAGCTCGAGCGCGCGCATCCCGAGCTCGATGACGACAACTCGCCGACCCGCCGCGTCGGTGGCGTTCCCATCGTCGGCGACTTCGTCACCGTCATCCACGACCCGCCGATGCTCTCCATCGAGAACGCGTACACGCTCGAGGAGCTGCGCGAGTGGCACGAGCGCGTCCTGCGCGGCCTCGGCCGCGAGACGGTCGAGTACGAGGCCGAGCTGAAGATCGACGGCGTGTCGATCTCGCTGAAATACGAACAGGGCGCGCTGGCCCGCGGCGCCACGCGCGGCGACGGCGTGCGCGGCGACGACGTGACGGTCAACGTCCGTACCATCCGCAATCTCCCGCTCAAGCTGAACGAGCCGGCCAGCCTGGAGGTGCGCGGCGAGATCTACATCTCCAAGCGCGATTTCGCGAAGCTGAACGAAGGGCTCGATGAGGAAGAGCAGCTCGCCAACCCGCGCAACGCCGCCGCCGGCTCGCTGCGGCAGAAGGATCCGAAGCTCGTCGCCGCGCGCCGCCTCAGCGCGTACGTCTACCACGTCGTCATCGCCGAGGGGCGCGCGCCGCAGTCGCAGTGGGCGGCCTACGAGCTCCTCGACCGGCTCGGCTTTCCGACCAATCCGCACCGCCGGCTCTGCGCGTCCATCGACGACGTCATCGCCTTCCTCGAGGAGGTGCGCGAGCTGCGGCACGGGCTCGACTTCGAGATCGACGGCATCGTGGTGAAGGTGAACCGCCGCGAGGAGCAGCAGGAGCTCGGCGCGACCTCGAAGGCGCCGCGCTGGGTGGTGGCGTTCAAGTACCCGCCCGAGGCGGCGCAGACGGTGGTGCGGAACATCAACATGTACGTAGGCCGCACGGGCGCGGTCACGCCGGTCGCGGAGTTCGATCCGGTGCACATCGGCGGGACCAAGGTCGTCAACGCCTCCCTGCACAACTTCGACGAGGTGGCGCGCAAGGACATCCGCATCGGCGACACGATCGTCGTCGAAAAGGGCGGCGACATCATCCCGAAAGTCGTCGACGTGTTGAAGGACAAACGTCCCGATGACACGAAGGAAGTGCTGCCGCCCGAGGAGTGTCCCGTCTGCGCGCAGCCGCTGCACAAGTTCGAGGGCGAGGTAGCGATCCGCTGCATCAACCAGGGCTGCCCCGCCATCGTGCTGCAGTCGATCACGCACTTTGCCTCGCGCAAGGCGATGGACATCGAAGGCCTCGGCTGGCAGACCGTGCAGGCGCTGCTCGACGCGGGCCTGCTCACCGACACGGCTTCGCTGTACGAGCTGACCGTCGAGCAGGTGGCGGAGCTGGAGCGCAAGGGGGAAAAGTCGGCGAAGAAGCTGATCGAGAACATCGAGCGCTCGAAGACGAACGAGCTCTCCCGCCTCATCTTCGGACTCGGCATCCGCATGATCGGCGAGCGGGCGGCGAAGATCCTCGCGGAGCACTACCGGACGATCGACGCACTCATGGACGCGAAGACCGAGGATCTCGTGAACATCCACGAGATCGGTCCGAAAGTGGCGGAGTCGATCACCTTCTACTTCTCCGTTCCCGCGAACCGCGAGCGCCTCGAGAAGATGCAGAGACTCGGACTCGCACCCACGCACACGGCCACGGCCACGGGCGATCGCCTGGCCGGGAAGAGTGTTGTCGTGACGGGAACGCTCTCGCGATATTCGCGTGACGAAATCCACAAGCTGATCGAGCGCGAGGGCGGGAAGGCGTCGGGATCCGTATCCTCGAAAACCAGCATGCTCGTGGCCGGGGAGTCGGCCGGATCGAAGCTCGAGAAGGCTCGATCGCTGGGCGTGGAGGTTCTGAGTGAAGACGAGTTTCTGGCGCTTCTGGATCTGTAGCGTTTTCGCGCTGTCGCTGCACGCGGCACCGCCGCACGTGATCTTCGGCAAGTTCGTCCCCGGCACGCAGCCGGACGGGAACTCCGTCGTCTTCGAGACCGAGGAGGGTCTGGTCGTGGTCGACACCGGCCGCCACCGCGCACACACGCAGCGGATCCTCGACTACGCCGGCGAGCGCAAGGTCGCCGCGGTGGTGAACACGCACTGGCACCTCGACCACATCGGCGGCAACGCCCTCTTCCCCGACGCGAAGGTCTACGCCAGCGGAGCGCTCGAGGACGCACTCAGCGGCTTCCTCGCGAACTACGCGAAGCAGCTCGAGGACGTCATCACGAAGACGACCGGCGAAGAGCAGCAGCGCTATCGCACCGAGCTCGCCTTGATCCGCAACGGCAAGGCGTTGATGCCGGACGTGGTCGTAACGTCGGATCGTTCGCTCGGCCCGCTGGAGCTCCATCTCGTGAAAGACGCCGTCACCGCCGGCGATCTGTGGATCTACGACCC
>DASUSL010000256.1:0-16973 GCA_036375135.1 Thermoanaerobaculia bacterium | reverse complement strand
AGATCCAGCTCTACACCGTCCCTGGCCAGGTCTTCTATAACGAGACGCGGCGGCTGGTGCTGAAAGGCGCCGACTCGGTGGTCTTCGTGGCCGACTCGCAGCCGGCCATGGTCGAGGCGAACCGCGAGAGCTTCGCCAACCTGATGGAGAACCTCGAGGAGAACCAGATCGACCCGAACGACACGCCGATCGTGATCCAGTTCAACAAGCGCGATCTCCCCGGCGTGCTCCCGGTCGAAGACCTGCAGGAGAAACTCGGCTTCGAAGGCTACCCGTACACGGAGGCGTCTGCGCTCCGAGGGGACGGGGTCATGGAGACGTTCCGCCTGATCTCGAAGATCACGGCCAAGCATCTCTTCGCGCGGCTGAAGGGCGGCGGGACCACCGCGCCGCGCAAGTCGTCGCCCGCCGCCGCCCCGAAGGTCGCGGTGAAGCCGGCGCCGATGCCCGAGCCGGAGGCCGAGGCCGAGCCGCTGGCGATGCTCGACAACGAGCCGATTGCCGAGGCGCCGAACCCGTTCGCCGACTCCGTGCCGTTCCCCGACGACGCGGCCCCCGTCGCCACCGACTACGACGCCGCGGAGGAAGTGTCGCTCGATCAGCTGCTGGCCGAGGGGCGCTCGCGCCCGTCGACGCTGTCTGGCGACGTGGCCGTGCCGGCCATCGATGCGGATGACGAGGTGGAAGAGCTCGGAACCGAACAGCTCGTCGAAGTGCCGTCCGCCGTCGCGGTGATGGACGAGCCGGAGCCCGCCCCCGTCGTCTACGCGGACAACCGCGTGGAGGAGCTCGAGGCCCAGGTGTCGTCGCTGCGCCAGAAGCTGCAGGTCAAGCAGACCGCGCTCGAGTCGATCCTGCGCGAGCTCGACGATCTGCGGGCGCGGGTGAGCGCGCAGCTCGAGTAGCGGCCACAGGGAACGACGAAGGGCCTCCGGCGGGCCGGCGCGGCCGAGCATGCGGCGAGGAAGCGACGCGTGGCCGGGAACGCGGGACGATCGCGTACAATAACCACCACTTCACCAGGAGGAACCCATCCCGATGCGTAGCACTCTCTCACTCATGCTGTGCCTTTCGCTCGCCCTTGCCGGCTGCAAAGCGAAGGAAGTCGCCGACAAAGCCGACATCTCGAAAGACCTCAAGGAGCGCGGCACGACCGAGCTCATGGAGGAAGTGGCCAAGGACGAGTACAACCCGCCTGCCGACGGCCGCCTCACCGAGAACCAGATCCAGATGTACCTGAAAGTGCGCGAGCACGAGAAGAAGATCGCCCAGGTCGCCAAGGACGAGATGAAGCAGCACGCCGAGAAAGCCGAGAAGAAGGGCGAAGGCTCGATCACCGGCATGCTCGACGGCTTCAAGGCCCTCGGCTCGGCCGCCGACTTCATGACCGCCGACATCCGCGCCGCCAAGGACCTCGGCTACAACACGCAGGAGTACCTCTGGGTCAAGCAGCAGGTCCTCGCCGCCTCGACCTCGCAGATGGCCGCCGACTTCGGCAACGCCATGCAGCAGAACTTCGACAAGGCCTACCAGGACGCCAAGAAGGCGCACGACGAGGCTTCCGACGAGCAGACCAAGAAGCTCTACGCCGACATGATGGCCGGCTACGAGAAGTCGAAGCAGGAGATGACGTCGCAGACCGAGCAGGATCCGGCCGCCGCGTACAACCGCCAGCTCCTGTCCAAGTACGAGAACGCGCTGAACGCCTTCGCGCACGAGCTGTCGAAGTACGAGGACAAGCCCGGCTCCGCGCAGCAGGCCGTCGACGAAATCCAGAAGCAGCAGGGCAACTGAGCAGGATGCTGTCGCTTCGGGCACAGGAGAGACGACGGGAGGCCTCCCTGTGGGACGAACGATAGTGCCCCGGCTGGTCTGTTCGCGCGGGGACTGGCAGTCGCCCATCGACGCCCTGTACAACCTCTGCCCGAACTGCAGCGCCCCGATTCTGGTCGAGTACGAGCTGACGCGCGGTACGCCGCGCGTCAGCACATCTCGCAACGACATGTGGCGCTACGCGCTCGTCCTCCCCATCGACGACGACCGCGAGATCGTCACCCTCGGCGAAGGCATCACCCCTCTCCTCCCCACCCGCGAGCGCAACGTCTTCATCAAGGACGAGTCGAAGAACCCGACGCGCTCCTTCAAGTCGCGCGGCATGGCCGCCGCCGTGACCATGGCCAGAAAGCTCGGCGCGAAGAGTCTCGCCGCACCGACCGCGGGCAATGCCGGCGCCGCGCTCTCGGCGTACGGCGCGCGCGCGGGAATGCCGGTGTTCGTGGCCATGCCGAAGGACACGCCGCGGTCGATCATCGACGAATGCCGCGGCTACGGCGCGCAGGTGGAGCTCGTCGAAGGCGTGATCACCGACGCCGCGAAACGCGTGCAGCAGTTCATCAAAGAGAACGGCGGCTTCGATCTCTCGACGCTCAAGGAGCCGTACCGCGTCGAGGGGAAAAAGATCATGGGCTACGAGCTGCTCGAGGATCTCGGCCGCCTGCCCGACGTGATCCTCTACCCCACCGGCGGCGGCACGGGCCTGATCGGCATGTGGAAGGCGTTCGACGAGATGGAGCGCCTCGGCTGGATCGACGCGAAACGCCCGCGCATGTTCAGCGTGCAGTCGAGCGGCTGCGCGCCGATCGTGCGCGCGTTCGACCAGGGCCTGGAGACCGCGCCCGAGTGGGAGTCGCCGCGCACGACCGCGTGGGGACTGCGCGTCCCGCGCGCCGTCGGCGACCGGCTCATGCTGCACGCACTGCGTACCTCGGGCGGCGGCGCGATCGCCGTCGAGGAGTCGCGCATCGAGCCCGCGGCCGCGGAGCTGCGCCGCAACGAGGGGATCGACGCAGGACCGGAAACGGGAGCGGCGTGGGTAGCGCTGTCCGAGTTGCGCGGCAGCGGAACGATCGGATCGGAGGAGACGGTCGTCGTCTTCAACACCGGCGGGGACAAGTATCGGAGTGACCCCAGTCACGCGACGCTGTAAGCGAAATCCCCTACCATCGCGTCTTCAGTCCGAGGAACCATGACAAAACAATCGCTGTGCGTCCTTGTCGCGCTCGTGTGCGCGCTCGCTGCCCCAGGTGCGTTTGCCGCCTGCCCCGCCGGTCCGCCGGCGCTCACCTCGCCGGGGAACGGCGCGCAGGTGCCGTTCGGCGACGTCTCGCTGAACTGGGAGCCCGTCGCCGGCGCCTCGGAGTATCAGGTCTGGCTCGCGCTCGAAAGCAGCCCGTTCGGGCCGCATGCCACGGTCACCGGCACGCAGATCACCATCCAGGTCGAGCCGGGACGCACGGTGCAGTGGAAGATCGTCGCCACCGCGCCGAGCTGCGCGGTCACGATCTCGCCGATCTTCACCTTCAACACCGCCTGCCCCACCGGCAAGCCGGTCATCCAGTTGCCCGCGCGCGGCGCGCAGTTCCGGCCGGGAGAGAACGTCACCTTCACCTGGATTCCCGTCCCCGGCGCCACCAGCTACGACGTCAACGTCACCGATGATTTCGGACAGACGCACACCGCCGTCGCGGAGAACATCGTCACCAACACCTTCACCACCACCTTCCGCGAGGGGGACTGGGGCTGGCACGTGCGCGCGAACTTCGACGGGAGCTGCGCGCCCGCGTACTCCGAGCCGTCGCACTTCGAGGTGGCCGCCGCGGGCGACGGCTGTCCGGCGATGCCCGGCAAGCCGGCGCTCATCGCGCCCGCCGCGAACGCGACCAACCTCGTGTCGCCGGTGACGTTCTCTTGGACGGCGGTGAGTGGCGCCGTCGGCTACCGCGTCATCGTCGCCAGGGATCCCGGCGGAAACGTACAAGTCGCCTACACGAACGACACGAAAGCGAGCGTGAGCCTCCCCGCGGGTACGGCTTCGTGGTTCGTGATGGTCGATTTCGGCGAAGGATGCGCGCCGACGATCAGCGAGCGCCGCGTGTACACCGTCACGCAGGGCGCGACGTGCAACGTCGCGCCGCCGCAACTCCTCGCGCCCGCGAACAACAGCGTCCCGAACGCGGCGCGCGTGACCTTCAAATGGAGCGCCGTCGCCAACGCGACCGCATACGAGCTGTGGGTCGCCACCGGCGGCGACAACGACTTCGCACTCTACGGCGTCACCGACGCGCGCACGACGGAGCTGGAGCGCTTCGTCCCGAACGACGTCGTCGACTGGTACGTCGTGGCGCGCCTCTCCGGCTGTCCCGACGTGCGCAGTTCCACCTTCCGCCTCGGCGCCGCCACGGCCTGTCCTTTCGCGCAGGTGACGCTCACCGCGCCCGCGAACGGCGCGAACGTGACGTCGCCCGTCACGCTGGCGTGGAACGCCGTGCAGGGCGCGACCGAGTACCGCATCACCATCCGCTCCGGCGACAGCTCGATCGTCACGCGCAGCACGAACACGAGCATCAGCTCGCGCCTCCCCGCCGGCACGTTCTCGTGGCGCGTGGAAGCGTTGCGCGGCGAGAACTGCAGCAGCGAGTCGGCCGAGCGCATCTTCACCGTCGGCCGCGCCGCGAACTGCGACGCCACCGTCGCGCCGGCGCTCGTCTCCCCTGCCGGTTCCGAGGCGCAGCCGGCGCGCGTGACGTCGCCGGTCACGCTGACCTGGAGCGCCGCGGCGAACGCCATCGCCTACCGCGTCTGGGTCTCGCGCAACGGCCAGCCGTTCGAAGACGTCGCGCTCACCACCGCCACGACGAAGCAGCTCGAGATCGAAGAACCGGGCAAGTACGCCTGGTTCGTGAACGCGATCTTCGAAGGCTGCGATGCGAAGCGCTCGAACGTCGGCTGGTTCGAGCTCGCCGACACGACCGGCTGCAGCAGCACCGCGCCGGCCGTCATCGCGCCCGCCGCGGGGCAGCGCGTCTCCGGACGCGTGGCGTTCCAGTGGGGCGCGGTGCCGGGCGCGGAAAAGTACCGCGTCATCCTCATCGTGGACGGCAAGCCCCTCCTCCTCGGCACGACCACCGACACGCGCCTCGAGCGCCTGCTGGAGCCGGGAACGTACACGTACGCGATCGAGGCGCTGTTCGCGGAGTGCCGCTCCACCTTCTCGCCGCGCACGACCTTCGTCGTCGAGCGCGGACAGAACTGCGCCACCGACGCGCCGTCGATCGTCTCGCCGTCGAACGGATGGACGGTCACCGAAGCCGAGGTGACGTTCGTCTGGACGCCGGTCAGTGGCGCGCTCCGCTACGCCGTGCTGGCGAAAAGCGAAGACGGCGCCGAGACGCTTCTCGGCACGACCGAGGAGACGACGCTCACGCATCGCGTGCCGGCGGGCGAGATCACGTGGCGCGTGGTGGCCTTCTTCGCGTCGTGCGACGCGGAGAGCTCGTCGCGCGCGACCTTCACGCACGCACGGCCGCAGGGGAACTGCAGCGAGCGCAGGCCGGTGATCCTCTTCCCGAACGACGACCGCGTCGTGCCGTCGCCCGTGCAGCTCGCGTGGCTCGGCGTGCCCGATGCGGAGGAGTACCGCATCTGGATGCAGCAGGGCGAGGAACGCCCGAGCGTGGCCGCGACGACCAGCCGCACGTTCGCCGAGGTCAACGTGCCGCAGGGACCGTGGCGATGGTTCGTCGAGGCTCGCTTCCCGAACTGTCCCTCCGCGTTCTCGGCGGTCGCCGAATTCACGGCGGGTGTGGAAGCCGCGTGCGGCACGCCGCGCAGGCCGGAGGCACAGGTGATCGGCCGCGTGCTCTCGGGGACGAATTACAACGTGCGCTGGACGCCGCTGCCGCGCACTTCGCGCTACGAGGTGCAGGAGTCGACGTCGAGCGACTTTGCGAACGCGCAGTCGTTCTTCACCGCGACGCCGTTCCTCACTCTCTCGCATCTCGTCACCGGCGCGCCGGTGCGCTACCTCTACCGCGTGCGCGCGCTCAGCGCGTGCGACGACACGCCCGGGCCGTTCTCGGACGTGGTCGACGTCTACGTCATCGACGCGAATACGAACAGCTCCACGACGGAGCTCGGCGGCGACGCGGACGTCGTCGTGCAGAAGATCTTCGTCCCCGGCGGCACGACGCCCGTGCAGTTCACGGCGCGCGCCGACAAGCCTTGGCTGATGGTCTCCCCGACCAGCGGCACGCTGCCGGCCGAGGGGATCACGCTCACCGTCACCGCCGATCCGAACGTGCTGAAGCTCGGTACGAACACCGGCACGGTGCAGCTCACGTACAGCAGCGCCGCGCGCGGCGGCATCGGCACCAACGACGGTCCGGCGCAGACGAACTTCCCGATGTCGGTCAGCCTCGTCACGCCGGTCATGCCGGAAGGCAAAGGGACGCCGCCGCCCGACGCGCTGATCTTCCCCGCGGTCGGACACGCGGCCGGCGCGAACGACTCGCTGTTCGAGTCGGACGTGCGGCTGACGAACCTCTCCGCGCAGACGATGAAGTACGACCTCTACTTCACGCCGTCGGGTGTCGACGGCACGGAATTCAGCAACTCGACGACCATCGAAGTGTCGCCGAACGAGACCGTCGCGCTGGACGACGTCGTGGCGAACGTCTTCGGCGACGGCACGGCCGGCAGCGCCATCGGCATGCTGGAAGTGCGTCCCGTGGCCACGTCGCAGAGCTCCGACTTCTTCGGCTCGCTGGTCGGATCGGCCGCGCGTCAACTGCACACCGCCGCCTCGAGCCGCACGTACAACTTCACGCCGAACGGCACGTACGGACAGTTCATCCCCGCCATTCCGTTCGCGCAGTTCGTCGGCCGCGGCGCGATCCTCTCGCTGCAGCAGGTGGCGCAGTCGAATCAGTTCCGCGCGAACTTCGGCTTCCTCGAAGCCTCGGGCAATCCCGCCGATCTGACGGTGCGCGTCTACGACACGGCCAACACACTGCTGACGTCGTTCCCGCTGTCATTGCGGCCGATGGAGCATCGCCAGATCAACGGCCTGCTGCAGCAGAACGGCATCACCACGCTGGCGGATGGACGCGTGGAAGTGGAGGTCGTGAACGGCGACGGGAAAGTGTCGGCGTATGTGTCCGAGGTCGACAACGCGACGAACGACCCGCTGATGGTCTCGCCGGTGATCAAGGGGGAGACGCGCGCGAACCGCTGGGTCGTGCCGGGCATGGCCTCGCTGCGCAGCGGCTCGGCGTTCTGGGTCAGCGACCTGCGCGTCTTCAACGCGGGCGACACCGCCACGCCGGCCACCCTGACGTTCTACCCGATGGGCAATCCGGCCGGCGCGATCGCGCGCGAGATCACGCTGGCTCCGGGCGAGATCGAAGTGCTGAACAACGTGCTGGTGAACCTCTTCGGCCTGACCACGGACGCAGGAGGCTCGATCGTCATCACCACGCCGGCGGAGACGGCGCTCACCGCGACCGCGCGCACGTACAACCAGACCTCGTCCGGCACGTACGGGCAGTTCATCCCCGGCGTGACGGTGGCGGAGTCGATCTCGGTCGACGATCGCGCGCTGCAGATCCTGCAGGTCGAGCAGTCGAGCCGCTTCCGCACGAACATCGGCGTGAACGAGACGTCGGGCAAGCCGGTGACGATCGAGGTCAGCCTGATCATGCCCGACTCGTTCGTGACGCCGGTGGTGACGATTCCGCTCGCGGCGAACGAGTTCCGCCAGATCGGCCTGGTCGACTTTGCACTCAGCGAGGCGCTGTACAACGGACGGGTGACGGTGAAGGTGATCGCGGGCGAAGGGCGCGTGACGGCCTACGGCTCGGCCATCGACGCGATCACGCAGGATCCGACGTACGTGCCGGCGCAGTAGACGTCTGCTGGCTGGCAAACTCGAGGAACGCCGCATCCGCATGGTGCACGTGCGCGCTGAGCCAGCGCCGCAGCGCGCCCGCGGTGGCCGTCACGGGATTGGTGCCGACGTCGGCCAGCAGGAGCCGCAGCGCGTTCAGCAGATCGCCATGCTCGCGCAGGTGCGAGTGATACTCGGGATACGAGTGCAACCGCATCAGCACCTGTTCGGAGCCGAAGTGCACCTCGCTGTAGTCGTAGAGCTGCTGGACGACTTCGCGCGCGCGCTCGAAGTCTCCGGCGGCCAGCAGCCGCTGGGCTTCATCCATCAGTTTGTACTGGAGCGCGTGCTCGGCATCGACGTCTGAGGCGGTGGTGCTCATGCGCGCATGGTACGCGGGCGCGTCACGGCTGCGAGCGCGCGACCACGCCGTCGACGGTGGCGAACGTCACTGCGTGAAACGCCGGGCGTGGCTTCAGCCGCCGCCGGATGTGCCCAGCGTCTACAATGCGCGCCGGTGCACCGGCGCCTGCCCGTTCTGACCGCATGGCTGTGCGCGTTGCTCTTCACGGGCATCGCCGTGCGGGAGCATTTCGCCCGCGGCGGCCCACGACTGGCGCGCACGATCGCCTCGAATTCGAGCAACTCGCCGAAGTCGGCGGAGGACACGCTGCTGCTGTTCGAGGAAGCGACGAAGGTCGTGCCGCGCGGCGCGACGATCACGGTGTTCAAGCCGCGCAACCGCGCCGACGACATGCAGGTGCTCCGCTTCTCGCACGGCCAGCTCCCGTATCACCAGGTGGTCGCGCAATCGGAGTCTCCCGACTTCGTCATCACCCTCGGCGCCCCGCTCGAGGACGGCCGCTACGAACAAGTGGCCGCGAACGACGCCGGCACGATCTGGAGACGCACGCGTTGGTGACCCTCCGCTTCGCGCTCCTGACGCTCGCGCTGATCCCGATCGGATCGTGGTCGCGCCCACTCGTGCGCAACCTCGCGTGGCCGGGAAGATTCGCCACGTACTTCGCCTGCGGACTGCTGAGCGTAGTGGTGCAGATGTTCGTGCTCTCGATGATGGGGGTGCACTGGAACGCGTGGCTGGTGACGCCACTCCCACTCGTCGCCGCGATCCTCGCCAGACGCAAACACCCGCCAGCCGCCAACCGCCAACCGCCCACCGCGATCCTCGCCATCGCCGCCGCGGCCTGGGCCACACTCGTCTCCGCCGTGCTGGCCGCGATGGCCACCTCCGGCGACTTCGTCTACTTCTGGGGCGTGAAAGGGCAGCGCTGGGGCGCGACGCATTTCCTCGACGTCGAGTTCACCAAGGCGCCGTCGCACTACATGCACCCGGACTATCCGCCGCTGCTCCCGCTGTACTACGCCTGGACGCTCCTCGGCGGCGACGGCGCGCTCGACTGGTGGGGCGCCATCCTGGCCACGCCGCTCTTCCTCCTCGCCGGCGCCACCGCGATCCGGGCCTTCGGCCGCTACGCGCGCATCGGCGCCATCGACGGCATCGTGGCGATGTTCGTCGCGCTCTACGCGCTCTTCTACGTGCGCAACCAGGTCGCGGGGAACGCCGAGCCGCCGCTGCACATGTTCGAGGCCATCGCCCTGGCTGCCCTCACCTGCTGGCGCGAGCGGAGCAACGAGCACGACTGGATCGCCGCCATCGCCCTGTCCGGCGTGGCGCTGACCAAAGTCGAGGGAGGCGTGTTCGTCCTCCTCGTCTGCGGCCTGACGTGGATCGCGCGCGAGGGGACGCTGCGCCAGCGCCTCGTGGCCGGCGTGAAGATGGCCATCCTCCCCGTGGCCACGCTCGCGACGTGGCTCCTCTTCGGCGTCGCCCGCGGCCTCACCGATACGTACGTGCCGCGCGAAGACCTCTCCATCCAGTACATCTGGCCGACGTTCCTCGAGCTCGTGCGCGAGCTCTCGCTCCACCTCTGGTACATCCCCTGGATCGCCTTCGGCGTCATCCTCCTCTGCGGCCGCGTGCGCAATGCGATCCCCTACCTCATCGCCTGCGTCGTCTTCCTGGCCTTCCTGCTGTCGGTCTACACGCGCGCCGAGCCGCACCTCGAATGGTCGGCCGGGCGCACGCTCATGACGCCGCTGCTGCTGTTCATCGCGGGGACGATCGCCGCGCAACGGCCGGCACCTGAAGCACCATCCACGCGAGCAGCGACAGCAGCGTGATGAGTGTGCTCATGAAAGCGATCTCCTCGATCACGATCCGCCGAGGAAACCACGGGACGCGGCCGCGGACGCGCAGCGTCTGGACTGCGGCAGCTCGCGGAGGCAGTCTCAAAACGTAGGACAGGCTTCAGCCTGTCCCGGGCAGGCTGAAGCCTGCCCTACGTTTGAAAGCGGCAGCGCAGTGCGCTGCCGCTCTCGAAGCCGCGGCGTCAGCTGCGGCTGAGCAGCGCGCACTCATTCCGCTGACGCACAAGGGAACGACCGGGGGCCTCCGGCGGGCCGACGCGGTCGCAGCGCTGATTCATTGCACGTGCGGTCGCATGGTTTCCCGCGTGCGTTCCTCGCCGGGACGATCACGGCGCAGCGACCGGCGCGCTTCAGTCGATCGTCGCGGTCTCCTCGGGATCACCGCCGATGCGCGTGATGAGGAGCTCGACGTCGCCGCAGCGCACGCGCGCGGCAGCAGGGAGGGCCGTGGTGGCGGCGATGCGCTTGCCGGACACGAACGTGCCGTTCTTGCTGCCGTTGTCCTCGAGCAGCAGGGTCTCGGGGCCGACGTGCAGCCGGGCGTGCACGCGCGAGACCGAGGCAGCATCGATGAAGACGGCGCAGGAGGCGTTGCGGCCCACCTCGTGAATCCCCACGGGGAGCAGGATGACGCGCTGCTGCACCTCGATGCGCACGCGCAGCTCGCTGGCCGGCGCGGTCTCCTCGACCGCTTCTCCCGCGAACGCATAGCCATAGCCGTACACGGTGCGAATCGCGTCCGCTCTGCCGCCGCGGTCCTCGAGCGCTTTGCGGATCTCCAGCACGAGGGTCTTGAGGTTCGCTTCCTCGACCACGTTGCCGGCCCAGATGTGGTCGAGGAGATCGCGCTTGCTGACCGCGCGCGGCCGTTCGGTGGCGAGGTGCTCCAGCAGGCGGAAGGCACGCGGCGAGAGACGCACGGGCGTCCGGCCGCGGCTCAACTCCTTCCGCTCCGTATCCAGGACGAAGTTGTCGAATCGGATGCGCATCGCGTCGAAACTACCACTTCGCTACCAGTTGCTGACGACTCCAGCGACCCGCGATGCCATCTTGCAGACATGCTGCAGCCGATCGAGCAAAGGGAACGCCGCCGTATTCCACAGCTCCGGCTATCCTTCCGCGGGGATCTTCCTGATATCGCAATGATCGGTACGCGTGTGGGACCCGTACGCATCATCGGTCTGCTCGGGCAGGGCGGCATGGGCGAGGTCTACCTCGGCTTCGACGACCGGCTGCAGCGGCGCGTCGCGCTCAAGGCCATTCGCAACGAGGAACGTCTTGCCGGCGAGAGCCGCGAGCTCCTGCTGCGGGAGGCGCGGGCGCTGTCGGCGCTCGAGCATCCCAACATCTGCCGCATCTACGATTACGCGGAGGGTCCGCTCTGCGACTTCCTGGTGCTCGAGCTGATCGAGGGGCAGACGCTGCGGCGCGCGGTGGAAGACGGGTTGAGCCGCGCACGGAAGCTGCGCATCGCCCGCGACGTGGCCGGCGCGCTCGCCGCCGCGCACCGGCGCGGCATCGTGCATCGGGACCTCAAGCCCGACAACATCATGATCGCCACCGACGGGACGGTGAAGATCCTCGACTTCGGGATTGCCCGCGGAGCGCAGGCGCCACCGCCTCTCGCGGAGAGTGACGAGGAGCTCGACGCGGCGGACACGTGGATCTTCAGGGTCGCGGATCTCGCGGGGACGACGAGGGCCGCCGGGACGCCGCTCTACATGAGCCCCGAGCAGGCGCGCGGCGCGGCCGTCACGACGGCGAGCGATCTCTACTCGTTCGGGCTCGTGCTGCAGATGCTCCTCACCGAGCAGCCGCCGCGGCCGGCGAAGATGGACAGGGCCGAGTTGCTGCGTCTCGCCGCGGCCGGCGAAACGCTTCCGATGCCGGGGCAGCCGCGGGACGTGACGGCGCTGGTCGAGCGCCTGAAGAGCTTCGCACCCGCGGAGAGACCGACGGCCGTCGAGACCGTCGAGCGCCTCGACCGCATCATGGCGGCACCCGCCCGCCGTCTGCGCATCGCCCTGGCCGCGCTCCTGGCGACGCTCATCCTCGGCGGGATCGTCAAGTACACGGTGGACGTCCGGAGGGCGAAGGCCGAGGCCGAGCGCAGGCGCAACCAGGCCGAGAGCCTGGTGGCCTTCATGGTCAGCGACCTGCCGAAGCGGCTCGAGCCCGTCGGACGGCTGGACGTGCTCGACAGCACGGCCGCGAAGGCGCTCGCCTACTTCGCGTCGCTGCAACCCGAGGAGCTCACGGGCGACGAGCTGCAGCGGCACGCCCTCGCGCTGACCCAGCTCGGCGACGTGCGGGTCAAACAGGGGAAGCTGGGCGAAGCGCTGCCGATGTTCCGCGAGTCTCTGCGGTTCGCGGAAGCAGCGGCGGCGCAGGACCCGGCACGCGACGAGTGGCAGCTCGCGCTTTCGAACAGCCACTTCTGGGTCGCGGACGCGCTGCGCCGGCAGGGCCACACACGCGGCGCGCTCGCGCACTTTCACGCGTACTACGAGATCTCCGCGCGGCTGGCGGCGAAGCATCCGCGGGATCCGGCGTATCAGGCGGAGTTGAGCTACGGTCACAGCAATCTCGGCTCGGCATGGGAGGCGCTGGGGGACTTCGCCCGCGCCGCGCGTGAGTACCGGACCGCGATCGAGCTCGACCGGCGACGCGTCGCGCGCGATCCGCGCAATGACGAGACGCGCGCGGATCTCGCGAACTCGTTCAACAAACTCGGCGTGCTGCTGCAGACCAGCGGCGATCTCGCCGGCGCGCGCGCGGCCTTCGCGCAGGACGCCGCCATCCGCCGCGAGCTCGCGGCGGCCTCGCCGGACGACGCACGCCACGCCAGCCAGCTCGCCGGCAGCCTGGCCTACCTCGGTGCGATGCAGATGAGCACGGGTGACGTCGATGCCGCCATCGCCACCGAACGCGAGGCGCTGGCGCTCGCCGCGCGGCTGTCCATGCGGGACGAGCAGAACCTCGACTGGCAGCGCAACCGCGCCATGGCCGAGGCCCGCCTGGCCGATGCACTCGGCGCGCGCAACGAATATCACGAGGCCCGGCGCCTCCTGGCAGGCGCGATGGGGACGCTGACCGCGCTCACCGCGCGCGACGCGCGCCCCTCCTGGCAGCGCGACCTGGCCGCGCTTCATGCCACGACGGCGCGGCTGCACATCCGCCGCGGCGATCCTGCCCGCGCGGAGGAGCACGCGCGGCAGGCCGTCGCTCTCGCCGAGGATGTGCGCGCGAAACAGCCGGCCGATGTCTACCTGGCGCGGGTGCTTTGCAGCGCACTGAGCGACCTCGCCGACATCCACGCCGGGAGCGGACGAACCACGGAAGCGGCGAAATGGCGCGAGCGCGTGATCGCGCTCGCTGCCTCCGCACCGTCCGTCCGCGACCCGTCCGTCTCCGAATCGCTGGCCCGCGCCTACGCCGCGAGCGGCCGTCCCCGTGAAGCCGCGCCGCTCATCGCGCGCCTCCGGTCGACCGGCTACCGCCATCCCGATTTCGTGGCCCGATGGCAGTCCGCCACGCCGCCCTGATCCGCCGCTCCACAGCATTCACCTGACCGGCAGGCGGGGCGCGTCGCCCCGCGCAGAGAGACGTCCGTCCACCAACCAACGCAGCAGAAAGAGAGGGAACCATGACAGTGACAGTGCTCGGGGCAGTGACAGAGTCTGAACCCGATACGTGGGTCATCATCGAGGTGAAGGAGTCCGGCGGTTCCGTGGATCTCTTGTTCGCCCCCAGGACGCTCCAGATTCCCGCCGGCTGGATCGGCAACATCGTCTGGTACGTCTTCACGCCGGGGTGGCAACTGAGCATGCTCGACGGCGAGCCGGGAGTCCGCTTCGTGACGGAGGGCTTCAACGGCGTACCGCAGGCCGATCCGACCCGCCCGAACTGCTGGAGTGCCGCCGTGGCCAACGACGCGCCCGGCTCCTTCCACTACATGGTGACGGTGCATCGCGAAGGCGATCCGTCGACGAAGCTGTACGCCACCGATCCGGTCGTCAAGAACGATCCGCCGCCGCCGACCACGTAAACGCACAAGCCGAAAACAGATCGATCCTCGAAGACGAGGACAGGAGGAAGTCGTGCAGCCAGAAGGATTCTCAAAGAAAAGCAAAGCGATCGGCGAATACGAGGACGAGAAGCATGGATTTTCCCTCGTGCACCACCACGACCCGTCCGGCGTCGTGCGGGCGGACCTCTACCGGGCCTCGATCCGGGACTTCAACGCGGTCCGAAACGGCACCTTCGCCCATCTCGGTCTGGGCCAGACCTGGGATCAGAACGGCCCCGGCCCGGCCCAGGTCAATGCGAGCCTCAGCGGCAACGGGCAGATGCCCGGTCCCAACACCGGCGCGGTCATGGACCTCGCCATCGATCCGGCCGGCCAGATCGCCTATGCCGTTTTCAATGACGGCGGCGTCTGGAAAACCACCGACGGCGGCGACAGTTGGACTCCGACGACGGACTCGCTCGACACGCTTTCGTTCGGCGCCGTCGTGATCTCGCCTGCGAACTCGCAGGTTCTCTACGCGGGGTCCGGAAACTACTTCAACAACGGATACTTCAAGGGGCTCGGCATCTATCAGTCGACGGACGGCGCGGGTAGCTGGACGCTGCTGCCCGCCAGCAGCATCTTCAACGGCGTCGCCATCCTGAAGATGGTGATGCTGTCGTCGGATCTGCTGCTGGTGTCGGCCATCGACCCGGCCAATCAACACACGGGCCTTTACCGCTCCTCCGACGGGGGCGTCAGCTTCAGCGCCATTACGATCGGAGGCTCCTCGAACATCGTCTCGGATCTGAGGACGCTCCCCGGCGACGCGAACAAGGTCTGGGCCGGCGTCTCGGGCCAGGGCGTGTTCTACTCGAGCGACCAGGGCCAGACCTTCACCAACCTCTGGACGGCGAGCAACGGAGCCCCGGCCTCGGGCACCTACAATTTCGTCTCGGTCGC
This sequence comes from Thermoanaerobaculia bacterium, assembly GCA_036375135.1. GTDB lineage: Bacteria > Acidobacteriota > Thermoanaerobaculia > Gp7-AA8 > Gp7-AA8 > QHVT01. Next base: position 2,049 of record DASUSL010000256.1, on the reverse strand, counting down.
TTTCTCGACCGACACGCAGACGATCTATGCGGTCGTGACGTGGAATCCGGATGCAGCCAGGCAAAACAACAGCAATGCCGGATTCTTCAAGTCCACCGACGGCGGCAGCAACTGGAGCTACCTCGCTTTTCCGGCGATGCCCGCGGGCTTTCCGGAGTGGCGATACCTGACCAGGTCCCAGGGCGGCTACGACCAGACGCTCGGGGTCGATCCGGGCAACGCCAGCCGGGTGTACATGGGATTCCAGGACCTGTGGGTCTCGGAGGACGGCGGCACGACCTGGCGCGACGCGACGTTCGCGGATTCCACCTACCGGACCGAACTGATGCACGTCGATCATCACGCCATGGTGATCGTCCCGGCCGCGACGGCCGGCGACCCGCCAACCATGTGGGTCGGAAACGACGGCGGCATCTGGAAGAGCAGTGACCACGGCACGACGTGGGTCAACCGCAACGGCCAGGTCGCCACCAACCTGTTCCGCGCGATCGACACCGGCCGCGGTGCCGGCAATGTCGATCGAACCTACGGCGGCATGCAGGACACCGGTACGGCGGCGGGGCTGCGCCAGCCCGGCTCGAGCAGTTGGAACGAGTTCGGCGGCGGCGACGGCGGTGCGGTTGCCGTCGATCCCACCGACGCGAACTACGCGTATGGAACCTGGGGAAGCGTCATCGCCACGACCGACGGCGGCGCCACCGTGCAATGGCCCACGGTGAGCTGCACCGATCCCTCCGCCAGCGCGGGAGGATTCAGCGATCTCGCCGCCGGGGCGGACCGGAAGGTCTATCTGGCCGGCCAATGCTCGGGCAGCAGCGTGATGTTTCAGAAGGCAACCCTGACCGGCGCCTTCACGCAGATCTTCACGACGCCGGACAGCGTCAACAGAATCGGGCTGACGGCCGCCGATACGAATCTGGTCTGGCTCGGCCTGAACAACGGCTCTCTCGTCAAGGCCACGTGCGACTCCGCGGGAACGTGGACGACGACGACGGTGACGATTCCGAACGTCGCGACCTCGCCGGCCAGCGTCGCCGTCAACCCGGCGAACGCCAACCAGGTCGTGGCCGTCTTTTCGGGCTACTCGGGCGTGCAGCTTCCGCAGCCGTCGCAGCACGTCTTCCTGTCGAACGACGGCGGTACCACCTGGACCGACATCAGTGGCGTGAGGTCCGATGCAAGGGTCCCCGACATGCCGATCTATTCGGCGGCGATCGATCCGCATACCCACGCCATCGTGGTCGCGACCGACCTCGGCATCCTGCGCACGTACGACTCCGGAGCGAGCTGGCACACCCTCAGCTCGGGCTACCCCAACGTCCACACGACGAGCCTGGCCCTCGACGCCACGACCAACCCCTCGGTCCTGAAGGCGGGCACCTTCGGGCGCAGCACCTGGCTGTTCTCGATGAGCCTCGGCGAAGAGGTGTTCCCGCCCCTGTCCCGCAAGGACTGGAACGTCGGGAACGTGAACTGGACCAACAACTCGTCCGAGCCGCTGACCCTGAGCTGGATCGACCACGACGGCAACGAGATCGCGTTCGCGACGCTCGCGCCGAACAGCTCCACCACCTATGGGCCGGCCTATTTCGTCGGCGTGAATCCGGTCCGCGATGCAGACGGCAATCTCGTCCTGGTCTACGTCATCAACGAGACGCAGACCCAGGACGTGACCATCTCCGCCGATGCCGTGGCGAAGGCGAAGACCAACGCGATGAAGGCCCTTCCGGGATTCCAGTCCCTGCCCAACATGGCAGCAGTGGCCGGGAACCTCTCCGTCACGAACCAGACGAACGTCGACCTGACCATCTGCTGGTACGACTCCAATGCACAACCACAAACCATCGGGACGCTTTCCGCCGGCCAGAGTACGCCGGTCGGTCCGGTCTATTTCGGCGGGATGTTCGCGTTCCAGGACAGCACCGGCAACATCATCGAGATGTACGTCGTCACCGATCTTTCCACGAAAGCACTGACCATCACGCAGGCGGCCGTGGACTTCTGGACGTGATCCGACACGGCGCCGCGCGCGGGATCCCGCGATTCCGC
>DASUSL010000255.1:0-3318 GCA_036375135.1 Thermoanaerobaculia bacterium | reverse complement strand
TTCGACATCCGGCAGCTCGTGAACCACGTCAAAGAGTGCGCGTAGCGGAGCGCTGGCGTCCGCGCCGGCTGCCCTGCCGGCGTCCCGCGCCTGCAGCCCGGGTGGCGGCGGGACGCCGCCACGGCAGCCGGCGGGACGCCGGCGCTCCTAGACCATCCGTTTGAACAGTCTTCTCACTCCCCTCACCCCTCGTTTGACGTAGAGCCACGGCAGCGCCCCGTTGCCCAAGGTCTGGTGCATGAAGGCTCGCGGGGGGAAGGCCAGTTGCCACACGCGCTGCAGGCGTGCACGCCACGGTAGCGCGCGGAGGTTGGCGAGCATGACGTCGCCATAGCGCAGGTTGGGGTCGAGGAAGGCCTGCGACGGTTCGGGGCGGGTGAGCTCTTCCTCGGTCAGGAACTCGGAGGCGGCGGGCTGAAGCCCGCTCCACATCCATTCATTGGCGAGCTCGATCGAGCGCTGGCAGATGGCCACGACGCGCGCGTCCGCGGCCTGGCGCCAGAAGCGGGCGTGCTCCTCGCGCGACATGCGCGTGCGCAGCAGCGTGATGTCGACGAGCCAGATCAGGCGCTCGAGGTCGTGGTGATGGGCGACGCGGTGGATGCAGGCCAGCAGCAGCGCGTCCGGGTGCGACAGGCCGAAGGCGTGCTCGCCGAGGGGCGGTAGCGGGATGATCTGCAGCGAGTCGAAGGTCAGGGCCGAGGCGAAGAGGGGCGAGTTGGCGATGTCCCAGTGCAGGTCGTATTCGTGGCCGCCGCGCGCGAAGGTCACCTGCCGCACGTTGTGCTCGTCGCCGCTGGTGAGCTTCGCGGCGAAACCGAGGGAACCGAACGCTTCGATGGCAGGCGAAGACTGCTCGCGCGACACGAGGAGATCCACATCGCCGCGGGGACGGAGCTCCGGCGCGGCGTAGACGTCGTACGCCAGCGCGGTTCCTTTCAGGATGAGCACGCGAATGCCGCGCGCGGCGAGCGCGGCCAGCACCTCGCGCAGATCGGCGGCGCGCAGCGGCTCGATGGCGGCCGCGTGGATGGCCGCCGTGCGCAGCGGCTCCAGCGGCTGCGCGGCGTAGACGAGCGGGGCCACGCCATGGTCCACCAGCGTGCGCACATCGTCCTCGGAAAGGGGCGGCCAGTCCGCCCTCTCGCCGCGCAGCGCGGCGCGCAGCGGCTCGCGCAGCGGTGCAGCGACAGGGTTTACCTGAAAGGCTTCCACGCGCTCCTCATCGGCAGGGCGTTTGCTCTTACCAGACATCGAAGGGAAGGCCCGATGTCAGTCATGACACTCATTCTGTTAGCACTTGCGCTGGTCGTTGCGATCGCCGTCGCACTCGGACTCGCTTATCTCCCCATGCGGCTCCTGATGGGCCGGATGGCGGCCAACATCACCACGTTCATCCAGCGCCAGCGCGACCGCCGCCGTGTCGAGCGCGGCACGCCCGATCGGAGGCACACCGAGGTTTAGAGCGCCTTCTCGATGGCGCTCTTCAGCTCTTCGTCGTTCTCGAGAATCGCGCCCACCTTTTTCCAGACGATCTTCCCGTCGCGTCCGATCAGCACGGACGTCGGCAGCACCGACGTCTCCATCACATTGGCCAGCTTTCCCTGCGGATCGAGCACGACCGGGTAGGTCATCCTGTTTTCCGTGACGAACTGCCGCACCGACTCGATGCCGCTCTCGTCGACGCTCACGCCGACCACCGCGAAGCCCTTCTTCGCGTGCTCGTCGTGGAGGCGCTGCAGCTCCGGGATCTCGTAACGGCACGGGCCGCACCACGTGGCCCAGAGGTTCAGCAGCACGACCTTGCCGCGATGCGAGGCCAGCTCGTACTTCGTGCCGTCGAGGTTCATGGCCGAGTACTCCGGCATCGCCGCACCCGGCTCCGTGCCGGTCGCGGTTGCCGCGGGCGTTCCGCCGCGCTTGCCGTCGCCGGAACCGTGCGTGGCCTGCTCCCCTCGCTTGCACCCCGCCAGCACCACCAGCCACAAGCAACCAGCCACCAGCAACCAGGAACGCTTTCTCATTTCACCCCTTCGAGCAGTTGAAAGTGCACGCCGTCGTCCGCGGACCAGACGACGCCGACATTCTGTTTCGAAACAGCCAGGCGCGGGAACCCGCCCGCGGCGGCCGCGATCTTCACCGGCGCGCCCATCGTACCGTCGCGCGACACGCGCCGCGCGTGGAGCGCACCTTCGCTGAGGTACGTGACCACGGCGTGGCGATCATCGATCCAGGCCACGTCGACGCGGCCCGTCGTGCGCTCGGAGACGCGCAGCGGCGCGGAGAACGTCGCACCCGCGTCGCCGGAGAACACCACCTGCACGCGCGGCGCGTTCTGCGCCGCCGTGAACCATGCCGCCACGACGCGCTTGCCGCGCGCGTCGAGCTGCGGTCCGTTCACCGGACAGCCGTTGATCTGCCAGCCATCGGCGTGCAGCGTCTTCGGCGCGGTCCAGCCCTTCGCCGTCTTCCGCACGATCGAGATGTCGCGGATCTCCTTGTCCGAGCGGTCGCGATAGGCCACCACCGCGCCGGCGCTGGTCATCACCGCGGCGGTCTGGCAGCAATCGCAGACGCGCGGGTCGAGAAGCGCGTCCGCGGTACGGAGCTGCATGTCGCCCGCCCCTTCCATGCCGCCCGGCAGCCCGCGTCCGTCGAGGAACACCGCTTCTTTCGGCAGCAGCGACGCGAAGCCGAACGCCGAGACCATCTGCGGATGCGGCGTCCTCGCCTTCGACCACGTCGCGCCGCCGTCCTTCGACTCGGCGAGATGAATGATCGTGCCGTGGGCGTTGCGCGTCGACCAGCTCGCCAGCAGGCGCTTGCCGTCGACGGCGATCGACGGATGATCGGCGCTGTTCACGAGCAGCTTCGCGTCACTGGTGATCGTCCGCGCCGGCGACCACTTGCCGTCGCGCACGTGCGCGACCTTCAACGCGCCGTCGGCGACGTGACTGACGTAGAAGCCGCCGCTGCCGTCCGCGGCCACGAACGGCACCTTCGCTTTCGGCAGCACCGAGTGGAAGACAGGCAATCCTGCCTGTCCGGCCTGTCCCACTGGAGTCCCGACGACGAGGACAGTCAGGATTGCCTGTCCTCCACTGATGGTGGCGAGTAGTGCGAGGAGTGTGAGTTTCATCAGAAAGAAAAACGCCCCGCGGGTCGCGCGGGGCGTGGGATGTGCGATGTCGCGAAGTTACTTCTCGTCCTCGGTCTTGCCCTTCTTGATGACCTCGGGCTCGGCCGTCGCGCCTTCCGCGGCGGCGTCGGAGACTTCCGCACGGGCGATCGTCACGCCGACGACCACGCGCTCCGGAT
>DASUSL010000254.1:0-21363 GCA_036375135.1 Thermoanaerobaculia bacterium | reverse complement strand
GACGACGTCGTGGTCGTGCTCGATCCGCTCGAGAATCCCGACGGGCGCGAACGCTACATCCAGTGGTTTCACCGCATGCGCGGCACGCGCGCGAACACGAACCCCGACGCCTTCGAGCATCAGGAGCCGTGGCCGGGCGGCCGCTACAACCACTACCTCATCGACATGAACCGCGACTGGGCGTGGCAGTCGCAGAAAGAGACGCAGGCGCGCGTCGCGGCGTATCGCGAGTGGATGCCGCAGGTCCTGGTCGATTTCCACGAGATGTCGTGGACCTCGTCGTACTTTTTCCCGCCCGACGCGAAGCCGATCAACGCCAACCTCCCCGAGAAAGTGGAGGACTGGCTGGACGTCTTCGGCCGCGCGAACGCCGCCGAGTTCTCGCGCCGCGCCTGGCCGTTCTTCGTCGCCGAGCGCTTCGACCTCTTCTATCCGGGCTACGGCGACTCGTGGCCGTCGCTGCACGGCGCCGTGGGCATGACCTACGAGATGGCCGGCGGCGGCCGCGCCGGCAGCGGCATCGAGCGCGACGACAGCAGCGTGCTCACGCTGGCCGACCGCGCGCTGCGCCACTACACCACCGGCATCATCACGGTGCGCACCGCCGCGCAACATCGCGCGGAGCTGCTGCGCTACACGTACGACGCCGCCCGCGCGCAGATCGACAACGGCAAAAACGTCTATCTCCTCGCGCCCGGCTCGCCGAACTTCGACGCACTCATCGACACGCTCCAGCGCAACGGCGTCCGCCTCGAGTCCCTCGGCAGCGCGACGTCGATCCGCGCCACGCGCCTCGATCGCGACGTCACGGAAGCGAAGACGTTCCCCGCGGGGACGGTGGTGGTGAACACGCGCCAGCCGCGCGGCGCGCTGGCGAATACGCTGCTGGAGAAGGCGCCCGTGTTCGGCAAGGGCTTCGTCGAAGAGCAGCGCGCGAAAGCGGAGGCCGACGAGCCGGACGATTTCTACGACCTGACCACCTGGTCGCTCCCGCTGGCGATGAACGTCGAGGCGTGGGTGACGACGGCGCCCGTGACCGGCACGCGCGAGTACACGAAGAGCGCGCCGAATGCGTTCCGCAACGCGTCGTACGGCTATCTCGTCGACGGCAACGATCCTCAGATCTACCGCTTCGCCGGCCGGCTGCTCGAGGAGGAGATCCGCTTCAGCGTCATCGACAGCCCGGTCAACACGGGCGAGCGCACGTTCGCGCGCGGCACGATCGTCGTCCTGCGCGGCAACAACGAGAAGGATCTCGACGCGCGCCTGCAGACCATCGCCACCGCGGCCGGCGTGAGCGTCGTGCCGGTGGAGTCGGGATGGCTCGGCGGCACGTCGTTCGGCTCGGAGAAAGTGCGCTTCGTGAAGCAGCCGCGCATCGGCCTGGTCGGCGGCCCGGGCAGCGACCCGACCTCGTTCGGCATGCTCTGGCACACGCTCGACATCGACACGCCGGTGCCGCACAGCGTCCTCTCGACGGAGTCGCTCGGCAACCTGGAGCTGCACAAGTACGAAGTGCTGGTCTTCCCGGACGGCAACTACTCCGCCCGCCTCGGCAAGCGCGGCCTCGACCGCATCAAGCAGTGGGTGAGCGACGGCGGCACGATCGTGGCCGTGAAAGGCGCGAGCGCCTTCCTGCGCGAGAAGGACGTCGAGATCTCGAAGCTGAAACTGTGGGAGCCGCCGAAGAAGAAGGAAGACGAGAAGGACGCGGTGGCCTCACCGTCCGAGCGCTACAACGACTTCCGCGTCCCCGGCTCCGCGTTCCGCACGACGATGAACGAGCGCTCGTATCTCACGTTCGGCGTGCCGCGCCCGCCGGCGGTGCTGGTCGAGGGGAGCAACGCCTTCCTGCCGATGCCGAAGCGCGTCGACAACATCCTGACCATCGACGCGAAGGAGCCGCTCATCTCCGGCGTGGCGTGGGACGAGTCGATCGAGCGCATCAAGGGATCGGTGTACGTCGTCAGCGAGCCGTTCGGCCGCGGCCAGGTCATCACGTTCGCGGATGACCCGCACTTCCGCCTCTTCTGGCGAGGCACGCTCCCGATCTTCCTGAACGCCGTGCTGTACTCGCCGAGCTTCGGCAGGTAATGCCGAGGGAGCAAAAGAGAGACGACGAGATGCCTCTCGTCGTCTCCATGGCATGGCCGCTGCAAAATCCTGCGACGACGGCGGTATGGAAGGCGAGCGGCCCTCGGTGAAGTGCGAGGCAGTCCGCAGACCCTTCTGACCGGCAGTTCCGCTCCAGGGGCGAATGCAACCGCGACCCCGACGCGTCGAAGCGATCGACACTCCGCCGTCGAAAATGCCGCGAGCGCCCCTCGCGGCATTTTGATTTTGTACAGTACGCACATGTACGTCCGACCGCCCGCCGTCGCCGGTACCTTCTACGAGGGGTCGCCCGACCGCCTGCGCAAACAGGTCGACGCCTGCTTCGCCGCCAATCCGCCCGCGGCTGAGAAGCAGCGCGTGGTCGGCGCGGTCGTCCCGCACGCGGGGTTCATGTACAGCGGACACGTCGCTGCCGCGATCTACGCGCTGGCCGAGCTCCCGAAGCGGCTGATCATCCTCTGCCCGAACCACACCGGCGCCGGACACTTTGCCGCCATCAACCGCGAGGGTGCGTGGCGCACGCCGTTCGGCGACGTGGCCATCGAGACCTCGCTCGCCGACGCGCTCATGGCGAAGACGCCGCTCCTCGCCGACGACACCCGCGCCCACGCCCGCGAGCATTCGCTCGAAGTGCAGCTCCCGTTTCTCCAGCGCACCCTCGGCGATTTCACCTTCGTCCCCATCTGCCTCGGCGCGCACCGCTACGACTACGCCGAGGAGATCGGCCGCGCCATTGCGGACGTCGTGAAAGAGGAGAAAGAGCCGGTCGCCATCCTGGCCAGCTCCGACCTCAATCACTACGAAGACCAGCGCGAGACGCTGCGCAAAGACCAGCTCGCGATCGACCAGGTGCTGGCCCGCAATCCGCGAGAGCTCTGGCGCGTGGTCGGCGAGTACGACGTCTCCATGTGCGGCTTCATCCCCACCACTACCATGCTCGTCGCCGCGAACGCACTCGGCGCGAAGGACGCGCGGCTGGTGAAGCATGCGACCTCGGGCGACGTGAACGGCGACTACTCGCACGTGGTGGGCTACGCATCGATCGCTGTTTTGTAGTTGCTCGTCCCGCTTTCCACTTTATCCCGCGCGTAGACGTGGGATCTCGGGTGCACCTGCGCCGCATGGGGCATGGACTGCGTAAGTGCACCCGAGATCCCGCGTCTACGCGCGGGATAAACTGCGGAGCGGAAAAAGCGGAACCGCAATGAAGATCGTCTTCGCCACCGCCGAGGTCTCCCCGATCGCCAAATCCGGCGGCCTGGGCGACGTGTGTGGCGCGCTGCCGAAAACCCTCTCCCGTCTCGGCCACGACGTCGTCGTCTTCATGCCGTACTACCGGCAGGCGCGGCACTGGTTCGAGAAGAATGGGATCTCGGTCTACCAGCTCCTGCCCACCGTGACCATCGCGTGGGCGAACTGGGTGGCCGAGGCGACGTTTCTGCGGACGACGCTGCCGGGGACGGACATCCCGCTGATCCTCGTCGCCAACGACCACTTCTTCGAGCGCGACCAGATCTACGCGCGCGACGCCGACGGCACGGACGACTTCCTGCTGCGCTACACCTTCTTCTGCCGCGCCATCGTGCGCGCGTGCGAATTGCTCGACCTCGCGCCCGACATCCTGCACTGCCACGACTGGCACACCGCGCTCCTGCCGGTCTACCTCCACTCGGGGCTGCGCGCGCAACCGCAGTTCGCCAGGACGCGCTCCGTCTACACCATCCACAACCTGCACTACCAGGGCGCCGCCGGCGCGGATGCGTTTCCGATCACCGGACTGCACAGCCGCTACTGGGCGCCGGACGCCGTCGAGCATTTCGGGACGCTCAATCCGATGAAGGGGGGCATCCTCTTCGCCGACCAGGTGACCACCGTCTCGCCGACGTACGCGCGCGAGATCCGCACGCCGGCGCACGGCGCCGGCCTCGACGGCGTGCTGCAGCACGTGCCGCTGACCGGCATCCTCAACGGCATCGACGTCGAAGAGTGGGACCCGCTCACCGATCCGTACCTTCCGAACGCCTTCGACGCCGACACGCTCAAGGAGAAGCAGAAGAACAAGCGCGCCCTGGCGAAGGAGGCGGGCTTCAGGTTCTCGGCGAAGACGCCGCTCATCACCGCGGTCTCGCGCCTCGTCGATCAGAAAGGGTTCCAGTTGCTGATTCCGGTGCTGGATCGTCTGCTCGCGGCGGGCGCGCAGGTCGCCATCCTCGGCAGCGGCGATCCCGCGCTGGAGGATGGGCTGGCCGCGGTGGCCGCGAAGCATCCGTCGCACTGCCGCGTCTGGATCGGCTTCGACAACGCGCTCGCGCATCGTCTTTACGCCGGCGCCGACATGCTGCTCATGCCGTCGATCTACGAGCCGTGCGGACTCAACCAGATGTACGCGCTGCGCTACGGCACCATCCCCGTCGTCCGCCTGACGGGCGGATTGGCGGACACGGTGATCCCTTTTGATGGCACCAACCTCGCGGTCGCGAACGGTTTCGGCTTCGGCGCGCCCGATCCGGTGGACCTCTATCTGGCCGCCTGGGTGTCGATGCTGAACTTCAAGGATGCGTCCGTATGGAAAGCCTTACAGACCAACGGGATGCAGGCCGACTTCTCGTGGGAGCGCTCGGCGAGGGAGTACGAGCGCATTTACGAGTTGGCCGCCAACCTGCACTAGATCGCTGGTGGAGGACGGCATGATCGAAGTCATTCTTGCAGTAGCCGGAACGCTCCTGCTGATTGCAGCCGGCGCCACACCGCGTCTCGCGCCAGCTCCGGTGCGCGTCAATCGTCGCAAGCGTTGAACGACAAATCCACCACTTACGCCGAATGCCACGATGCGATCGTCGCTGTCTGGCGCGATGAAGGAGGGGAGACCCTCGACGACATCGCCCTGATGGCGACGATCAACTCCGTCCTCGCGAACGCCTTCCCGCACTTTTTCTGGACCGGCTTCTACCGCATGTGCGGCGGCCGTCTCGTCGTCGGGCCGTACATCGGCACCGTCGGCTGCCTGCAGATCGAGCTCGGACGCGGCGTCTGCGGCACCGCCGCCTCGCTGCGCGCGACCGTCATCGTGCCCGACGTGAGCCACTTCCCCGGCCACATCGCCTGCGATCCGAACTCGAAGTCGGAGATCGTCGTGCCGGTGTTCGATCGCGAAGGGGAGCTGCTGGCCGTGCTCGACGTCGACTCCGATCAGTTGAACGCCTTCGACGAAGAAGACAAGGCAGGCCTCGAGCGCATCGTCGCGCTATTCGCGCAGTAGCTCGAGGATCGCGCGCAGCTCCTGCTTGACGTGAGTCAACGTGGGATGGGCTTCAGCCCGTCCCGCCGCCGCAGGCGGCGCAGGCGCCACGGCTTCCGCCGGCTCCGCGAGCTCCAGCTCCAGTTTCTTCTTCGCCCCCGCGATCGTGAACCCCTCTTTGTAGAGCAGCTCCTTGATGCGCAGGATGATGTCCACTTCGCGGCGCGTGTAGAGCCGCTGGCCGCCGCCGCTCTTGCCCGGCGCGAGCGACGGGAACTCGGTCTCCCAGTAGCGGAGCACGTACGGCTGCAGGTCGGCGGTCTTGCAGACCTCACCGATCTTGTAGAGCTTCTCTTCCGCGGCCGCTCGCGCCATTGCGGCGATTATAGGGCGCGATCCGGTAACCGCCGGCGCTCAGTAGACCGACGCCGACGGTTTGATGGTGTGCCGAGGGGTCGCGGTGCGTGCGCGCTCCACCACCAGCTCCGGATGCTCGCGGCGGAACGTCTCCACCACATGGCACGCCCAGCAGACCGGCGCCGCCGTCGCGAAAACGTCCGGCAGCTCTTGCGGCGCGACGTCCTTCCATTCGCGCGTTCTGCCGTCGCGGGTGCGGAGGGCGGGCGGGCGCTCGTGCCAGACGATCTCGCCGATCGGGCGCGCGCAGAAGTGACAGCGCTTCTTGTCGTACCACTGCGCGACGATCGCCTGCACGCGGCAGGCGTGCGGCGCGGCCTCGATCTGGCTGAGGCAGGCCTCGTCGCAGCCGGCCATCTCCGGCCAGCGCGTGCAGGTGCGCAGGTGCAGGTCCGCGTCGCGCGTGTTCACGCGCACGGCGGCGGGACGCAGATTCTCCGGGCAGGTGATGACGTGCGTGCCGTGGTAGAGGCGCCAGCGCTGGATCCATCCGTACATGGATCTCACGTTGCGTCGCGCGCGAACGGTTGACTGTGTCGGCTGTTACCGGTCGTTGTGACGCACTGCCTCGGTCTCGACCTCGCCGACCGCGAACAGTCCGACCGCCGCTTCCACCACCTCGTCGACCGACACGTCCGCCATGCAGCGGTGATGTCCGAGGGGGCATTCGCGCTGATAGCACGGCTGGCAGGAGAGACGCTGGCGGATGACGCGCGTCGCGCCGGGGATCGTCGTGCGCTCCGGGTCGGTCGGTCCGAAGATCGAGACCGACGGCACGGCCAGCGCGGCGGCCACGTGCAGCGGGCCGCTGTCGTTCGTCAGGATCGCGGCGCAGTGCGACATCGCCGCGGCCAGCTCCAGCACGTCGCCGTCGTGGCCGACCATCGGCACTCCGTTGCAGGTCGTGGCGATGCGCTCGGCCTGGGCGCGCTCGCCGGGGCTCGTGAGCAGCACCACGTCGAAGCCTTCGAGGCGCAGGCGGCGGATCGCGTCGACGTAGCGCTCGTCGCCCCAGTGCTTCGCACGGCCGTAGAGGCCACCGGCGTGGATGCCGATCACGGGGCGGTCGAGATGCAGGCCGATCTCGAGAAGGCGGCGGCGTCCATGCTCGCGCACCGCGGGACTCAGTTTGATGGTGGGGATGTCGTCGACCACGCGCGGCGCGTTCAGCGCGGCGAGGAGCGGCGTGTAGTCGTCGAGCTGGTGGCCGCGCGTGGCGGGAGGCGCCACCGGGTGCGTGAGGAAGAGCCCGCGCACGTCGGTCGGGTAGCCCCAGCGCTCGTCGATGCCGGCGGCGAAGGCGATCACCGCGGCGCGGAACGAGTTCGGAAAGATGATGGCGCGGCGGAAGTCACGCTCGCGCAGCATGGCCACGCGTTTGCGCGTCGAGCGCGGCCAGCCGATGACTTCCTTGAAGACGCCCGTCGCCTCGAGCAACGGGGCGACGTTGGTCGGCGCGGCGATGGCGATGCCGCCTTCGCTGCGGAAGCGGTGCTGCAATGCCTTGTACGCCGGAAGGGCGAGGACGTTGTCTCCCACCCAGTTGAGGCCGATCGCGACCGTTTCACACGCCATTCGTTACGTCACCTTCTCCCGTCCCCTTCCAGCGGTCATGCATCCACAGCCAGAGGTGGGGACGCGCATGAATCCGGCGGCTGATGATCTCATTGATTCGTTTCGTCAGCTCGTTCGGGTCACGCTCAGCCTCAGTCAGCAGATCGGCTCGAATCGGCTCTTCGAACTCGAGACGATGCCTGAGGCCGTCCGGAATGCAAAAAGCGAACACAATCGTAGATCCGGCCCGCAGAGCCATCTTCGCCGGGGCCGGCGTGGTCCACGCCGGATGCCCCAGGAAGGGCGCCAGCACCCCCTCCCGCGGCAGCACGGCCTGGTCGGGCAGCAGCACCGCCACGGCGTTGTCGGCCAGCCCGCGCAGCAGCACGCGCGCCGCCTTGCGCCGGTCGACGACCTCGGCGCCGGTGCGCTCGCGGATCTGCTGCAGCTCGCGCTCGAGCAGCTCGTTGTCGAGCGGCCGCGCCACCGTGCGCACGTTCTTCACCATCGACATCAGCGCCAGGCCCGCGACCTCCCATCCGCCCCAGTGCGCGCTGATCAGCACGGTCCCTTTGCCGCGGGCGATGGCCTCCTCGAGCACGTGCGCGTTCACGAACGGGCAGCGCGCCGCCACTTCCTCGAGGGAGAGGTTCTGCATCCGGATGGAGATCAGCGCCTCGCGCCCGAAGTGGCGCCAGCAGTCGCGCGCGATGTTGCGCAGCTCGCCCTCCGGCCGCTTGGGGTAGACGTAGCGGAGGTTGCGCAGCGCGAGCCTGTGCCGTCCGCGGAGGACGAGCCCGGCCAGCGCGCCGAGGCGCGTGCCCCAGCGGTGCACTGCCTCCTCGGACATGGCCGTGACGCGGCGGGCGATGAAGCGATAGAGCGAATACTCGACGCGCTGCAGCAGCGCGTTCTTGCGCCGCTTCCTGCGCCGCGACTCGCCGCGCGCCACGCGCACGACCTCGGCGAGCACTTCCTCCGGGATGTCGAGCTCCGCTCCGACCGCGATCACGTCCGGATCGTCGATCTTGACCTTGTCCTTCTCCGTGGTGACGAGCGGCAGCCCGTTTCGCTTCAGCGCCGCGAGGTCGGCGGCGGTGTAGCGGTGGTGATCGGGAAAGCTTTTCGTCCCCGCCACGTCGACGCCCGCCGCGCGCAGGGAGGCGAAGAACTGCTGGTTGTCGGCCAGTCCGGCAAAGGCAAAGACGCGCCGCCCTGTCAGCTCTTCCGGCACCAGCGTGCGCAGATTGCGCGGGATGACGATGTCGGCATCGCGCAGGGCGGAACGTCCCTCGCGGTAGAAGCGCGACGGGGCGTCGATGACGATGTCCAGGTTGCGCCGGAGCTGCAGGTGCTGGAAGCCGTCGTCCAGCACGAATACATCGCAGTCATAGTCGCGCGCATTCATGTAACGTTTTTTGCCGACCAAAACGTCTGCATTAGAAGAGCTCTTAATCAGGACCGGTTCATCGCCGAATTTAGCGGCATCGTTTGATGTCACCAGACCGGAGTACTTTTTATCGCCACGTTTATACCCGCGCGTCAGCACCGCCACCCGCAGCCCCTCGGCCGCCAGCCTGCGGCAGATGGCGATCACCGCCGGCGTCTTTCCCGTCCCTCCGGCGGCGATGTTCCCCACCGAGATCACCGGCCGGTGCAGCTTCTTCCCGCGCAGGATGCCGGCGCGATAGAGCGCGCGGCGCACGCGGTTCACGAGATGCCACGGGTTCACGCGAGCAACTCGACAATCCGGCGTGCCGTCCGCTCCGACGCTCCGCGGTTCTGCAGCACCGTCTCCCGCGCCCGCTCTCCCCAGGCGCGCTGCAGCTCCGGCTGTTCGAGCATGCGCGTCAGGAACTCCGCCGCCTCCGACGCCGTCCGCACCTCCGCCGCCGCCTCGTTGCGCAGGAAGACCTGCGCGATCTCGCGAAAGTTCGTCATGGACGGCCCGAAGCAGACCGGCACGCCCGTCGCCGCCGCCTCGATCGGATTGTGCCCGCCGATCGGCGCCAGCGTCCCGCCGATGAACGCCGCCGTGGCGTAGCGGTAGACCCTGGCCAGCTCGCCGAAGGTATCGAGGAGAAGGACGTCGAATGTGGGGTGGGCTTCAGCCCGCCCGCCCGAGCGGGCTGAAGCCCGCTCCACATCGCTGCGCCGCACGAAGCGCAGCGACGAGGTGGCCAGGAGTCCCGCCACGAGCTCGAACCGCTCCGGCTTCCGCGGCGCGATGATCACGAAGATGTTGTGCTGCGCAAGCAGCGACTCGATCTCCGGCAGCAGCGCCTCGTCCTCCCCTTCCATCGTCGAGCCGAACACCACCACCTGCCGTCCGGCGATCAGCGCCTCGAGCTGCGGCGCGATCTCGAGAGGGGTGTCGTCCGGCTCGTAGTCGAACTTCACGTTCCCCGACACGTCCACGATCTCCGCCGGCGCGCCGATGGCGACGAAGCGGTCGCGGTCCGTCGCCTCGCGCGCCAGGATGCGGTCGTATTTGCGCAGCAGCGGCCCCACCACCCAGCGGAACGCGCGATAGCGCGGAAAGGAGCGATCGGAGATGCGCCCGTTCGCCAGCAGCAGCCGCAGGCCCCTGGCCCGCGCGAGCCGCGTGACGTTCGGCCAGATCTCCGTCTCCATCGTCGCGAAGGCACGCGGCCGGTGATGCTCGAGGAAGCGCCGCACCGAGAACGCGAAATCGAAGGGAAAGTACGTGACCGTGGCGTCGGGATAAAGCCGGCGCGCCTGCGCCTGGCCCGTCAGAGTGGTGGTGGTGAAGACGATCGACGTCCCGGGGCGCAGCCGCGCGATCTCCTCCACGATCGGCCGCGCAGCCAGCGTCTCGCCGACCGACACCGCGTGGATCCAGAGGTCATGCTCCCCGGCGCGATGCCGGAACCATCCCGCACGCACCGGAAAATTCACCACGTACTTGCCACGCAGGACGCCGGTCAGCAGAAAGTACGGAAGCGCGAGCAGCAGCACGAGGTAGAGCAGGACCTCGTACAGGACGTACATGGGCGCGCATCATAGCAACGCGTTCCGACAAGTAAGTGACTGTGCGGCGCGGCCGCCGCCCTTTCCCGCACCGATTCGTGAGATCGACCGCCTCGGCCGCCGCCTCCCGCACGCGCCGCAGCAGCTTCTCCGTCCAGCTCAGCGAACAGCCGACGCGCCGGGCGATGAGCTCCATCGGCAAGCCGCGCACGGCCATCACGACGATGCGCCGCTGTCGCCGCGGCAAGCGCTCCAGGAAGGCGCGTGCGTCGGCGGCCGCCTCGTAGCGCGGGACGCGCGGCCGTTCCGGCGGCGGCGTGTCGCGATCGAACTTCGCCTCGCGCCGCCAGTACGTGCGGCAGGCGTTGCTCACCGCCGCCACCAGGAACGGCCGCGGCTTCTCCACCGGCTCGTGCAGGAACTTCAGAAAGACCTCCTGCACGAGGTCATCCGAGTCCCCTTCCGGGACGCGGAACTTCTGTTCCGCGATGTGGCGCAGCAGCGGGTAGTAGGTGGCGTACAGCTCTTCAGGCAGCATTACCAAGGAGACGCGCCAGCCCTGCGAAATCCGCACTGGGGCTATCATGTTTTCCCAACGACCGCATGACCACTCCTCAACTGGCAATCGCCGCAGGCCTGATCCTGCCGAGCCTCACCCGCACCGTCGCCGAAGAACATCTCGAAGAGCTGACCAAGCTCATCGACACCGCCGGCGCCAGAGTCGTCGACCGCATTCTCGGCAAGCGCCAGTCGCCCGACGCCGGGACGTACATCGGCAAGGGGAAGGCCGAAGAGATCCAGTATCTCGTCGAACGGCATCAGGCCACGCTGGTCGTCTTCGACGACGACCTCTCGCCCGCGCAGGTGCGCAACCTCGAGAAGATCATCGGCGTGAAGGTCATCGACCGCAGCGCGCTGATCCTCGACATCTTCGCCGGCCGGGCCCGCACGCGCGAGGCGCGCACGCAGGTCGAGCTGGCGCAGCTCGAGTACATGCTCCCGCGCCTGACGCGCGCCTGGACGCACCTCGAGCGGCAGGGTGGCGGCGCGGGGGGCGGCGCGAAGCGCGGCGTCGGTGAGACGCAGCTCGAGCTCGACCGCCGCATCGTGCGCACGCGCATCGCCAAGCTCAAGGACGAGCTCAAGCACATCGAGAAGACGCGCGAGACGCAGCGCAAGTCGCGCGAGGCCGTCTTCACCGTGGCCCTCGTCGGCTACACCAACGCCGGCAAGTCGACGCTCTTCAACCGTCTCACGCGCGGCGACTCCATGGCCATGGACCAGCTCTTCGCCACGCTCGACGCCAAGTCGGCGAAGATCCGCGGCGACATGCCGCGCGAGACGGTGGTCATCGACACGGTCGGCTTCATCCGCAAGCTCCCGCACCATCTCGTGGCCTCGTTCCGCTCCACGATGGAAGAAGCCGTCGCGGCCGATCTCGTCCTGCACGTCATCGACGCCAGCCATCCGCAGTACGCCGAGCAGCGCGAGGTGGGCGAGGAGGTCCTCTCCGACCTCGGCATCGACCGCGAGCGCGTCTTCGAGGTCTACAACAAGCTCGATCGCATCGACGAGCACTTCGCCATGCGCCGCCGCAACTCGGTGGTCGTCTCTGGACTGACCGGCGAGGGGACGGACCGTCTCATCGAGATGATCCGCGACCGCGAGCGCGACGGCGGCGAGCTGCTGCATCTGGAGATCCCGCATGCGGAGTCGCGCCTCGTGGCGCGCCTGCACGAGCTGGCCGAGATCCAGGAGCAGAGCTCGAACGACACCGGCATCCTCATCACCGCCTGGGTCCCGAAAGACGCCGTGCACCTCTTCAAGGGGCACGTCGTCCGCCGCTCCCGCTCCGCGGTGGCCTGACAGCGCCCACCCAGGACAGGCAGGATTGCCTGTCGTCCACTGGGTCGTGTGACGTTCGACACCACCGGACGTGACCATCTCTCCTTCGTGCCGCGCGCGGCGCGGCTATCGTGCTTTTGCGCATGAGGCAAAACGTCGCTCGCCACACCTCGTATGATCTGCCGCAGCTCATGCAGATCCGTCCCCTCTCCAGCAGCGACCGCGACCGCGTCCGCGACATCCTCATCGCGACGGCGCGTTTCACGCGTCAGGAGGTCGGCTGGGCCATGGAGCTCGTCGACCTCGTTCTCTCGCCGGCTACGACTCACTACGAGGCCCAGGTCATCGAAGACGCCACCGGCACCGTCCAGGGGTACGTGCTCTTCGGACCGGCTTCGGTGGAGGAGGGCGTCTACGACCTCTACTGGATCGCCGTCGATCCGAAGCGGCAGGGGCAGGGATTCGGGCAGCTTCTGCTCCGCTTCGTGGAAACGGAAGTGCGCAGGCGTGATGGCAGAATATTGCTCATCGAGACCTCCTCGAAGCGCAGCTACGCCCCGACGGTTCGTTTTTACGAGCGCGCGGGCTATCGTGAGATCTCGCGGATGAAGGATTTCTACAGAATCGAGGACGACAAAGTGGTGTTCTCGAAGAGCCTCCAATGACCCTCTATCTCGCTCTCGGCCTCTATGCTCTCGGCACTCTGGCCGCGCTGACGACGCTGTTCGCGCGCGGCAAGGGTCCGCAGTACGTGGGGCTGGGCTTCATGATCGGCGGCTTCATCGCGCACACGATCTGGATCGGCACCATCTGCGCGGCGACGGGGCATCCGCCGCTGACCAACCTCGCCGAGGCGACGAGTTTCGTCGGATGGGTCGTCTTCGCGGTCGTGCTCGGGTTGTGGATCCGCTACCGCGTCTACGCCGCCTCGTTCTTCGTCTATCCGCTCGTGCTCCTGCTGCTGACGACGTCCGCCGTGGTCGGCGAGAACCTGGCCACGCTCGACCCCGAGCTCCGCTCCAACGTCTTCACGTTGCATCTCCTGCTGTCGACGGTTGGCGTCGCGGGCCTCCTCATCGGACTCGCCTTCGGTCTCCTCGCGCTGATCCAGGACCGCGCGCTCAAGAACAAACGTCCGGGGCGGCTGTGGGAGTGGATCCCGAGCCTCGACGTCTGCAAGAACGTCAGCTTCCGCGCGCTGTCGATCGGCTTCGCCATCTACACCATCGGCCTCATCGCCGGCGTGCTCTGGTCGTACCGCACCAACGCCGGCTTCATGGACCTGCGGGTCAAGCAGATCGGCGCCGTGACGGCGTGGATCCTTTTCGGCGTCCTGCTGCAGTCGTACATCAGCAACACCTATCGCCGGAAGCGGATGCTGTTCGTCTCCGCGGGCGCGTTCGTGGCCATCGTCGTGGCCATGCTGGGGATCCGGGGATAACCATGCCGCTCATCCTCGTCGGACTCAATCACCGCACCGCGCCCGTCGAAGTTCGCGAGCGCCTGAGCATCGCCGAGGCGAAGCTCGGGGATACCACGTACGCGCTGCGCACGCTGGATGGCGTCGACGGCGCGGCCGTCCTCTCGACCTGCAACCGCGTCGAGGCCATCGTCTCCACGCGCGACGAAGACGTCATCGAGTCGGTCGTCGACTGGCTGGCCGCCCGCGCCGGCGCCGCGCGTACGGAGCTCGAAAAGCACCTCTACATCCTCCGCCACGGCGACGTGGTCAAGCATCTCTTCCGCGTCGCCTCCGGCCTCGACTCGATGATCGTCGGCGAGCCGCAGATCGGCGGCCAGGTGAAGAAAGCCTTCGTCGCCGCGCAGGAGTTGGGCACCCTCGACACGCTCCTCGGCCAGCTCTACGAGAACACCATGCGCGTCGCGAAGAAGGTGCGCACCGACACGGGCATCGGCGAGCACGCCGTCTCCGTACCGTACGCCGCGGTCGAGCTGGCGAAGAAGATCTTCGGCGATCTGCGCGGACTGCAGGTCCTGCTCCTCGGCGCGGGCGACATGGGCGAGCTCACCGCCGAGCACCTGCACCAGCAGGAAGTGAAGCAGGTCTTCGTCGCCAACCGCTCGTACGAGCGCGCGATGGAGCTGGCGGAGCGCTTCGAAGGGGCGGCCGTGCAGTTCGACCGCATCGAAGAGCACCTCGCCAAGTGCGACATTGTCATCGCCTCAACCGCGGCGCCGCACTACGTCATCGAGACGTACCAGGTCACGCGCGCGCTCGACACGCGCCGCAACCGCAGTCTCTTCCTCATCGACCTTTCGGTCCCGCGCAACATCAATCCCGCGGTGTCGTCGATCGACGGTGCGTATCTCTACAACGTCGACGATCTGCAGCAGGTCGCCGACGCGAACCTCGGCCTCCGCCAGCAGAAGGCGCAGAGCGCCGAGACCATCGTGCAGCGCGAGGTGGAAGGATTCCGCAAACGCCTCGTCGCGCAGGATGCGGTTCCCACGATCCTCGAGCTGCAGCAGCGTCTCGAGAACATCCGCACCACGGAGCTGGAGAAGTGCCTGCGCAGAGTCGGCCCGATGACCGCCGACCAGCGCCAGGCCATCGAGATGTTCTCCTCGCAGCTCGTGAACAAGATCCTCCACTACCCGATCCTGCAGCTCCGCGACGGCGCGGAAGAGCCGCAGGAGCGCGAGTCGCTGCGGAAGACCATCCGCAAGATCTTCGGACTGGCGAAATGACCCGCATCCGCATCGGCACGCGCGGCTCCGAGCTCGCGCTCTGGCAGGCCAACAAAACCTCCACCCTCCTGCGCGAGGCCGGCTACGAGCCGGAGCTGCACATCGTCAAGACCACCGGCGACAAGCGCACCGACGTCTCCCTGGCCACCATCGGCGGCAAGGGTCTTTTCATCAAGGAGCTCGAAGAGGCACTCGAGCGCGGCGACGTGGATATCGCCGTGCACAGTCTCAAGGACGTGCCGTCGATCATCCCCGATCACTTCGTGCTGGCCGGCTTCCTCGAGCGTGCCGATCCGCGCGACGCGTGGGTGCACATCGACGGCCGCGCCATCGCCGACATGCCCGCCGGCTCGGTGATCGGCACCAGCGCGCCGCGCCGCCGCGCGCAGCTCTCCGCGCTCTATCCCGACTTGCAGATCGAAGACATCCGCGGCAACGTCGACACGCGCATCAACAAGGCGCGCGAAGGCAAGTACGCCGGCATCATCCTCGCCAGCGCCGGCCTCACGCGACTCGGCCGCGCCGGCGAGATCACCTCGTACTTTCCCGTCGAGCAGATGGTGCCCGCGGCGGGGCAGGGCATCGTGGCCATCGAGTGCCTCGCCACGAATGCTTTCGCCATCGAGGCGGCGCGCGCGATCACGCACGAGCCGAGTGCGCGCGCGGCGCTGACCGAGCGCGGCGTGCTGCAGAAGTTCGGCACGCGGCTCGATTGCTACTCCGCCGTGGCCGTCCATTCATCCGATTCCAACCTGCGCGCGTTCTTCTCCAATGGCACGCGCTCGATTCGCGCCGAGGGCCGCGGTGTGGACGACGTCTACGCCAGCCTGATGGAACAGGGCGCCGGGGAGCTCTTCACATGACCGGAATGGTTTATCTCGTCGGCGCCGGACCCGGCGACGCACGCCTGCTCACCCTGCGCGCCGCGCAGCTCATCGAGACCGCGGACCTGGTCGCCCTGGACGCGCTCGTGTCGAACGACATCGTCGCGCGCATCCCGAAGACCACCGAGATCGTGTACGTCGGCAAGCGTGCCTCCGCGCATGCGCTGCCGCAGGACCAGATCAACGCGCTCCTCGTGTCCGAGGCGAAGAAAGGGAAGACCGTCGTCCGGTTGAAGGGCGGCGATCCGTTCGTCTTCGGACGCGGCGGCGAGGAGGCGGAGGAGCTGCTGGTCGCGGGCGTGCCCGTCGAGATCGTCCCCGGCATCTCGTCGTCGATCGCCGGACCGGCCTACGCCGGCATCCCCGTCACGCACCGCGCCTACGCGACCTCGGTCACGCTGGTGACGGCGCACGAGGCGGACGCCGGCTCGACCGGCATCAAGTGGAACGCGCTGGCGCAGCTCGACGGCACGATCGTCTTCATGATGGGCTTCGCCAACCTGCCGACGATCTGCCAGAAGCTGATCGAGCACGGCATGAGCGGCGAGCGCGGCTGCGCCGTCGTGTCGAAGGCGACGCGGCTCGACCAGCGCACGGTCACCGGCACGCTGCGCAACATCGAGGCGCGCGTGGCCGAGGCGAAGCTGGAGACGCCGGCGCTGATCGTCGTCGGTGATGTGGTGAAGCTGCACGACACGCTGAACTGGTTCGAGACCAAGCCGCTCTACGGCAAGTGCGTCGTCGTCACCCGCGCCCGCGAGCAGGCCTCGGAGCTCAAGCGCCTGCTCGAAGACGCGGGCGCGCAGGTGCTGCAGTTCCCGACCATCGAGATCGCGCCGCCCGCGTCGTGGGAGTCGCTCGATCGCGCCATCGAGTCGCGTTATGACTGGCTGATTTTCACGTCGACGAACGGCGTGGCCGCGTTCTTCGCGCGTCTGTTCCAGGCGGGGAAGGACGTGCGCTCGCTGGCCGGGACGAAGATCGCCGCCGTCGGCGCGTCCACCGCGGCCGATCTGCGCGCGCGCGGCGTGAATCCCGACCTCGTGCCGGAGCGCTTCATCTCCACCGAACTGCTGCCGCTGCTCCCGCAGGATCAGACCGGCATCCGCACCGCGGTCGTCCGTGCCGAGGAAGGACGCGACGAACTGCTGGACGAGTTGCGCCGCCGCGGCGGTGAGGTCGATCTCGCGGTGGCCTATCGCACCGTCGCCGTCGATGCCGATCTCGACGAGCTGCGCTCGCTGCTCGAACAGAACGCGATCGACATCGTCACGTTCACCAGCGGCTCGACCGTCGACAACTTTTTCGCCAGGCTCCATCCGGGCCGCGCTTTGCTGGTCTCCATGGGCCCGGCGACGAGCGAGGCCATCCGCAAATACGGCCGTACGCCGGATGTGGAGGCGAAGAACGCCACCCTTCCGGCGATGCGTGACGCCGTCGTTGCCGCCTGTTCGCTGGCCGCCGTGTAGCGCGCGGGCTTCAGCCCGAGGCGCCATCGGCTCCTCTCGGCGGGGGCGAAGTTCCGCTGGTAGTCTAGGAGTGCGGCGGCAGAGCCGCCGCTTTGCGAGCCGCAGGCTAGCAGTGCCGCGCTCGCAAAGCGGTGGCTATCGCCCCCGCACTCCTAAACATGACCGTCTGGAACGACGAACAGCACGCGCGCGATCTCGCCCACAACACCTGGATGGCCAACACCGCCGTCCTCATGCACCTCAACGAGCGCGCGACGGGCGATCCCGCGCGCGACTGGCTTTCCTCGTGGGCGCATCGCTGGTTCGCCGGCGACGCGTTGCGCGTGCTGGTCCTCGGATGCGGCGAGGGGTGGCTGGAGCGGGCGGTGGCGCAGTGGCCGTTCGTCGCTCGCATCGACGCCGTCGATTTCGCCGCGGACGCTGTCGCCCGCGCGAAAGACGCCGCGAAAGACATCGACAAGATCCACTACGGCGTCCTCGACCTCAATCGCGACGAGCTTCCCGCCGACACGTACGACGTCGTGCTCGCGCATTCCGTGCTCCATCACGTCGAAAACCTCGAGCACGCGTACGCGCAATTGCAGAAGACCATGCGCGCGAACGCCACGCTGATCCTCAACGAATACGTCGGTCCGAACCGCTTTCAGTACAGCGACGACGTGCTGTCGATCATCAACATGCTGCTGGCCTGCATCGGCCAGCCGCCGAAGCAGCGCCCGACGGTCGATGAGATGCTGGCCAACGATCCGACCGAAGCCGTGCGCAGCGAGGAGCTGCTCGCGTTCACGGAGCGAACGTTCGAGGTGCTGGAGCGAAAGCCGATCGGCGGGACGATCCTCCAGCATCTGCTCTACGAGACCATCGCCGGCTTCCGATTCGAGAATGCGCGCGAGCGGAGCATCCTGGAGATGCTCTGCACCATCGAGGCGATGCTCGTCGACAGCGGCCGCGTGCCGTGCGACTACGTGATCCTCGCCGCGCGGAAGAAAGGCGCGAGCGTGACCAGGCAGAATCGCCCGCTCCCCCCGCGTCCCGAAGCCGCGAACGACGTACAACCCGACCCACTGTGGCAAAACGTAGGACAGGCTTCAGCCTGTCCCCCCGGGGCGGGCAGGCTGAAGCCTGCCCTACGTTTGACTCGCCTGGCGATCCTGGCGCACTCGACGCATCGTGCGAATCTGTATCGGGAGTCCCGTCTCGCCGCATTCCTCGAGCGTTTCCGCACCCGCACGTTCGACGACCCCCAGATCGAATGCCTCCTCCGCACCGCTGCTACACTCGCGGCGCGTGAAGCTCGCTGACCGCATCGTTGCGGCCCTGCTCTGGATCGCGGCGTTCTGTCTGGCCGCGGGCGTCTTTCTTTCGCTGACGCTTCTGCTGCGCAATCTCCCGCCCACCGACCCCGTGGCCGTCGGCCTGGTCACCATCGAGCGCTACTCCAAGCTGCGCGACTACCTCGGCGCCGCCCTCTTCTTCCTCCTCGTCCCGCCGCTGACCATCTGGTTCCAGCGCCTGCTCCGCAAAGTGAAGCACCGCACGTTCGCCGAGAAAGTGCTCTTCGCCGTCCCTTACTTTTTCTCGCCGCTCTTCTACCTGACCACGGGCAAGGTCGGCTGGATTCTCGGCATCCCGATCGTCCTCTCCCTCGGCGCGCCGAAGCTGCTGCGCGTGGTGCAGATGCGGAAGTGGATCCGCGACCTGTTCCGCCCCGAGCTGCGCCCGTACCACGCGCTCCTCTTCTGCGAGGCGCTGGCGTGGCTCTTCTACCGCTACCTCGTCACCGCGCGGCGGATCGCGCACATCCCGACGCTCTTCCTGGAAGTCGTCTTCGTGGCGCTCTTCATGGCGCTCTTCTGGACCGCCGCGCTGCTCATCGCGCGGCTGGCGGAGCTGAACTTCGGCCGCGACCGCGAGGAAGTCTTCAAGCGCCTCACCGTCGCCGCGCTGCCGATCGTGCTGCTGCCGTTCCTCGCCGCGGCGTGGGTTCCGCTGAAGCCCGCGCGCGCGGTCATGACCATCACGCTCGTCATCTGCGCGCTGCTGT
This sequence comes from Thermoanaerobaculia bacterium, assembly GCA_036375135.1. Classification (GTDB taxonomy): domain Bacteria; phylum Acidobacteriota; class Thermoanaerobaculia; order Gp7-AA8; family Gp7-AA8; genus QHVT01. Next base: position 2,097 of record DASUSL010000254.1, on the reverse strand, counting down.
TCACGCTGAAGCCGATCAAGCCGCGCAGCGCGTGGCGCCTCGCCGCGTACGCCGTCATTCCCGCGCTGATCTATCTCTTCAGCTACGCCTCCACCGCCCAGCTCTCGCAGTGGATCGATCTCTTCCACCGCGGCGAGTCGATCGGCCCCGCGTCGGATTACCTGCGCGGCAAAGTGCCGTTCCGCGACGTCTTCGCGCTGCACGGGATGATGGAAGACGGCCAGCTCGACGCCTGGCTGATGCAGCTCTTCGGACGCTCGCTCGACGTGGCCATCGCCCGCACGGTCATCGTCGGCGCCTTCCTCGGCGTGGCCATCTGGTTCCTCGGCCTGGCCGTGTTCGACTCCATCCCGCTCGCGCTGCTGTGCGTGGCCATGGGCTCGTGGACGACGGCGGAAAACAACCGCACCTTCTTCCAGGTCGCCGCGGCGGCGCTCTTCTGGAACGCGCTGCGAAGACGCAGCAAAGCCTCCGCGATCTTCAGCGGCGTCTTCGCCGGCGCGGCGCTCTTCTTCAGCTACGAGATCGGCGCGTACTCCATCGCCGGCGCGCTGGCGGCGTCGCTGCTGCTCTGGATCGCCTCGAGGCGCGTGCAGTGGAACGGACTGGCGCCGATCCACGCCGCCGCGTTCTTCCTCCTCGGCGTCATCCTCGGCGCCGCCCCGTTCGCGATCTGGCTGGCCATGCACGGCGCGCTCGACGACTTTGCCGTGACGTCGTTCGTGACCATCCCGAGCATCATCGACGCGGTCTGGTCGCTCCCGTTCCCCGACCTCGTCACCACCTTCCGCAAGAACCTAAACCTGCACACGCTCGCCGACTTCGTGCTGTGGGAGAAGTTCCATCTCATCCTCAGCCCGCTGGTCATCGTCATCGCCTTCATCTACTTCATCGCGCGGTGGCAGAAGCGCCGCGTCGACACGCTCGACTTCGCGCTGCTCGTGCTGACGGTCTTCGCCACCGTCGCTCAAAGGACCGCGTTCGGACGCGTGTCGTTCCGCCATCAGTACTTCGCGGCGTTCCTCATCGGACCGCTGATCGTGCTGCTGGCGGTGATCCTCGTGCGCACCATGCGCGGCCTCTGGCGCCGCGGCGACGAGGGGACGCGCGCTTTCGTGGCCACGCTCGCCCTCTCCGCGATCCCCGCCGTCGCGGTGCTCTTCTGGATCCCCGACCTCGTCAACGCGCGACTGCAGGACTTCGTCCGCTACTACGGCCGCGTGCTGCGCGTCGACCGCGATCCGAACGCCGAGGCCGTGCAGTGGCGCATCACCGACATCGTGGCCAACCTGCGCGAGCTGACGAAGAAAAACGAGCCGGTGTTCGACTTCTCCAACCAGCCGGCGTTCTACTTTTTCGCCGACCGCCCCAATCCGACGCGTTTCTATCAGGTGCCGATCCTCTCGCCGCGCGCGTTTCAGGAAGAGACCATCCGCGCGCTGGAAAAGGCGAAGCCGAAGGTCGTGCTGCGCCGCTCGCCCGAGCTGTTCGATCAGTTCGACGGCGTGACGAACGACCTCCGCGCGCAGGCCGTCTCCGCGTACCTCGACGACACGTACGCGTTTTATCGCTCCGTGCGCGGCGTGGAACTGTGGACGCGCCGCACGGACGCAAAGCCGCGCGCGATCGCCGACTACCTGCGCCTCATCCGCGTGCCGAGCGAGAAAGAGCTCGTCGCCACCGGCGTCGCGCGCATGGTCTTCCCCGCGGTCGGCAGCGTGCCGGGCGTCGGCGGCTCGTACTGGCAGTCGGACCTCACCATCCACAATCCGTTTCGCGACCCGATGCGCGTGACGCTGCGCTATGTCACCGGCGACAGCGGCATCGACCGCCGCCTCACCGTCGCGCCGCGGCAGACGCTGCGCTGGACCGACGTCGTGCGCTCGCTCTTCAACCGGCCGAACAGCGTCGGCACGCTCTGGCTCGAGCATCGCGAGGGTCGTTCGCCCGTCGCCGTGGTCAAGACCTCGGACGTCGCGCATGGCGCCAGGCCGTCGCTCGAGGCACCGCTGACGAAGCTCGACTCCGCCACCGCCGCCTCGCAGAGCGCGGAGCTGGCCATCATCGGCATCCCCGCGCCGTCGGCCACGGGTCGCC
>DASUSL010000253.1:0-6048 GCA_036375135.1 Thermoanaerobaculia bacterium | reverse complement strand
GAGCTCGAGAGCGCGATGATCGCCGCCGCCGACGAGACGGCGCCGCAGGCATAAGGAGGACACCAAGATGGCAACGATGACTCCAGGACGTAGAGGCCCCGGCGGTCCGGGCGGCGGTGGCGACGATCGCCGCGGCGGCCCCGGTGGCGGTCCCCAGGGCGGCAAGAAGAAGTTCTTCTATCGCCGCAAGCGCGTCTGCAAGTTCTGCGTCGAGAAGATCGAGTACATCGACTTCAAGGACGTGAAGACGCTCCAGCAGTTCATCCCCGAGCGCGGAAAGATCCTGCCGCGCCGCATCTCCGGCACTTGCGCGCTGCATCAGCGCAAGCTGCAGAACGCGATCAAGCGCGCGCGCATCGCGGCGCTGCTCCCGTTCACCGCCGACTGAGTTCCGAATGATCGAAACCCTGCCTCAGAGCGAGCCCGTGCTGCTGCCGCAACGTCCCTCGGGACGTCCGGCGCGCAGCGTTCTCGGTTACTCGCTGCTGACCGCGCTGATGATCGTGACGCCGATGCCGGTCTTCGTGCCGGCGGCGCTGCTTCATTGCGCGATCCGCCACGGACGCCGCGTCGGCTGGGCCGTGCTGATCGTCTCGGTGCTGCTGGTGATCGCGTTCGGCGCGGCCACGCAGGCCGAGACCCGCGACCTGCAGTACATGACCTGGGCCTCGCTCGCGGCGGTCGTGCTCACGGCCGCGATTCCGGCCATGGCCGCCGTGCCGATGGTCGCGCGCGGCGAGTCGTTCGGCCGCGTGCTCATGTTCCTGATGGCCGGCGCCCTGGTGGGACTGGCTCTCACGGAAGTGGCCGCACAGGCGCTGCTCTCCTTCTCCCCCTTCGCCGCTCAGGTCGAACAGACCAGGGCGATGTGGGTGGAGGTGGCGCGCATGTATCGCGAGCTGAAGGCGCCGGCCGACATGATCCGCTTCGCGGAGCGTGCCGGTCCGGTGAACGCGTTCCTGCTGCCGGGACAGATCCTCGTGTCGCTCAGCCTGATCTACATCCTCAGCCTGCTGATGTACGGCCGGCTGCGGGCGTGGCAGAGCGTCGAGGCGGCGCGTCCGTACCTGTTCCGCAACTTCCAGCTCCCCGAGTGGCTGCTCTTCGCCTTCATCTTCGGCGGCGTGACGCCTCTCGCGAGCGGACTGCTGCAGAAGATCGCCGCGAACACGCTCGTGGTGGTGGTGTTCCTCTACATCCTGCAGGGCGTGGCGGTCTTCCGCGCGCTGCTGCTGCGGGTGGGAGCGGGCCCCATCGGGTCGCTGCTGGCGTGGACGTTCCTCGGCTTCATGGTCTTCACGGGCGTGAGCCAGGTGCTCCTCGGGCTGGCGGGGCTATTCGATCCATTCTTCGATTTCCGAAATTTCAAGAAGCGAAAGGACGACTCTCATGAAAGTCATTCTGACTGAGGAGATCCGAGGCCTCGGAACGCGCGGCGACGTCGTGACCGTCAAGGACGGCTACGCGCGGAACTACCTCCTCCCGAAGAATCTCGCCCAGGAAGCCACCACGAGCAACCTGAAGGCGATCGAGCACCAGCGTCGCAAGTGGGACCTGCTCGCGCAGGAAGAGAAGAACGCGGCGCAGAAGCAGGCCGACCGCGTCAAGGGCGTGAAGATCCGCATCGAGAAGCGCGTGGGCGAGCACGGACAGCTGTTCGGCTCCGTCACGGCGAACGAGATCGCGGACGCGCTGATGGAGAAGGGCATCGAGGTGGACAAGCGCCGCATCGAGCTCGGCTCGCCGATCAAGAACGTCGGCATGCACGACGTCGAGGTGCGCCTGCATCGCGACGTGACCGCCTCCATCCAGGTGGAAGTGGCGGCCCAGGGCGTCGAGAAGCTCGAAGAGCCCGAAGCCGCGCCGGCCGAAGAAGCCGCCGCGGAGTAAGTGAGCCAAACGTAGGGCAGGCTTCAGCCTGCCCACCCACGTGGGCGGCAGGCTGAAGCCTGCCCTACGTTATTCTCCTCCCCGATGGCTGACGATCGCTGGGTCGACGCTCCTCCCGCCGGTGCGGATGGCTGGCGCGAGGTGTGGCGCGAGGATCGCCGCTTCCGCCCGCGGGCGTCGAAGCAGGAAATGGTGCTGGCCCGCCTGCGCCGCCTCGTGCGCCGCGCCACCGAGCCGGACGCCGAGCGGCAGAAGGACTTCAACCTCGTCATCCTCGACCTGCTGCAGGACGTGCGCGGCGACGTCGAGGCCGCGCGCCGCGACCTCCGCAACGACATCGACGCGCTGCAGCGCGACCTCTCCTCCGCGCTGGCCGCGGAAAGCGCGCGGCTGCGCGAACTGGTGACGATCGCGGCGAAGCGCAACGACGCACTCATCGCCGCGCTCGATCAGAAAATCGAGAGCGTGGCCGTGCGCGCGCGCGATGCGGTGAATCCCGCCGCGGCGCAGTCGCCGGACGTGCTCTACCGCCGCCTCGAGGACTCGCTGCGCGGGAGCGAGGCGCACGTGCGCGCGGACGTCATGCACTACGTGCGGCTGGCGGCGGAGCAGCAGCCGGTGCTCGATGCGGGATGCGGGCGCGGCGAGTTCCTCGTGGCCTGCCGCGAGGCGGGCATCGACGCGCGCGGCGTCGACACGAACGAGCGCTCGGTGGCCGACCTGCAGCAGCGCGGGCTGAACGTCGCGCTGGCCGGCATCCCCGAGTGCTTCGGCGGGATCGCGGATGCGTCACTCGGAAGCATCGCCGCGATGCACGTCGTCGAGCATCTGCCGGTCGATGCGCTCTTCGCGCTCTTCCGCGAGTCGCAGCGCGTGCTGCGCCGCGGCGGACTGCTGATGATCGAGACGCCGAACGCGGAGTCGATCCTCGTCTCCGCCTCCGACTTCTGGCGCGATCCCACTCATCTGGCGCCGCGTCACCCCGCCGCGCTGACCGTGCTCGCGCGCGAGCACGGCTTCGAGATCGCGGAAGTGCGCGCCGTGCATGAAGTCGCCGAGGGAGCGAAGATCGCGATGCAGGAGAGCGATCCGCCGGAGCTGCAGCGGGTCATCCACGCTCTGAACGATCGTCTCTTCGCACCGCAGGATCTTCGTCTGGTACTGCGGAAGGTGTGACGTCGATGACCGTCGTCCGCGGCGGCGGAGGCGGAGCGGCGATCGGCGGCAGGATCGCGCCGAGGAGCAGGCCGGAGACCAGACCGCCGACGTGGCCGGCCTTGTCGATCTGCGGGATGGTCCAGGTGAGGATGATGTTCGCGATGATCATGAAGATCGCCTGCGAGACGAGACTCTTGCCCGCGGGGTGATTCCGCCAGAGCGGCGAGCGGCGGATGGAGAAGATGAACGCGCCGAGGACGCCGAAGATCGCGCCGCTGGCGCCGACCGAGGGGGCGTTCGTCCACCACGTGCTGGCCAGCGAGGCCGCGAGCCCGGAGACAAAGTAGATCAGGAGAAAACGGCGCGTGCCGAACATCAGCTCGTAGAAGCGGCCGAGCTGGAAGAGCGAGATCGAGTTCACGGCGAGGTGCAACAGTCCGGCGTGCAGGAACATCGCCGTGAAGAGCCGCCAGTACTGGCCGTACTCCCACACCAGCGACGCCTCGTTGGCGCCCCACGGCGTGACGGGCAGGCCGGTCATGACCTCGAGTGCGAAGACGGCGATGATGATGACGACCAGCGTCATCGTCGCCGGAAAGCCGCCTTTCTTCATCGCCGCCGCTCCAGCAGGGCGGAGGTGCGGCGGAACAGCACGTGGGCGAGCCGGGGGGTAACTTCCTTGAAGCGCATGTAGATCGCGGCGAGCGCGGGGAGAATGCGGCGGTACCCGCCGTCTTCCGCGGCGTCGCATACCGCACGCGCAACCCGCTCCGGTTTCACGGCCATCATCAGCCGCGACGCGCCCGGCATGGTTCCTTTCTCGGCACGGACGAAGAATTCGGTGTCGGTCGTGCCGGGACAGACCAATGCGACGTTCACGCCGCTTCCGAGCACCTCGTCGCGCAGCCCCTCGGTGAACCCGACCAGCGCGAACTTCGTGGCGCAGTAGCCGGTCATGCGCGCGAACCCCATCAACCCCGTGATCGAGGCGACGTTGACGATCGTGCCGCCGCGGCGGGCCAGCATCCGCGGCAGCACGGCCTGCGTGCAGTGCACGGCGCCGAAGTAGTTCGTATCCATCATTTCGCGGAGCGTGGCGGGATCGGCGTCCGGCAGTGCGCCGAGGACGGCGAAGCCGGCATTATTGACCAGCACGTCGACGTCACCAGCCGTCTCGATGAGGCGGCGGCACTCCTCCGGCTTCGTGACGTCGGTGGCCACGGGCAGCGCGCGCACGCCGAGGGCGCGGCACTGCGACGCCACCTCCTCGAGCCGCACGGCGCGGCGCGCGGCGAGCACGACGTTCGCGCCGCGGCGGGCCATCTCCAGGGCGGTCGCGCGGCCGATGCCGCTGGAGGCTCCGGTGATCACGACGGTTTTGTTCTTCAGGTCCATCGGTCTAGCAGTCTATTGATTTTGGCGGCGGCTTGAATCGCGGCCGTCACGGGGATATCGTGCGCAGGACGGCAATCGCGTCGCCGCCCCGGCCGGAAGGAACCCACCGTGATCAGAATCGGCAATCTCTCGCCCACGAAGACCGCGCCCTATTCGCTCGACCCCAAAGACATCGAGTTCGGCCGGACGTGCACGCCGAATTTCTTCGTCGCGGAGTACAAACGGGGACAGTGGCAGGACCCGCGCATCGAGGCGCTGCACAACTTCTCGCTGCATCCCGCCACGAACGTCTTCCACTACGCGCAGGCGATCTTCGAGGGGCTGAAAGGCTACCGCCACCCGAACGACAAGCTGGCGCTGTTCCGTCCGGAGATGAACGCGCGGCGCTTCAACGTCTCCGCCGCGCGCATGGGCATGCCGGCGGTGGACGAGCAGCTCTTCCTCGAGGCGGTGCACCGGCTCGTCGACGTCGACCGCAACTTCGTGCCGGAGCCTCCGGGCACCGTCTACATCCGTCCCACCATGATCGGCACCGAGCCGTGCCTCGGCGTCCGCAGCTCGAACGAGTTCATTTTCTTCGTCATCACGCTTCCCTCCGGCGGCTACTTCAAGGACGTCCCCTCGGGCACCGGCACCGTTCCGGTCTTCGTCGAGCAGGCCACCGTCCGCGCCGCGCCCGGCGGCACCGGCGCGGTGAAGGCGGCGGCGAACTACGCCGTCACGCTGAAGACCATCACCGACGCCAAGACGCGGAACTGCAGCCAGGTCCTCTATCTCGATGCGGTGCGGCGCCAGCGCGTCGAAGAGCTCGGCGGCATGAACGTCTTCTTCGTGCGCAACGGCGAGCTGATCACGCCGACGCTGAACGGCACGATCCTCGCCGGCGTCACGCGCGACAGCCTGCTCGTCCTCGGCGAATCGCTCGGCATTCCGTCGCGCGAGCAGGACATCGACATCGACGACGTCGCGCGCGAGGTGAAGTCGGGCGTCATCACCGAGGCCATCGCGTGCGGCACCGCGGCCACGGTGATCGGCATCAGCAGGTTCGTCTTCGCGGACGGCACGGTGCTGCCGATCGGCGGCGGCGCACTCGGTCCGGTGACGAAGCGCCTCTTCGACGAGATCCAGGCCATCCAGTTCGGCACCGCGCCGGACCGCTTCGGCTGGATCTCGCCGGTCGAGGCGTACGAGGCCGTCGCCCGCACGTGAGCGATGGTCTCGTCTTCCCCCAGGTGGAGGACAGGCAATCCTGCCTGTCCTGACAGGCAGGATTGCCTGTCCTCCGCTCCGATTGAGCGGGTCCATCACACGGCCCCCATGTCCTTCATCGACAGGTAGCGGTGCGCGCCGATGATCAGGTGGTCGATAAAGTCGACGTCGACGACCTCCAGCGCGTCGCGCAGCCTGCACGTGAACTGGACGTCATCCTCGGACGGCGTCGGATCGCCCGACGGATGGTTGTGGTAGACGACCACTCCTTTCGCGTGCTCGATCATGGCCACGCGGATGACCTCGCGCGTGGAGACGGCCGTCTTGTCGAGCGTGCCGATGAAGAGCTCCTGCTGCCTGACGATCCGCTGCCGCGCGTCGAGCAGCGCCACGCCG
>DASUSL010000252.1:0-14977 GCA_036375135.1 Thermoanaerobaculia bacterium | reverse complement strand
AGCAGGAGAAGCTCGGCGGCTGCGTCTGCGGGGCCGCCTGCGGTTTTCGCATCACACAAAATCCCGACAGCGTGCCGGCTCCCGCTTGCGCGTACGCGTTCTTCACAACTGCTCGTTGAACAGAAACGAGCCGAAGTCGCGCATCTTGTGCAGCACCGGGCGGCGCCTCCATTCGTCGAGATGCCGTTCCGTCGCGTGCTCGAGGTCGCGCGCGAACGTCTCCTCCAGCTCGCGCCCGATCGCCTCGTCGTAGACCACCAGCGACACCTCGTCGTTGATCTCGAACGAGCGGTCGTCGAAGTTCGTCGATCCGATCGAGGAGCACTCGCCGTCCACCACCACGATCTTCTGGTGCAGGAGCGTCTTGTTGTAGTCGAAGATGCGCACGCCCCCTTTGAGCAGCGTCCCGTAGTGATGGTGGCTGGCGTGCTGCACGATCGGCGCGTCCGTGGCGTGCTCGGAGGGAATCATGATCCGCACTTCCACGCCGCGCTTCACCGCCTCCAGCAGCGCCTTGCGCGCGTCGGGGTCGGGGAGAAAGTACGGGTTCTGGATGGTCAGGCTCTTCGTGGCCATGCGGATGAGCATGTAGTGCAGCAGCTTGAGCGTCGACGGACTCCCCGCCGGCGAGAGCCACACCGCGTGCGCGCTGACGTCGCCCGCCGCCTCCAGCTCGGGGAAAAAGTTCGTGCCGCCCGGCACCTCCCCCGTCTCCTCGATCCAGTTCTCCGCGAAGGCCGACTGCAACTGCGCCACGACCGGCCCCTCCACGCGCGCGCTGATGTCGCGAAAGTGCTTCTTGTCCTGCGCGTGCCCGAGCCAGTTGTCGGTCAGGCAGTGCCCGCCCACGTACGCGATGCGCCCGTCGATGACGAAGATCTTGCGGTGATCGCGATTGTTCAGCAGCCCGAGGTTCGAGAGGACGATGGGATGGTACTTGCGGACCTTCGCGCCGGCCTCCTTCAGCATCTTCAGGCCGTGCTTGCCGAACTTCTTGCCGCCGCTCCCGTCGAGCATCACCCGCACCTGCACCTTTTCCCGCGCCTTCGCAGACAGCGCCTCGGCCATGCGCCGCGTCAGCTCTCCTTCCTTGCAGAGAAAGGTCTCGTAGTTGACCGTCTCCTTCGCGGCGGCGATGTCGGCGAAGACGCGGTCCCACATCGCCCCGTCCTGCACCAGCTCCACCTTGTTGCCGCGCACGCACGTCCCCTGCGTCAGACCGGCGATCGACGGCAGCAGGTCGTCGAGTGCCGTCGGCTCCAGCGCGAGGTGCGGACGCCGCCGCCGCTTCACCGACCAGAGGATGAGCAGAAGCAGGGCGATGGTGAGTGCGAGCAGCACCAGCACCCAGATCGGTACTGCGACATGTCTCATCGCATCCTCAGTTCCGCGACGATGGCCCAGTGATCGGACGGCCCGCGGCGGACGACGTCCGTCGAGACGGCCTCCCAGCGCGGGTCGGCGAAGATGTAGTCGAGACGCTGGCGCGTCATCGGGAAGGTGGACTCGCGCGGGTCGCCGAGGACGCGCAGGTGGCCGTGGGAGAGCAGCGTGCGGATCTCGTCCGCGCCGGGCGGCACGTTGAAGTCGCCCACCAGCACGTGCGGCAGCGAGCCGCGGGCGATGATGTCGCCCAGCTCCGCGATCTGCCGCATGCGCGCCAGGCGCAGCAGGCGCCCCCACGCGGCGAGGTGCGTGACGAAGAACGAGAAGTCCTGATCGTCGACGCGGATGTCGGCCTGCAGCACCGAGCGCGGCTCGCCCGAACCGGGCAGAGGATGCACGAACGACGAGCGGATCTCGCCGCGCGTCAGGATGGCGTTGCCGTACTCGCCGCCGTCCATGACCGTGCTCCGTCCGAAGATGAGGTTCATCCCGGTCAGCGACGCCAGCGCCTCCCCCTGATGGGTGGGACCGACCCGCGTGCGCCAGTGCACTTCCTGCAGTCCCACGACATCGGGCTTCGTCGCCACGATGACCTCGGCCAGCTTGGGCATGAAGTCATCCCGCCCCCGCGCGGCGTGCCCCTGGATGTTGTACGACATGAATTTCAAAGTGCTCATCAGCGATACTGTCGAGGGAACCAGCAACTTTTATGCAGCCTCTGCCTCCCATCACGAACATCGCCACGATCGACGACGTGATCGCGGCCATCGAGCGGATCATTCAGTGGTCCATCGAAAACCAGAGCCGACTCGGCTACTTCGCTGCGCTTTATAAGCGCATCACGCTCGCGATCAAGAAAAATCTGCCCGGCTTCCAGGACCCGGCGCGGATGGAGCGGCTCGACGTCACGTTCGCCAGCCGCTATTTCACCGCCCTGAACGCCTGGTTCTGGCCGTCGCAGCCGGAATTCCCGCCGCTCACGCACGCGTGGCGCGTGGCGTTCCAGGCCGCGGCGCTGCCTCAGCCGATCATCGTGCAGCATCTCCTCGCCGGTGTGAACGCGCACATCGACCTCGACCTCGGCATCGCCGCGGCGATCGTCAGCCCCGGCGCCCAGCTCCCGTCGCTGGAGAGCGACTTCAATCTCGTCAACCAGGTGCTCGCCGACGAAGTCGCGGACGTGCTCTCCGAGATCGACGAGCTGAGTCCCGTGCTGGCCGACCTCTACAAGGTCTTCGCGAAGTTCGAAACCGGCGTCATCGACGACATCCTCGACTTCACGCGCGAGGAGGCGTGGAAGTTCGCCACCGAGCTCGCCCCGCTGAGCCCCGCGCAGCAGGCGCCGGTCATCGCGCAACGCGACGTCTTCGTGGCGGGCCTCGGCGCGCAGCTCGTCACGCCGCCGAAGCTTTTCGAGCGCATCATCGAAGGAATCGCACTCTTCGAATCGCGCGACGTCGTGCGGAACATCGAAGTGCTCGACGCGCAGGCGGAACGTGCTCGCTGACCTCGACGCGCTCATGCAATCGCGCGGCATCGACACGGTCATCGTGCCGATGCACGAGCAGATGCACGCCTCCTTCCGCTGGCTCGCCCGCGGCGCGAAGATCACGCGCGGCTACGCGGTCAAGATGGCCGGACGCGCGCCGGTGCTGGTCACCTATCCGATGGAGCGCGAGGAGGCGCAGGCCACGGGGCTCGAAGTGCATCTCGTGCACGAGTTCACCTCGCGCGTCGACGACTACGAAGAGCTCTACGCGAACATGCTGCGGCAGCTCGGCTCCGGTCCGCATCTCGCTTTCTTCGGCAACGTCCCGGTGCACCTCTACCTCGGCATCATCGAGTCGCTGGAAGTGCGCGGCTGGCGCGTGCACCGCGCACGCGGCGAGGACCTCATCCAGCTCGCGCGCAAGCGCAAGGAGCCGTGGGAGATCGAGGCCATCCGCGACGTCGGCAGGCGCACCGAGGAAGTGGTGGACGGCGTGCGCTCGCTGCTGCGTGAAGTCGAGCGCGGATGCGCCATGACCCTCGGCGATCTGAAGCGCTTCGTGTCGCAGGAGATCGCGCGCCTCGGCCTGATCGAGGACCACGAGACCATCCTCTCGCAGGGACGCGACGCCGGCGTGCCGCACAGCCGCGGCGATGCCTCCGCGCCCGTGCGCCTCTCCGTGCCGCTCGTCCTCGACATCTTCCCCGCCGACCAGACCAGCGGCTACTTCTTCGACATGACGCGCACGTTCTGCATCGGCCCCATCCCCGACGCGCTGGCGCGCGTTCACCAGGACGTGCTGGAGGCGTTCACGCGCGTGCGCGACGCCGTCCGCCCCGGCACGCCCGCGGCGTCGTACCAGGCGCTGGTGTGCGATTCCTTCGAGTCGAAGGGCTACGCCACGCTGCGCTCGCATCCGAAGACGTTCGAAGGCTACGTCCACGGCCTCGGCCACGGCGTGGGCCTGGACATTCACGAGAAGCCGTCGTTCTCCCTCGCGCAGCACGACCCGATCGAGGAGGGCGACGTGATCGCGATCGAGCCGGGACTCTACTTTCCCGATCGGGAGATCGGGGTGCGCATCGAAGACACGTTCGTCGTGACGGCGACGGGCGTGGAGACGTTGTGCAGGGGCGGGTACGGGCTGACGCCCAGGGAGTAACGTGATGATCGAGAGTCCCGATCCCAAACCGTCTCCGGAGGCGAAGCGCGCATGGTCGAAAGAAATCGAACGTCGAGTGCGCGAGATCGAAGAAGGGACAGTCGAATTAATCGACTGGGAAGACGTACGCGCAGAGTTGTTTGCTGACGAATGAAGGAAAAGCCTGGACGGGCTTCGCCCGTCTGGACTGCGGTAGCGACAGCTACCGCTCTCAAAAGAAAAATGCCGCGGCTTGCGCCGCGGCATTTGTAAGCGGCAGCTCGCGCTGCCGCACTCCATACCTTACAGATTCCGCTCGATGAAGCTCTGCAGCGCGCCTTTCGGGGCGGCGCCGACCATGCGGTCGACGAGCTTGCCGTTCTTGAACATCATCATGGTCGGGATCGAGGTCACGCCGAAGCGCTGGGCCACGACCGGGTTGTCATCCACGTTCAGCTTGCCGATCACGGCCTTGCCCGCGTAGTTCGGGGCCAGCTCTTCGATGATCGGACCGACGATGCGGCAGGGGCCGCACCACGGTGCCCAGAAGTCGACGAACACGGGCTGGCCCGCGTTCACGGTCTGGTCGAAATCGGCATCCGAGAGCTGCTGTACTGACTTGTTTTCTGCCATCTGGTAGATCTCCTAACGTCACGAATCAAAGCCGAGCCCAGCGACACAAATTCCACACAACCGGCGGGCATAGTCGAGGCGGTATGATGCGTTCCGCAGTGTTGATGCAACGCCTCCGGCTCGCTGCCGTCGTGTTGCTGGCCGTGCTGATCGCGGCCCAGCCCACCCTACATAACCACTCGCTCATTCCCGAGGCGGGTAGCGGTTCGCCTCCGCCATGCGGAGTTTGCGCATTCGGTGCCGATCCGGCCTCCGTCGCCCCTCCCCTCCTCGCTGTTTCCTTCGTCGTCCTTTTCCTGCTGACCGCGCGCGAAGAACAGGCCTTCGCCTTCGCCGCGCGCCCGGGCGTTCCGCAACGCGGACCGCCGCGCGCCTGATCCGCCGCGCCCGCAGTGGAAGACAGGCAATCCTGCCTGTCCTCCCCGCGATTGGACAGGCAGGATTGCCTGTCCTCTACGCCTGGACAGGCAGGATTGCCTGTCCTCCACGCCGAAAGGAAGGATCATGCAGTTGTTCTCTCGCGCCGCGGCGACGCTCGGCGCGCTGTTTCTCGCAGTCACCCTCTTCGCACAGAGCACCGCGACCATCACCGGCCGCGTCATCACCACCGACAACGCCCCCGTGACCGACGCCAGCGTAACGCTGCTCGAGCTCCGCCGCACCGTGAAGGCGGGGGCCGACGGCTCGTTCCGCTTCGATGCCGTCCCGGCCGGCCACTACCACCTGCACGCCGAGAGCGCACGCATCGGCAACGCCGTCGGCGACGCCGAGCTCGCCGCGGGACAGACGCTCAACGTCGAGATCGTGATGGACCCCGCGGTCCATTACGAGGAGATCGTCGTCAGCGCCGGCCCCGACGCGCGCCGCGCTTCCGAGGTCTACCAGCCCGTGAACGTCGTCGGCCAGGACGAGGTCGCGGAAAAGCTCCAGCCGACCCTCGGCGAGACGCTCAATCAAGAGCCCGGCGTCGCCTCGACGTACTTCGGCCCCGGCTCCAGCCGCCCGGTCATCCGCGGCCTCGGCGGCGATCGCATCCGCATCCTCGAGGAAGGCGTCGGCACCGGTGACGCGTCGAACGTCAGCCCCGACCACGCCGTGAGCGTCGAGCCGTCGAAGGCGCAGCAGATCGAGATCGTGCGAGGACCGGCCACGCTGCTCTACGGCAGCAACGCCGTCGGCGGACTGGTGAATGTCATCGACAACCGCGTGCCCGCGCAGGTGCCGGCGGAGAGCGTGACCGGCACCGTCGATCTCCGCGCCGGCTCCGCGGCCGAGGAGCGCAGCGGCTCGCTGATGCTCGACGGCGGCGCGGGACGCATCGCCTGGCACCTCGACCTCTCCAGCCGCGACTCCGGCGACGTGGACATCCCCGGCCCCGCCGACGCGGAGGACGATCCCGCCGAGTTCGACGGCAAGCTCGCCAACAGCTCGCTCGAGGCACGCTCCGGCACGCTCGGCGCGTCGTACGTCGGCGCGCGCGGCTTCCTCGGCCTCGCCGTCACCGGGTTCTCCACGAACTACGGCGTCCCCGGACACGCCCATCACGAAGGCGAAGAAGAGGACGACGAGGAAGAAGCGGTCCGCATCGACATGGATCAGCGCCGCCTCGACCTGCGCGGCGAGCTGACCGAGCTCGGGTTCTTTTCCAACGTCCGCCTGCGCGTCGGCCTGAACGACTACGAGCATCGTGAGCTCGAAGGCGACGCGGTCGGCACGGTCTTCACGAACGAGCGTCTGGAGGGACGCCTCGAGGCGCGGCATCGGCCGTTCGGCGCGGTGAAGGGCGTGTTCGGTCTGCAGCTGTCGACGAACGACTTCGCGGCCATCGGCGACGAGGCCTTCGTGCCGGCGAACACGGTCGACTCGCGCGCGCTGTTCGCGTTCGAGGAGACGACGCGCGGCCGCTTCGACTTCCAGTTCGGCGCGCGCTGGGAGCAGCAGGACGTGTCGGCCGAGGGCGGCCTCCCCGACCGCTCGTTCGCCGGTGTGTCGGTCTCCGGCGGCGCGATCTTCCATCCCGCGGAGCGCTACGCCGTGGCGGTGTCGCTGGCGCGCACGGTGCGGCTGCCGACGCCGACGGAGCTGTACGCGAACGGACCGCACGTTGCCACGCGGCAGTTCGAGATCGGCAACGTCGATCTCTCCGAGGAGACGAGCTTCGGGATCGATGTGTCTCTCCGCAAGACCGAGGGGCGGGTGAAGGGACAGATCAACCTCTTCCGCAACGCGTTCGACGGCTACATCTTCGACATGCCCACCGGCGACGAGGAAGACGAGCTGCCGGTGTTCCGGTACGTGCAGAACGACGCGCGCTTCAGCGGCGTCGAGATCGAGACGCACACGGAGCTGTGGCACGAGGGAGAGCACCACATGGAGCTCGAGCTCAGCGGCGACTACGTGCGCGGCGAGCTCGTGAACGGCGGCGCGCTGCCGCGCGTGCCGCCGCTGCGCGGCTCGATCGGCCTGCACTATCAGTTCCGGCAGCTCTCCGCGTCCGCCGAGGCGTGGCGCTACGCCACACAGCGCCGTGTGGCGGAACTGGAGGAGGAAACGCCCGGCTACACGCTGGTGAACGCGTCAGTGACGTACCGCATCCTCACGACGCGCGTGGTGCACGACATCCTCCTGCGCGGCACGAATCTGACGGACAAACTGGCGCGCAGCCACGTGTCGCCGCTGAAGGAGACGGTGCCGCTGCCGGGACGCGATGTGACACTGGCGTATCGGGCAACGTTCTGAACTGGCATGCCCCTCGCGATACGAGGGGCGACGATGCCCGAACGGCGTAACCATGGCAGGCCCGGCACTTCGGATCGGCGGTCGTTTCCACGGCCACCGCTCTGGCTGACTCTTCTTCTCCTCCTCCTCGGAGTAGGCGGGATTCTGTACGCGCGGTACCACCGCGAACAGATCTCGAAAAAATTCGCCCACGTGATCGCCGAGGAGGCGCGCACGCCGCAGGACGTACGGAAGCTCAAGGAAGAGGTCGCAGCGATGGACCTCAGCCGCGAGCAACTGGAGAAGGAGCTCGACGGCCGCGCGAAGTTCCTGGCCGGCCTGAAATCGGAGGATTTCTACCTCTCCATCGACACGAAGGCGCGCAAGCTGCGCTTCTACTACGGCGACACGGTGCTCCGTGAAGCGGACGTCCAGATCGGCGAGTCGCGCACGATCGAGTCGGGCGACAAGCGCTGGACGTTCATCCCGCTGAAGGGCGCCTTCCCCGTCGAAGCGAAGCTGGTGTCGTACGCGTGGCCGGTGCCGGAGTGGATGTACGCGCTGCGCAACGAACCGGTGCCGGCGCAGCGTCCGACCGTGCCGAACGGCCTCGGCAAGTACGTGATCTTCCTGCCGAACGGCTACGCGATCCACACACCGCCGAGCGCGGAGAGTCCGCTGCAGGGGCCGAAGCCGGGCTCGTATCTGGTGTCCGAGGACACGCTGGCCGCGATCTGGGCGCGCATTCACAAGGGCAAGACGCAGGTATACATCTTTTAGGAGACCGATGATGCGCAGATGGGTTGGATTGCTGGGTTCGTGGGCGCTGCTGGTGCTGGGCCTCGGCCTGGTGACGTGGGCGGTGGCCGCGGAGGCGATCACCATCACCGACGCGCGCAAGCTCCATCGCGTGGAGACGGTGGACCGCGCCATTCAGCAGCAGATCCGCGAGCAGGTGGCGCGGCTGCAGCAGGAGATGTCGCAGAGCTCGACGAAGATGGCCACGCTGCAGTCGGAGGTGGCCACGACGGAACAGGCCATCACCGATTCGCACGACAGTAACTTCGTGATCACGGTGTCGACCTCGGAGAACAAAGTCTACGCGCGCCGCAACGGCCAGCTCGTGTTCGAGGCGGTCTGCTCGACGGGCAAGAACGAGACGCTGCGCGCGCAGGGGCGGACGATGGTCTTCCGCACACCCATCGGCCGCTTCCGCGTCAAGTCGAAGGAAGAGAATCCGAAGTGGGTCCCGCCCGACTGGCACTACATCGAAGAAGCGCAGAAGGAAGGCCTCGACGTGGTGCGCCTCGACTACGGCAAACGCATCGGCGATCTCTACGTGAGCGGTAAGGACGTCTACGCGAACGGCTATCCGGTCGAGGAAGGGGCGCTCCTCATCCGCGGCGGCGCGGTGGTGATCCCCCCGGTGGGCACCCGCGCCCGCCAGTTCCCCGACGTCCTCGGCACCCACCGCCTCAACCTCGGCGACGGCTATGCCCTCCACGGCACGCAGCAGGTGAAACAGCTCGGCCAGAGCGTGTCGCATGGATGTGTGCGTCTGCACAACGACGACATCGCGCGCCTGTTCGAGATGGCGAGCGTGGGGGATGAGGTAATCATCTACTGATCTGATGCAGCGTGATCGGCAGCACTTTCGCGAACCGTGAGAAGTCTTCGTCGGTCGTGAAGATCGCAAAGTCGTTGCGCATCGCTACGGCGCAGATCAGAAAGTCGGTGTTCGAGCCTTGAATGCCACGCTCTCGGCAGCGATTGAAAAACAAAGCCGCGTCTTCGAAATCGGTCGTCGTCAGTTCCATGTCGCTGAAGGCACGCAGATGGTCGCGGAGCCGTTCGCACTGCGCCTGCTCCTTGATTCCCGACAAGAGCTCCTGCCGGATCGGCCCGATGATCGCCACGCGCCGGTCCTGCACGAGGGAAGCGAGCTCGGACTTTGCCGACTCGTTCGCGGAGTGGCTCTTCCGCCGCAGGGCCAGCGACCATAGGACGGTATCGACCAGCACCTTCATGACCGGCGGCGTTGTTTCTTGTAGTCGTACTTCGGATCGAAGTCGACCCTGCCGAAGAGCTCGAGGATCCTGGCCTGCTTCCGGTGCCGGATGTACTCCTCCAACGCTTCGGTGACCGTCGCTTTCTTCGTGCGATGGCCTCCCACCTTCTGCGCTTCTTCCAGCAACTGATCGTCGATTGCGAGATTCGTCGGCATGCTCAGATGTTACACATGTAGCTCACAGAACATGTGTAACGGAAAGTGTGAGAGCGGATTCCGTGCGACCATGCGCGCGTGAACGTGTGGCGCGACCGCCTCCACCGCTGGCTCTCCCCGCTCGCGCGGCGCTGTCCCCTCTCCCCCAACACCATCACCCTCATCGCGCTGGCGCTGAACGCGGTCGGGGCGTGGCTGATGTACGAGCGGCGGTTCCTGTTCGCGCTGGGGTTCATCGCGGTCGGCGGGCTGGCCGATGCGTTCGACGGGATCGTGGCGCGGGTGCAGGAGAAGACGTCGCGGTACGGCGACTTTCTCGATCACTTCTGCGATCGCGTGAGCGATCTGCTGATGATCGTCGGGTGGCTGCTCGGCAACGGCGTGCGCATCGAGATCGCCATGGGCGTCGTCCTGGCGGTCATGCTCAACGGCTACATCGGGACGCAGCTCGAGGCGACGTGGCGCGAGCGGGACTACGACTCGGTCGGGCGCGGCGAGTTCGTCCTCGGCATGATCCTCTACCCCATCGTCTCGCACATCCTCGTGCAGAACGGATGGGAGCAGCGCGCGGCGGGCGGGCTGCTCATCGCCGAGTGGATGTCGCTGTTGCTCTTCGTCTTCGCGCTCCTCGGCATCGTGCAGAGGCTCGCGCTCGCGTCACGCCTGAGCCGAGGGTGAGACGACCGTCTCCGACTTGATCGGAATCGTGGGCGACGAGACTTTGGACGTCGCGCTGGTGGATGTCGTCGTCAGCGCCGCGGGGAACGGCTGTCCCTGCGCGATCTCGTAGATCAGCGCGACGAGATAGTCGCCGCGCAGTTCCAGCGCGATGTGCTCGATGGCCGCGGGCGGCAGGCCGGTCTTCTCCGCGAGGCTGCCGAGGAGCGCGGAGTCGCCGCGCATGTGCACCATGCAGAGATCGGTCGCGGCGCGGATGCCCAGCGTGCGCGAGACGTTGATCCCGCTCTTCAGATAGCGCATCAGCAGTGCCTGATCGATCCAGTCGACGGTGCGGTCGAGCGGCAGGATGGTGCGGTCGCAGAGATCGCCCGGCTCGCTCGTGGCGAGATGCTGAATCGACGCGACGCCGTGCTCGGACAGCAGTTCCGCGGTCGTGTCGTCGATTCCCTCGACGCACTGCAGCGGGAGCTCGTCCGCCGACGCGATGTCGGTGCCGAACAGTTTGCTGGCGCGCTTGCGCAGCGCCTCGATGGCCATGTTGTGGAAGAGACCGACCAGGAAGAGCACCGCGTTCGCGGTGAGCGCAGCGGAGGAAGTCGTGTCCGCGGTGCCCGAAGGCGCGCCGGAGAACGCGGTCACGCCGACGATGCCGAACACCCATCCCAGCGCAACGGCCGAGGCCGTGCGCAGTGCGCTGGTCATGAGAAAACGCGACGACAGCGCGTTCGCGTAGAGGCGCGCCACCATGTAATACAGCACCGCCACGTATGCGCCGAGGCCGGCGTACATCATTCCCTGGACGCCGTTGGCGGCCGCGCCTTTCTGCTCCGTCGCCTCGTAGCCCGCGAAGACGGCGATGAGGAGGAAGATGCCGGTGAGGAAGAGCGACGCCGCGATCGCCCCGGCCGGATCCGCGCTCCCCTCGTCGCTGCGCGTCCTGGTGCGATCCTGCGGACGCGCGTCGGCGCGCGCGGCTCGGAAGGCGTAGTACTGCTCGAGCAGCTCGCGTCCCTGCGAGCGCCGCGCGTTCGCGAGGAGCACGTGATAGCAGATGCCGAGCGCTCCCGGAAGGATGCCGAGCGAGAAGAAGAAACCGCTCGCATCGAGGTCGTTGAGATGCATGCCGCTGAAGGTCAGGTCGCCGATGAAGAAAAACGGGATGGCAGCGAAGACCGAGGCGAGCAGCAGAACGAGGTTCTTCTGCCAGCGGCTGAGCGAAGCGGAGGCCACGGCGGCGGGTGCCGCCGGATCGGCGTTGGTGTCGGGCATGGCTGATTGTACGATCCCGCGGTGGTTTTCCGGAACAATCCGCTCTCGGGCGAGCGGATCGTCTTCGCCCCCGAGCGCGCGGCGCGGCGCAGCGCCTTCGGCGACGCGTCGAGCGAGCGCTGCCCCTTCTGCCCCGGCCACGAGAGCGACACGCCGCCGGACGTGCTGCGCACCGGCGACCCATGGCGCGTGCGCGTCTTTCCGAACAAATACCCGCCCGTCGACGGCGCGGAGGTGATCGTCGAGTCGCCGGGCCACGATGCCTTTCACGACATCGCACATGCCGAAGAGGTCGTGCACGCGTACGTCGATCGCTACCGCGCGCACGCGGATGCCGCGTACGTGGCGCTGTTCAAGAACGAGGGCGCGCGCGCCGGCGCGTCGATCGATCACGTGCACTCGCAGGTGATCCCACTGCCGTTCGTGCCGCCGCGCGTGCAGCGCGAGCTGCGCGGCTTCGCGGAAGCGTGTCCGTTGTGCGAGCCGGCGGGACACGTCATCCGCGAGACGGAATCGCTGCGCTGGCTCGCGCCGGAGGGGTCGTCGTTCGCGTATCAGCAGTGGATCGTGCCGCGGCGGCACGTCCCGGAGCTGTCGATGCTGGACGGCGCCGAGCTGCGGGAGCTGGCCTCGCTGCTCCGCGACGCCTCACGCGCGATGCAGCCGCTCGGCGCGTACAACTGGATGTTCCTCAACTTCCCCGGACACGCCGAGGCGCACTGCTACGTCGACGTGGTCCCGCGGCTGGCGGCGCTGGCGGGCTTCGAGCTCGGCACGGGCACGTTTGTTGAGATCATCGACCCGGCAGCAGCCGCGCGGCGGTTGCGCGAGACGTAAATGATCCCTCTCCGAGACGACAATCCACGCCGCACGTTTCCCATCGTCACGTATCTCCTGGTCGCGCTGAACGTGCTGGCCTTCGTGTGGGAGCTGTCGCTCGGGCAGAACCTCGACCGCGCGCTGTCCGGCATCGCCTTCATCCCCGCGCGCTACTGGATGCCCGGCAACTGGATCTTCGACCTGATGACGATCGTGGCGTCGATGTTCCTGCACGGTGGGCTGATGCACATCGGCAGCAACATGCTCTACCTCTGGATCTTCGGCGACAACGTCGAGGACCGGCTCGGCCACTTCCGCTATCTGCTGTTCTACCTGCTCTGCGGCTTCCTGGCGACGCTCGCGCACGCGGTGTTCAGCCCCGGCTCGCGCATCCCCGCCATCGGCGCCTCGGGCGCGATCGCGGGCGTGCTCGGCGCGTATCTGATCCTCTATCCGCACGCGCGCGTGATGACGCTGATCCCGATCTTCTTCTTCATCACCGTGCGCCATCTGCCGGCGATCTTCATCCTCGGCTTCTGGTTCATCCTGCAGCTCTTCGTCGGCGTCGGCTCCCTCGGCGTCCGCGACGCGCAGGACATGGGCGGCGTGGCGTACTGGGCGCACATCGGCGGGTTCGTGGCGGGGATGGCGCTCATCGGCCTTTTCGGCGGCTTCCGCCGCCCGCGCGCGCCGCAGCCCCCGCCGCCCTGGTGGGCGCAGCGATAATGCCGCATGCAAACTGCCACAGTGGGCGACCTCGCTGCCCGCATTCGCGCTGCCGCTAACCTGAGCGGTCGGCGACGTACGCTGTTCACATTTCTCGTTGGGGCCGGGTTTTCCGTGAGCGCCGGCATGCCATCGACATCGCATCTGGTGCGGGTGATGAAACGGCGTCTCGAGTCGCCGAATCTGCAGCAGCAATCGTGGCGTGATCTGCTCGACGCGGCGGCAGTTGACGCCAGCACTGACCTTGGTGAACCTGCCGCGTTAGCCTATCAGCGTCTCCTCAACGAACCAGCGTTGTTCCCGTTTCCACCGCACCGGCAACGCTTCATCACGGATGTGGTTCGATGGGCCGCCGATCAACACATCGAAATGAGTCGTGAGTCACTGCTCATGGCGGCACTGCTGAACGCCGGTAGCGACAGCGCTCCAATCGACGGCGGGCTTTCGCAGTGGATCGCGCACACTCTGTACACCACAAATTTCGACGAGGTTCTGCCTCAGACTTTTCGCTACTGCGGTGAGGCAGTGGCGGTCGTTGATCATCCTCATGCACACGGACGCGCGCAGGGCGACGCGTTCTACCCCCGCATCGTCTACCTGCACGGATCACATCTCTATTACGACCTGCGCAACACGGAACAAGAGTTGACTGCCGCCGACCGCGACCGGACGGGCGGCGTCGATCTCACTGGCCTGTTTCAGCGCTTTCGCGACACCTTACGCAGTACGGGGCTAATCATCCTCGGCTACTCTGGCTGGCGAGATCGCGCGATGGCAGCGATACGCGACGCGCTGGCTGATCGCGAGAGCCTGCCGTTCCATCTTTATTGGGGTGCGTATCCGGACGTAAGCTCTTTGTCAGACGAAGCGAGATCGATTTTGGATGAGCATCCTGGCCGCGCGTTTCTGCTAGAGCCCGGGAAGACAGCCGCCGAGGTCTTGGCACTGCTCTCTGAGCAGCTCGACTTCAAATACGAGGAGATCTGGTCAAAATGGGCTGAACGCATCGGTAGGCTGCAGGAGTACGCCAGCTTCGTACGTGGTACTTCCGGGCCGCCATCGACGTCGGTCGGACGAGCCATAGCCGTGGAATCGCGCCCCCGCCCATCCGCCCCGAATCCAGCATGGCATTTAGAGGCCGGCAGGTTGATCGAGCAAGCAAATCGCGCACAGCGAGAATTTGATTTGCAGGGGATGGATAAACTGCGTCCTGCGGTGGAAGAGCATCTGGCAGCGGCCGACGACGAGGATCGATTAACGTCCGAATACCGCCGCCTTGCGGTCACGCGCGCGGGGTTGTTTGACCTCGGACCGATTGACGAGGCGGTCGAGGAATGGACACGCACCGTCAAGTCGCTGCGTGAAGTAACAGATGATTACGCGTTAGCGTTGGCGCTTCTTGGATTGTCCGCAGCTCGCCTGCGCGCCAATCAATGGGATCGGGCAGAAGCCGCAGCGCTTGAGGCATTCGAACTCGCGCAGAGTGCCGCAAGCGAGCCCGTCAGCGTACGCTCGCTCCTGCTGTTGGGCCGGATCGCACTGGCCTCAGATCGTTTAGAGGACGCGCAGAGATTCATCGATGAAGGGCAACAGCGAGCTGAGAGAGCCCGGCTCGACGGCGACGTTGCTACGGCAAAAGGCCTTCTTGTCAGTCTGGAATCCCGTCGCGGCCGTCTAGAATCCGCGCGACGCATTGCCGCCGAGCAATTGGAGTATCGAGAACGCAACGGTCCTCCAACGGCTCTCGCTGCTGCACTCCAAGATGCAGGATTCGTCGAGCAGGCTGCTCAGAGACTCTCGCGCGCTGCCAATTATTTTTCTCGGGCAGAACTCATTTTTCGCGAGGCCGGATATGTTCGAGGAAGAGCCTATGTGATCGCGCGACTCGGCA
>DASUSL010000251.1:0-8721 GCA_036375135.1 Thermoanaerobaculia bacterium | reverse complement strand
TCGAGGAGGACGAAGCCTTCTTCGTCGAGCCCGCGGCCTTCTTCGAGGAGGACGAAGCCTTCTTCGTCGAGCCCGCGGCCTTCTTCGAGGAGGACGAAGCCTTCTTCGTCGAGCCGCCGGCCTTCTTCGAGGAGGACGCCTTCCTGCTGCTCGACGACCTGGAGCCTCGACCACTCGACGACTTGCCCGCGGTCGCACGCGAGACGAACTTGTTGAAGCGGTTCCCCTCCTCGTCCGACAGCAGCAGCGCGAGCTTGTCGCGATCGAACCATTCGAAGAACTCGTCCCACTCGATCTCCTCGAGCGTGTCTTCGCCGCTGAAGCCGGGGAAGTCGATGCGCAGCACGCCCGGGTCCGTGCGGTTGCCGGTGCTCTTCACGCGGGAAGGGTGTCCGCCGCGCGATTCCACCCATTCGCGAATGGTGTCATGATCGGTCGTCGCTTGTGCTGTTGCCATGGTTCGCGCAGCGTGCACAAGCATTGCCAGCACAAAGCTAAGGTAAAATTCTCGAAACCTAACGAAGACTCGTTCGTAACCGTAATAGTCAACATGAAGACACTCCTCGCGGCAGGACTCGTGACGCTGACGCTTTTTTCGACGTCGGCTTTCGCGGCGCGCCAGATCATCGGCTCGGAACAGGATCACTCCCTGGCGGGTGAGGCCAGCGACTGCGAGCACTTCTTCAAGACGACTTTCACCAACCTTCCCTCGCAGATGCACGACCAGGAGCAGCGCGAGATCCAGCTCGCCGGCGTGGAGCAGCTCCGCGTCGTGGCCTCGCAGGAAGGTGGCGTCTCGATCCGCGGCTGGAACCGCCCCTACGCGCGGCTGATCGTCTGCCGCTACGCCGTGGCCAATACGAAGTCGAAAGCGATCCGCCTCCTCGGCACGATCAACGTCTCGGACGAGAAGGGCGCCATCCAGGCGTTCGGCCCGCCGAGCGACAGCACGCAGGCGTGGTGGGTGAACATGATCCTCTACGTCCCGCGCCGCGCCACCGTGGACGTGCGCGCCGCGAACGGCGGCGTGGCCATCCGCAACATGAGCGGCACCGTGACGGCGCACGCCACGACCGGCGGCATCTCGGTGGCGCAGTCGTCGGGCAAGTACAAGATCAGCACGAACAGCGGCGGGATCACGCTCGAGCGCGTGACCGGCTCGGTCGAGGCGAGCTCGCAGGAAGGGGCCATCGCGCTCAAAGTCGGTCGCGACGACCTGCCGATGGTCGAGGCGAAGATCGCCGAAGGGGGCGAGATCCTCTGCCAGTTGCAGAGCTGCGGCGGCGGCCGCTGGGGTGCGAACCGGCGCCAGCTGCGCCTCGGACACGGCGCTCCGAACTACCGCCTCACCACGAACGCCGCGCCGATCCTCATCGGCCCCGTAACTTTCTGATTTCGTAGTAGTTAAACGCATCGGCCCGCGGCACAGAAACTGCACTTTCGTGCAGAGCCATGGCTGCGATACCTGAAGCGATTCTCAGCGAACAGAGCATCCGGTTCTACCGCCACGCGCTGGCCATCCTGCGCGACGCGGACATCCCTCATCTCGTCGGGGGCGCGTACGCGTACGCCCGCTACACCGGGATCGAGCGGCACACGAAAGACTTCGACGTTTTCATCCGCCGCGAGGACTTCGGCCGCGCGGCGTGGGCTTTCCAGAAAGCGGGCTACAAGGCGGAGCTGACGTTCCCGCACTGGCTCGGGAAAGCGTACAAGGGCGACGACTTCGTCGACCTGATCTTCAGCGCAGGCAACGGCGTGGCCGAGGTCGACGACCTCTGGTTCCAGCACGCGGTGAAGGAGCAGGTGTTCGGCGTCGACGTCGAGCTCATCCCGCCCGAGGAGATGATCTGGTCGAAGGGACTGATCATGGAGCGCGAGCGCTTCGACGGCGCCGACGTTGCTCACGTGATCCGCGCGGTCGGTGACCGACTCGACTGGCATCGCCTGCTCGAGCGCTACGGCAAGTACTGGCGCGCGCTCTACGCGCACATCGTGCTGTTCGGCTTCATCTATCCGCGCGACCGGGCCAAGGTGCCGGCGTGGGTGGTCGAGGAGCTGACGTCGCGCATGCGCGAAGAGACCGCGAGCTCCGACGAGCAGGTCTGCAACGGCACGATCATCTCGCGGCAGCAGTATCTGAAGGACGTGAACGACTGGGGATACGAGGATGCACGCCTCGTCGACGGCGTGATGTCGGAGGAAGACATCGAGCTCTGGACAGCCGGCATCGCAGTCGATGGAGCGAAATGAATGATCGAACGCGAGACGCTTCGCATCGCCGCCGTCGCCGACATCCACGTGAAGAAGACGAGCGCGGGCTCGCTGCAGCCGCTGTTCGCTAAGGCGACCGAAGAGGCGGACATGATCCTCCTCTGCGGCGACCTCACCGACTACGGCACGATCGAAGAGGCGAAGATCCTGGCGCGCGAGATCACGTCGTCGCTGCGCATCCCCGCCGTCGGCGTGCTCGGCAACCACGACCTCGAATCGGGATACGAGAAGGAGCTGACGTCGATCCTCTCCGACGCCGGCGTGACCATCCTCGACGGCGACTCGACGGAAGTGCACGGCGTCGGCTTCGCCGGGGTGAAAGGCTTTGCCGGCGGCTTCGGACGCCGCGCCCTCGGCGCGTGGGGCGAGCAGATCATCAAGGACTTCGTGCACGAGGCGATCAACGAGTCGCTGAAGCTCGAAGCCGCGCTGGCCCGCCTGCGCACGCCGCAGAAGATCGGCGTGCTGCATTACTCGCCGATCCAGGCCACCGTCGCCGGCGAGCCGCCGGAGATCGTGGCCTTCCTCGGCTCTTCGCGACTGGAAGAACCGCTGGACCGCTATCGCGTGAATGCGGTCGTCCACGGACACGCCCATCGCGGCGCGCCCGAGGGACGGACCAAAAGCGGCATTCCGGTGTACAACGTAGCCCAGCCGGTGCTGGCGGCGTCGTTCCCGGAACGGCCGCCGTTCCGGGTAATCGAGATTCCGCTGACCGCGGAAGCAGTGGCGTGAACGAGCACACCTATCTTCTGAAGCCGGGCCGCTGGGAAATCGTCGGCTCGACGATCGACGTCGCGGGCAATCCGAACGCGATGCTCGGCTACGCCGCCATCACCCACGACGGCGACGCCTGGTACGTGCAGGAGCAGCTCAACGAGAACGCCAGCCGCTTCGACGTGCGCCCGCCCGCGACGGGGATGCCGGCCACGACGTTCACCGGCACGCACGCGATCCTCGGCAACGTGCAGGG
Organism: Thermoanaerobaculia bacterium; assembly: GCA_036375135.1. Classification (GTDB taxonomy): domain Bacteria; phylum Acidobacteriota; class Thermoanaerobaculia; order Gp7-AA8; family Gp7-AA8; genus QHVT01. The sequence continues at coordinate 5,474 of DASUSL010000251.1, read as the reverse complement.
CGTGTACGCGTTCTTCGAGGACGTGATCCTCTCCAGTTATCGCTCCGACGCCGGCGACTACTCCGCCACGGAGGTCTTCCGCCGTGTCGACGACGACCGCTACGATGTGCGCGGCGCGCTGTTCCTCCACGGTGGCCATGTGTCATCGTGGTCGCTGACAATGCAGCGCACGTAGTCATGCGTCATCACCAGATCGAAGATCCTGTCGCGTTCTATCGCCGTGCGCGCGTCCGTTCGCGCGAGCTGTTCGACCTCGTCACGCCGGACGCGTACTACGACCGCCCCATCCGCCTGCGCAATCCGATCGTGTTCTACGAGGGACATCTCGCCGCGTTCGCGGTGAATACGCTGCTGAAGCTCACGCTGCAGCGTCCCGGGCTCGACGAGCATTACGAGACGCTGTTCGCGCGCGGCATCGATCCGGAGGACGAGGCGTCGGCCAAATCGCCGACGGATCTCTGGCCGTCGCGTGCAGAGGTGCAGGCGTATGCGTCTGCGGCCGAAGAGTTGATCGTGGCGACGCTGCGCGAGCTGCCCGATCACGAGGCGACGTTCACGGTGCTCGAGCACGAGGTGATGCACCAGGAGACGTTGCTGTACATGTTTCACGAGCTGGACTACGCGAAGAAACGTGGAGGACAGGCAATCCTGCCTGTCCGGACAGACAGGATGGTCTGTCCTCCACCGGTTCGCATCCCCGCGGGGACGGCCCACCTCGGCCAGACCCCTCCCTGCTTCGGCTGGGACAACGAGTTTCCCGCGCACTCGGTGCACGTGCCGGAGTTCCGCATCGACGCGTACAACGTCACCAACGGCCAGTACCTCGAGTTCGTCGAAGCCACGGGCGCGAACGCACCGCACTTCTGGAGCAGACAGGATGGTGAATGGTACTGGCGCGGCATGTTCGCGCTGGCGCCGCTGCCGCTCGACGGGCCGGTTTACGTGACGCACGACGAGGCCAACGCATACGCGGCGTGGAAGGGCGGGCGCCTGCCGACGGAGGCGGAGTTCGACCGCGCCGCGTACGGCGCGGCGCAGACGCACGAGGGGAACTTCGACTTTCAGCACTGGGATCCGGTGCCGGTGGGCAGCTACGCGCCGAACGGCTTCGGCATTCACGACCTCGTCGGCAACGGGTGGGAGTGGACGTCCTCGCTCTTCGCGCCCTTCGATGGCTTCAAGCCGATGCCGTCGTATCCGCAGTACTCCGTCGACTTTTTCGACGGTGCGCACTACGTCCTGAAAGGCGCCTCGCCCGCAACCGCGCGCGCGCTCGTGCGCCGCAGCTTCCGCAACTGGTTCCGGCCGTCGTATCCGTACGTCTACGCCACGTTCCGCTGCGTCGCGCTCTGATTCGAGGGCGCCACTGATCCTCGACTTCGCTCGGGATGAACGGAAGCGCGCGAGGTAATTGCATGCCTGGAGGGCATGCAGATGAAGACTTACAAGCCTCGCTCTTTCGACCTGTCCGGCCTGAACGGCATCTCCGACCAGACCCTCGAAATGCACTTCAAGCTCTACGAGGGCTACGTCACCAACACCAACACGCTCACCGAGCGCATTTCCGCGATCCTCAGCGACGGACAGGTGGACCAGGAGGAGATGCCCGCGTACTCCGAGCTCACCCGCCGCCTCGGCTTCGAGTACAACGGCATGGTCCTGCACGAGTACTACTTCGAGAACATGAAGCGGCAGGGGGGCGGCGAGGCCGATCGCACCTCGAAGTTCCGCGCCGCCGTCGAGCGCAGCTTCCCCAGCTACGACATCTGGAAGACCGACTTCACCGGCATCGGCAAGATGCGCGGCGTCGGCTGGGCCATCTGCCTCCTCGATCCCAACGCCGGCACCGTCTCCAACCACTGGATCACCCTGCACGAGACCGGCAACGTGGCGGGCTTCGTCCCGCTGCTGGTCATGGACGTCTGGGAGCACGCCTATCTCCTTGATTACAAACCGGCCGAGCGGCCGAAGTACATCGAGGCCTTCCTCTCGAACGTCGACTGGGATGCGGTGGAAAAAAGGATGAAGTAGCGGCTGCCGCTTGCGTGCATCGACTTTGCTATGTAAAGTTCTTGTGTGCACGCCGGCCGGATTCGCAACCTTTTCTCGATCGGCGTCGTATCTTGATCTCATGACGACGCTGATCGAGGTCTCGGGCCTCCGCAAGCAATATCGGTCGTCCTTCCGGAAGCCGATGATCACCGCCCTGGACGGCATCGACTTCCAGGTCGGCGAGGGCGAGCTCTTCGGCCTGCTCGGGCCGAACGGCGCCGGAAAGACCACGACCGTCAAGATCCTCCTCGGACTGACGCACGCAACGGCAGGCACCGCCTCCGTCTGCGGCCGTCCGGTGCGCGACCCCGAGTCGCGCCGCCGCGTCGGCTACCTCCCCGAGGGCCACAAGATCCCCAACTACCTCACCGCGCGCCAGGCGCTGCGCATCTTCGGCCGCATGTCCGGGATGCTGCGGAAGGACATCGACGCCCGCATCCCGTCGCTCCTCGATCAAGTGCGCATGGGGCAGTGGGCGGACGTGCGCATCAAGAAGTTCTCGAAAGGGATGACCCAGCGCCTCGGCCTGGCCTGCGCGATGGTGCACTCGCCGCAGGTGCTGCTCCTCGACGAGCCGACCGACGGCGTCGATCCGGTCGGCCGCCGCGAGATCCGCGACATCCTGCGCGCCGAGGCCGACCGCGGCACGGCCGTGCTCCTCAACTCGCACCTGCTGTCGGAGATCGAGCGCACCTGCGACCGCGTGGCCGTGCTGCGCGACGGCAAGGTGGCGGCCTTCGGCACGGTCGACGAGCTCACGCGCCAGACCGCCACGTACAAGATGTCCGCGGCGACGCCGATCGACGACTCGCTCGTCTCCTCGTTCCGCGAGACCGGCGCCACCGTCGAGCGCGTGAACGGACACGTGGTCCTCAGCGTGGCCGACCTGCAGCATCTCAACGCGCTGGTCGACCAGCTCCGCTCGCGCGGCGGCGTGCTCAGCGAGCTGACGCCCGTCCGCTCCACGCTCGAAGACGTCTTCGTCGATCTCGTCCGCGCCGAAGAAGGCGTGTCCGTGGGGGCGCACTCATGAACGCGCCCATCCACTCCACCGCGAAGGCTCCGTCGACCCTTCGCTTCGCTCACGGTGAACCGAGGCACTCATGAAAGTCCTGCTCGCCAACATCGAAGACGTGATGCGCGAAGCCGCGGCGCGCTGGACGCTCGTCGCCTACTTCTTCCTCTCCACGATCTTCATCCTCATCTTCGCCTCGGCGGTGAACCTCGACATCGTCGACGGCGCCCTGGCCGGCGCGAAACTGTTCGGCAAGGAAGTCGACATGCGCGACTCGATGTCCATCGAGACGCTGGTCATGGGCTTCCAGTCGGGCTTCTCCGTCTTCCTCTACATCATCTGCACGTTCATGGCGGTCTTCGCCACGGCGCATCTCGTGCCGCGCATGCTGGACAAGGGTACGGTCGACCTCTACCTCTCCCGTCCAGTGTCGCGCGTGCACCTGCTGCTGTCGCGCTACATCGCGGGGCTGATCCTGTCGGCCAGCAACCTGGTCTACCTGATCGGCACCGTCTGGCTGATCGTGGTGTGGAAGACCGGCGTGACGAACCCGCGGTTCCTGATCGGCGGGCTGATCATCTTCCTCGTCATCGCCGTGCTGCTCGCGTTCGCCTTCCTCGTGGGCGTCGTTACCTCGTCGACGGCGGTGTCGATCATGACCACGTTCGGCATGTTCTTCTTCGGTCTGGCCATGGCCGGCCATGACAAATACGCGGCCGCGGTCTCGAAAGACTGGCAGGCCTGGATCATCGAAACGCTCTACTGGGTGCTTCCGAAAACCGCGGAGATGGGGCAGGCCGTCTTTGCCTTCGTCGGCGGGCAGGAACTTCCGGAGCGCATCATGAGCGTTCTCACACCTGCGCCATTCCTGACGACTGCCGCGTTCGGCGTCGCCAGTCTCGTTCTCGCATCGTGGTTGTTCACTCGAAAGGAGTTCTGATCATGAACCGTACTCTTCGCAGTCTCGCAGTACTGATGGTCGTCGCGGCGCTGGCGCTTCCGGCGGCGGCAAAAGACGACGCTCTCTCCCTGGTGCCGGCGAACGCCGTGACCGTCGGGATGGTCAAGCTGGCGGACATGCGTACCAGCCCGCTGTCGAGCTTCGTCTTCATGCACACCGACAAAATGAGCACCGACGGTGAGGCCGCGCGTTTCCTGGCCGAAGCCGGTTTGCAGCCGACGAAAGACGTCGACACGCTCGTCGTGGCCACCACGCCGCGCACGACGCTCGGCTCCGAGGCCGACATCCTCGTGATCGCGGAAGGGCGTTTCCAGCCGGAGAAGCTGGCCGCCGCGATCATCTCGCGCGGCGCCGTGAAGAAGGGCGCCTACATCCTCCTGCCCGAAAAAGAAGGTGAGCCGGGCGCCGTGGCGTTCCTCTCGCCGTCGATGGCCATCGCCGGCAACGAGCGCTCCGTGATCGCCGCGCTCGAAGCGCGCGCGAACGGCGGCACGGGCTTCCGCAGCCGCGGTGCGCTGGGCATGGACCTCGGCCGCGTCGACGCCAAGGCCACCGCCTGGGCGCTGGTCGACGTCACCCGCGCCGCCCGTCTGGCCAAGGGTGGGGACATCAACACCGGCAAGGGCCAGCAGGGCGAGGCGCTGCAGGCGGCGATCAAGTCGCTGTCCACCGTCGCCGTCTGGGCCACCGACACCGGCAACGCGCTGGAGCTCGGCGCCATCGGCCTGACCAACGACACCGAGACGCTGCAACTGCTCGAGGACACCATCAAGGGTGCGCTCGCGGCCATGCGCCTCGCGGTCAAGGACAAGCAGCCGGAGCTCGTCTCCGTCCTGCGCCGCTTCGACATCAGCCGCAAGTCCGACTCCATCACGGTCGAGGGCTCGATCCCGGCCGAGATGCTGAAGGACATGATGAACAAGGCCAAGGCGAAAGCCGCGACGGCCGTCGGCTCGAAGTAAGCAACGCAGTTCGCGTTGATGTGGGGCGGGCTTTCAGCCCGCCCTTTTTCTTTGCACCCGGATGTACCGGCCGCTTCTCGCGAGCGCGCGACGGGCTGAAGCCCGTCCCACATTGTTCGCGGCGCCGGGCCGCTTTTCGCGAGCGCGGGACAGGCTGAAGCCCGTCCTACGTCAGGCGTGCGAAATGTGGGGCGCGGCTTCAGCCCGCCCTTTTCTTTGCGCCCGGACGTACCGGCCGCTTCTCGCGAGCGCGCGACGGGCTGAAGCCCGTCCCACATTGTTTGCGGCTTCGGGCCGTTTTTCGCGAGCGCGGGACAGGCTGAAGCCCGTCCTACGTCAGGCAGGCGAAATGTGGGGCGCGGCTTCAGCCCGCCCTTTTCTTGCGCCCGGACGTACCGGTCGCTTTTCGCGAGCGCGCGACGGGCTGAAGCCCGTCCCACATTGTGTGCGGCTGCGGGCCGCTTTTCGCGAGCGCGGGACAGGC
>DASUSL010000250.1:0-7146 GCA_036375135.1 Thermoanaerobaculia bacterium | reverse complement strand
GAATTCCTCGATGCCCCACGCGCCGAGGTTGGAGATGGTGAAGGTCGAGCCCTGGTACTCGTCCGGCTTGAGCTTGCGGTTCTTGGCCTTGTCCGCGAGCGCCCGCACCTCGGACGCAATGTCACTCACCGCCTTCTGATCGGCGTTGCGGATGACGGGCGTGATCAGTCCGTCCTGCGTTGCGACCGCAACGCCGACGTGCACCTCGCCGTGCTGCGTGATGGCGTCCTCGCCCCACGACGCGTTGACGTTCGGATGGTGCCGCAGCGCGAGCGCGATCGCGCGGATGATGAAGTCGTTCAGGCTGACTTTGGATCCCGTCATCTCCACCATCTGCTGGCGGATGGAGACGAGGTTCGTCACATCAAAATCCGCGGTCAGATAGAAATGAGGAATCGGCCCCGTCGACTCCGCGAGACGCTTGGCAATCGTCCGCCGCATGGCAGTCAACGGAATGATCTTCGTCTCCAGCGAAGGTGCAGACGTAGGTTGGGCTTCAGCCCGACCCTCGGGCGGGGCGGCGGTTGCGCGCGCCTCCGCGGGACGGGCTGAAGCCCGTCCTACGTTCTTCACATCCGCCGCAACGATGCGCCCTTTCGGCCCGCTCCCCTGCACATCGTCGAGGCTGACGCCCATCTCCGCGGCCATCTTCCGCGCCAGCGGCGACGAGCGTCTGCGATCGCCCGAGGACTCCGCGGGAGTGGACGGCTCCGCCGCCTCCGGCCCGCTCTTGTCGCGCCGCGGTCCGCGTTGCTCGATGGTCTCCTGATACTCGCCGGTGGAGTGCTTGTAGCTCTCCTTCCTGTCCGTCGAGCGCCGCTGCTGCGGCTCGGGCGACTCTTCCTCTTTCCTCTTTTCTCTTTCCTCTTCTTTCGGCGCAGCAGCGGGCGCCGCGGCCTGGTCCTTCTCCCCCTCGGCCAGCACGTGCACGAGCACGCCGCCGACCGGGACCATGTCGCCTTCCTTCGCCTGGTGGGCGCCGAGGGTGCCGTCGCTTTCGGCTTCGAGATCGAGGTTCACCTTGTCGGTCTCGATCTCCGCGACCGGCTCGCCGCGCTTCACCGCGTCGCCGGGCTGCTTGTACCAGCGGACGACCTTCCCCTCGGTCATCGCGTCGCCCGCTTTGGGCATGATGATCTCAGCCATAGATCTCCAGTGCTGAGTGCTGCGTGCTGAGTGCTGAGGAAGAGAGCGCACCGCCCGGGCGGGTCTCAGCACTCAGCACTCGGCACTCAGCACTAGGATTCGTACATCACCTTCTTCACGCCGCGCACGATGTGCTCCTCGTGCGGCGTGGCGAGTAATTCGAGATTGCGCGCGTACGGCATCGGCACGTCCTCGCCCGTCACGCGGAACACCGGCGCGTCGAGCTCGTCGAAGCAGGCCTCGGTGATGCTGGCCGCGATCTCCGCCGCCGCGCCGAACGGCTTCCACTGCTCCTGCACCACCACCGCGCGATGCGTCTTCGCCACCGACGCGTACACCGGCTCCATGTCCAGCGGCCGCAGCGTGCGCAGGTCGATGACCTCGCACTCGACGCCTTCGTCTTTGGCCAGCTTCTCCGCCACGGCGAGCGAGAGCTGCATCATGCGGCTGTACGAGACGATGGTGACGTCCTTCCCCTCGCGCGCCACGCGCGACTTGCCGAACGGCACGGTGAAGTCGGGATCGTCGGGCACTTCGCCCTTCATGCCGTAGAGCGCGGCGCTCTCGAGGAAGATCACCGGATCCTTGCCGCGGATCGCCGTCTTGAGCATCCCCTTCGCGTCGGCGGGCGTGCCCGGCGCGACGACGTGGATGCCGGGGAAATGCGCGTAGAACGACTCGAACGACTGCGAGTGCTGCGCGGAGAGCTGTACGCCCGCCCCCTGCGGCCCGCGGATGACCATCGGCACGTCGACCTGTCCGCCCGAGAAGTAGCGCACCTTGGCGGCGTGGTTGAGGATCTGATCGGCGGCGACGATGGCGAAGTTCATCGTCATCATCTCCACGATCGGACGGAGGCCGAGCATGGCCATCCCCACCGCGGTGCCGGCCATTCCGGCCTCGGCGATCGGCGTGTCGATGACGCGCTTCGGTCCGTATTTCTTCAGCATGCCCGCGGTGATGCGGAACGTGCCCTCGTAGACGCCGATGTCCTCACCCATGATGAGGACGTTCGGGTCGCGGTCCATCTCTTCCATCATCGCGTCGCGGATCGCGTCGCGGTAAGACTTCTCACTCATGTTCGCTCTCTCGTACCGGGCGCGGACCGTGCTCCGCCACCACGTCTTCGAACAACTCGTGCGGCTCGGCCAGCGGCGCCTCCTCGGCGAACTTCACTGCCTTGGCCGCCTCCGCGGTGGCCCAGTCGTCCATGGCCTTCACGTCTTCGTCGCTCAGGCCGCACACCTCGGACAGCCGGTTGCGGAGGATGGTGATGGGATCGCGCTGGCGGTGCTTCTCGACTTCTTCCTTCGCGCGGTACGGCTGCAGCAGGTCCGCCGCGCCGTGGCCGGAGAAGCGGTACGTGACCGCCTCGATGCAGTAGGGCTTGCCGGTCTCGCGCACCTGCCGCACGACGCGGTCGGCGACGCCGCGCACGGCGAAGATGTCCTGTCCGTCGACTTTCTCCGTGGGGATGTCGTACGCCCGCACGCGCGCCGAGAGGTCGGTGAGCGCGGAGTGGCGCTCGACCGAGGTGCCCATCGCGTAGCCGTTGTTCTCGATGATGAAGATGATCGGGCACATCCCCTGATGGCCCCAGAGGCCGGCCATGTTCAGCGCCTCGTGGAACGAGCCGATGTTCATCGCGCCGTCGCCGAAGTAGCAGACGGCGATGCGGTCGGTGCCCTGGTAGCGCAGCGCGTACGCGGCGCCCGCGGCGAGGGTGAGATGTCCGCCGACGATGCCGTAGCCGCCGTACAGGCCGTGCTCGGCGTCGAAGAGATGCATCGAGCCGCCCTTGCCGCGCGAGATGCCGGCGCCCTTGCCGAAGAGCTCGGCCATGACTTTGCCGGGATCGCTGCCGAGGGCGAGCGCCTGGGCGTGATCGCGATAGCCGCAGAAGACGATGTCGTCGGGCTGCAGCGCGCTGACGATGCCGGAGGCAACCGCCTCCTGGCCGATGTAGACGTGCAGGTAGCCGCCGATCTTGCCCTTGCGGAACTCGCGCTCGGTGGCTTCCTCGAAGCGGCGGATGAAGATCATCTGCCGCAGCAGATCGCTCCACTCCGGCGCACACGCCGGATCAGCGACCGCGGAACTGCTTTCTTTCTTTGCTTTTGCCATGTCGTCCGTGCGGCGCAAATGCACAAGGTGCGCCGTGGCGGCGGATTCTATACGAACGACGTGAGGCCTCCGGCGGGCCGGCGCGGCCGGCAGCGCTGGTTGGCCAAGCCAGGCTGCACGCCTGTCGCCTGCAGGACGCGTCTCGCGACAGCACGCGCGTCGTCAGCGCTGCCGGCCGGACCGGCCCGCAAGAGTCGTCACGTCCCCGCCGCCAGCTTGATCTGCCGCATCCGGCGCAGGAACGGCTCGAGGTCCGCCGCCAGCAACTGGATGTCGCGCACGTAGGCATGATCGGCCTCGGCGTCCGCGCAGTACAGCCGCTTTCCCTTCGTCACGATGGCGCGCCCGAGCTCGGGAGGAGCGTCATTGAGCACGACGACGTCCGCGTCGCGGCGCAGCAGTTCGATCAGTCGCGAGCCCACGACCACGCGAAACTCGAAGCGGTCCTTTTCCGTCGGATAGACCGCGCGATCCAGCAGGAAGCCGAGGTCCACGTCGCTCTCGCGATGCTCGCGCCCCTCGGCGAAGCTGCCGAAGAGATACACGGCGTGCACTCCGGGACGCTCCTCCGCGACGGTGGCGACGGCGGACGGCAGGTCGATCATCGACGCCAGTGTAGCTTCGAGATCAGCGCCGTACGAACGCCGCTTCATCGCGGACGCGCACGTTTGTTTCGGCGCGGACGCTTCCCCGCGTGTTCCCGAAGGATCGCGGCATTCATCGCCTCGACGCTCACCGGACGTCGCCGGGAGCGATAGAGCATCCCCCGCAGTTCCCGCACGTCCACGTTCGCGTCGCGAACGATGTCTGGCATTGGCTGGTCCATCACGGGAATGATGATTCAGACCGTGCTCGTAGATGCTGCCTTCGTCGGAACCTCACGCCGCCGTTTCGTCCAGCTTCGTCCCTCGCACCACGAACCACAACGCGACCATCGCCAGGAGGGTCCCGTTGACCGCCAGGGCGATCGTGATCGACCAGCGCTGCGCGACGTAGCCGGCGATCAGGCTGCCGAGGGGCATGCCGCCGCGGAAGGCGAGCATGAAGATCGACATCACGCGGCCGCGCATCTCGTCGCTGGTCGTGAGCTGCACGAGAGAGCTGTACAGCGCGATCACGCCGACGATGCACGCGCCCGCGAGAAAGGCGACGATGTGTGCGAGGACCAGCGAGCGCGCGAACGCGAAGCCGACCAGCAGGCACGCGAACGCGAGCTGCAGCTCGAGCGCGAGCTTTCCCTTGCGCGCCCGGTGCGCCGTCGCCGCGACCAGCAACGCGCCGGCCACGGAGCCGAGTCCGTACGTGGTCATCATCCACGCGTAGCCCTTCGCCTCCAGGCCGAAAATCTTCGTCGTGTAGAACGGCATCAGCGTGATGATCGGCATGCCGAGGAACGTGCCGGCGAAGGCGAGGAACGTCAGCACCATCAGCTTCGGCCGCTGCTTGACGAAGCGGAAGCCGGCCCGCATCTCGTCCATGATCCCGCTGCGCTCCTCGGTGCGCGCGACCTGCGGCGTGCGGATCAACAGCAGCGAGAGGATCACCGCCAGGAACGACAGCCCGTTCACGGCGAAGCAGACCGCCGCGCCCCACGCCGCCAGCGCCAGTCCGGCCAGCGTCGGCCCGATCACGCGCGCGAGGTTGAACTGCATCGAGTTCATGGCGATCGCGTTCGGCATGTCCTCGCGCTTGACCAGCAGCGGCAGCAGCGAGATGTACGACGGTCCGCTGAACGACTGCGCGCTGCCGGTGAGGAACGACAGCAGCAGGATGTGCCACACCTGGACCGTGCCGGTCCAGATCAGCCACGCCAGGATGAAGGCGAAGCTCATCTGCATGTACTGCGAGAAGAGCATGATCTTGCGGCGGTCGATGCGGTCCGCGACCACGCCGCCGAAGAGCGAGAAGATCAGCATCGGGCCGGTCGACAGGAAGCCGTCCACGCCGAGGAGGAAGGCGGACTTGGTCATGTGCAGCACGACCCACCCCTGCGCGACGGTCTGCATCCACGTGCCGGTGGTGGAGGTGAAGGCGCCGAACCAGAGCAGGCGGAAGTCGCGGTAGTGCAGCGCGCTGAACGTGCGCGCCAGCCCGCTCCGCTTTTCCGGCGGCGGCGTGCGGCATTCGTTCTCGAGTGCTTCTTCCTGGGGCAGCGAGGCGCTCATGCTCGTAGCTTCAACCGCGCCGTCGTCGCCGCCGTGTGCGCGTGACAGATGGCGATCGCCAGAGCGTCGGACGCGTCGGCCGACATCTTCAGCGACGCGCATCCCGGCAGCAGCATGCGCACCATCTTCGCGACCTGTTCCTTCTCCGCGCGGCCGTAGCCGACCACCGCGCTCTTGACCGAGGTCGGCGCGTACTCGAAGACACTCAGCGACGCCGAGCGCGCCGCGAGCAACGCCACGCCGCGCGCGTGCGCGAGCTGGATCAGGCTCTTGACGTTCTGTCCGGCAAACGGCGTCTCCACCGCCACGGCCATCGGCTGCGTGCGCGCGATGACGGCCAGCAGTCCGCCGTGAATGAGCTCGAGCCGCTCGGACAGCTCCGCGCCGCGCGGCGTGTTGATCGACCCCTGTTCCACGAGCACGAGCCGTCCCCGCTCCGAGTCGATGACGCCGAAACCGGTGGAGATGGAGCCGGGGTCGATACCGAGGATTCGCACGGCCCTCGATTATGACCGACTACTTCCAGAACCTCACCTCGTAAATCGGTCTCCCCTCGGCGCGATACTTGGCCTCGTAGTTCGTGCGCGGCGGATCGTCGGGACCCGGCACGCGCCGCTCGGAGCGGAATTCAGCCTCGATCCGCGGCGCCGCCGCCTCGAAGTACTCCCGATGATCGGTGACGTAGATCCCCCACCCTCCGTCGACGAGCACGCGCCGGAACTCCTTCAACACCTCGGGACGGATGATGCGGCGCTTCTGCTCCTTCTTGCGCGGCCACGGGTCGGGAAAGTAGACGTGGATCTCCGCCAGCGACGCGTCGGGGATCATGTCGCGCACGACGAGAAAGGCGTCGTGGTTGATGAGGCGGATGTTCGTGAGGTGCCGCTTGGCGATGCGCTCGAAGATGACGCGGTGGTAATGCAGCGATTTCTCGACGCCGATCAGGTTGACGTCCGGCCGCTCCATGGCCGTGTTGATCAGGAACCGCCCCTTCCCCGACCCGATCTCGAGAATCACCGGCCGGTCGTTGCCGAAGAGCTGCGCGAGATCGAGCCGGTAAAAGCCGGTGTCGCGGGGGTTGATGGTGAAGGAGACGTCGGACATCCTGCTCGTCACGCGTACAGGAGCCGTCTGCCTTTGGGTTGGGGAACGGCGCGGCCGAGACTTTCCGCGGTTTCGACCCATAGCTGGACCGTCTCCTCGGCGTTTGCCAGCGCCTCGGCGTGCGATGCCCCGTGCGCCATGCAGCCGGGAAGCTCCGGAACGTCGGCCACGAAGCTGCCGTCCTCGTCACTCCAGAAGATGATGATCTCGTATCTGTTTTCCACGTTAGCCTTCCTCGAGACGATAGCGCAGGATTACCGCGCGAACCTGTTTCACCTGATACGGCTTCGCATTCGCTCCGTCGCGCTGCAGGTTGATCTGCTCTTCCACGCCGGAGCGGACGAATATGTGATGGCTGCCACGAGTCCGCTCCTGAAATCCGAGTGCCGTCAGAAGCGCTCGCAAATCATCGAACCGGACATTCGCGTCGCTTCTGCCACTGAGGATGGAGTTCAGAACTTTCTGGTGTTTGCTCACCCGCAGAAACAGTAGCACGCACCCGCGAGCGCCTCATGCCTCCGCCGCGCGCCAGAACGGTGTGGCGTCGACCATGCGCCTGAGGGAGATGATCAGCGCGGGATTCTTGCGCAGGCGCGCGCGGACGCGG
>DASUSL010000249.1:0-6921 GCA_036375135.1 Thermoanaerobaculia bacterium | reverse complement strand
GCCGCGCTGCGGACCGTCACGCCGCGATCGACGGCCAGCGCCTCCCACGGCGCGATGTTGGCGTGGTGATCGAGCTCGGTGGTGATGATCTCGTCGCCCTCGCCCCACATGCGCCCGAGGGCGCGGCCGAGGTGGAACGTGAGCGTGGTCATGTTGTGGCCGAACGCGATCTCGTCCGCGCGCGCGTTCAGCAGATCCGCCATGGCCAGACGCGCGCTGGAGATGATGGCGTCCGTCTCCTGGCTCGTCGGATACGCCCAGTGCGTGTTGGCGTTGTGGTGGAAGAGATAGTCCGTCATCGCCTCGGCCACGGCGCGCGGCACCTGCGTCCCGCCGGGCGCGTCGAAGTACGCGACCGGGTGGTCGTTGTAGATGCGCTGCAGGGCGGGAAAGTGCGAGCGGATGGCGTCGACGTTCATTTCGCGGCACTATAGCGTCCCATGCTCACCGTGCTGATCGTGGACGACAACGTGGGCTTCCGCGCGCAGGCGGCGCGGCTGTGCGGGGCCGAGGGCTTCTCGACCGTCACCGCGGGCTCGCTGTCGGAGCTGGCGTCGGTGCTCTCCTCGGTCACGCCCGATCTCGCGCTCGTCGACATCGAGCTGCCGCAGATCCCCGGCCATCGCCTCGGCGCGCTGATCCGCTCGCGCGGCAACGTGCCGATCGTGCTCGTCTCCGCGCTCGACGAGGCGCACGTGCGCCGCCTCTTCGAAGCGTCCGATGCCGACGGCTGGATCTGCAAGCCGCTCACGCGCGACAAACTGATCGGCGCCGTGACGCGCTTCGTCGTCACGCGCGGCCGCGCGCCGCAGTCCGCGCCCGCCGAGGAGACGCCGGCGGCGGGCGCGAAACGAGTGCTGCTCGTCGAGGACGAGCCGATGATCACGGATCGCATCGAGTCGGCGCTGTCGTCGTATGCGGTGACGGTGGCCGCGGATGGCGAGTCGGCCATCCAGCGCATCGAGACGGCGAACTACGACTGCATCCTCCTCGACCTCATGCTCCCCCACCTCAGCGGCTTCGACGTGCTGCGCCATCTGATCCTGCGCCGCGCCGACCTGCTGAAACGCACGTTCATCATGACCGCCGCGACCGACGAGTCGCTGCAGTTCATCGAGAAGGAGAGCGTGGCGGGCGTGCTGCGGAAACCGTTCGAAGTGGGATCGCTGCCCGAGCTCGTGGCGCGGGTGTGAGCGAGAGGAGCGCCGCCGTCCCGGCGGCTGCCCCGCAGGCGTCCCGCCTGCGGCGGCGGCGAGACGCCGCCGCGGCAGCCGGCGAGGACGCCGGCGCTCCGCGCGTTTGGTATCCTCCGCGCGCCATGGCCGAACAGTCCCTTCGTGACGTACGCATCGAGAAGCGCCACCTCCTGGAAAAGGAGGGGATTCAGGTCCATCCGGACCGCTTCGCGCGGACGCACACGCTGCGCGAGATCATGTCCCTCCCCGACGGCACGCCCGTGCGCGCGGCCGGCCGCGTGGGACAGCTCCGCAAGTTCGGCAAGCTGACCTTCGCCACGCTCGAAGACTTCGACGGGCACATTCAGATCGCCCTCGTGCGCGACGCGCTCGATGCCGATCCCGAGGTCTCGAAGAAAAAATACGAGCTCTTCTCGAAGTCGGTCGACCGCTGGGACTTCATCGGCGTCGACGGCGAGATGTACCACACCGACAAAGGCGAGCTGACCATCCGCGTCCGCGAGTGGGTCTTCCTCGGCAAGACCCTCCAGCCGCCGCCGAACAAGTACCAGGGCGTCAAGGACATCGAGACGAACTGGCGCAAGCGCTACCTCGACCTCGTCTCGAACGAGGAGACGCGCGAGCGCTTCCGCATCCGCACGAAGGCCACGCAGGCCATCCGCGAGTACCTCAACCGCAACGGCTTCGTCGAAGTCGAGACGCCGATCCTCAACACGCAGCAGTCGGGCGCACTGGCGCGGCCGTTCTTCTCGCATCACAACGCGCTGGACATGGAAGTGGTCCTGCGCATCGCGCCGGAGACGTACCTCAAGCGCCTCGTCGTCGGCGGCTACGACCGCGTGTACGAGTTCGCGCGCTGCTTCCGCAACGAAGGGCTGGCCGCGTCGCACCTCCAGGAATTCACGATGCTGGAGTTCTACGCGTCGTACTGGAACTACGAGGACTGCATGTCGTTCACCGAGGAGTTGATCCGGCATGCGATCCAGGAGTCGATCGGCACGCTGCAGATCGAGCGCGGCGGACGGACGATCGACTTCGCGCAGCCGTGGCCGCGGCGCCGCCTGAGCGAGCTGATTCTCGAGCACAGCGGCATCGACATCGATCAGTACAAGGACGCCGCGTCGCTGCGCACGGCGATCTTCGCGGCGAAGGTGGAGCTCGACAATCCCGACGCCGGCCGCGGCTCGCTCATCGACCAGCTCTACAAGCGCACCGCGCGGCCGACGCTCGTCCAGCCGACGTTCATCGTCGGACATCCGGTCGACCTCTCCCCGCTCGCGCGCCGCAACGATGCGAACCCCGACGCGGTGGACCGCTTCCAGCTCGTGGTCGACACGTGGGAAGTGATCAACGCCTACTCCGAGCTCGTCGACCCGCTCGACCAGCGCCAGCGCTTCGAGGAGCAGGCCGCGCTGCGCACTGGCGGCGACGACGAGGCCATGCCGCTCGACGAGGACTACCTGACGGCCATGGAGTTCGGCATGCCGCCGATCTCCGGCTGGGGCATGGGCATCGACCGCTTCGTGGCGCTGCTGACCGACGCCCCGAACCTGCGCGACGTGGTGTGGTTCCCGCTGATGAAACCGGCCACGGACGAGGAAGTCTCAGAGTCTCAGAGTCTCAGAGTCTCAGAGGAGCACGAGACCCGCGAGACGTAAGCTCCTCTGAGACTTTGAGACTTTGACACTTTGAGACTCTGACACCATGTCCACCGAAGAAACGCTCCAATCCTTCCGAAACGCCCTGGCCGCGGCGAGCACGCCCGAGGCGTTGAACGAAGTCCGCACCGCGTACCTCGGCAAGAAGAGCTACGTCAAAACCGCGCTGAAGTCGCTCGGGTCGATGAGTGCCGAGGAGCGGCCGAGGTTCGCGAAAGAGATCAATGATGCGGCAGCCACGATCGAGCGCGAGCTCGACGAAGCGTCCGCGCGCATCGCCGCGGCGGCGGTGGAGAAGCAGATCGCCGCCGAGTGGCAGGACCTGACCATGCCCGGCATCGCGCAGCAGCGCGGCGCCGTCCATCCGCTGACGCAGGTCCACACCAAGGCCATGAACGTCATGCGCCGCCTCGGCTTCACGCTCGAGGAAGGGCCGGACATCGAGACGCCGTACTACAACTTCGACGCGCTCAACATCCCGGAGAACCATCCCGCGCGCGACATGCAGGACACGTTCTGGCTCCCGAACAACATGCTCCTGCGCTCGCACACGACCACCGTGCAGGCGCGCGTGCTGGAGAGGAAGCCGCCGCTGCCGATCAAGGTCGTCGCCGCGGGCCGCGTCTATCGCAACGAAGCGGTCGACGCCACGCACCTGGCGATGTTCCACCAGTTCGAAGGAATCTGGGTCGAGGAAGGACTCACCTACGGCGACCTCAAGGGAACGCTGCTCGAGGTCGCGCGCTCGATCTACGGCGAGGAGTACGCGTTCCGCTTCAAGCCGAAGTACTACCCGTACACCGAGCCGTCGGTGGGCATGGACATGGAGTGCACGGTCTGCCGCGCGCGAGACCCGCGCTGTCCGACGTGCCGCGGCGCCGGCTGGATCACCATCCTCGGCTCGGGGATGATCCATCCCAAGGTCTTCATCGAGTTCGGCTACGACCACACCAAAGTCAGCGGCATCGCCTTCGGCATCGGCTCGACGCGCATCGCCTCGCAGGCGGCAGGGCTGACGACGCTGAAGCCGATGTACGAACAGGATCTGCGCGTGCACAAGATGATGCACCGGGGTGGGATGTGAAGACGCTCTCCATTGCGGACCGCCGCCGTCCCGGCGGCTGCCGTGGCGGCGTCCTCGCCGCCATCGCGCGCGGGCGGCGGGACGCCGCCCGGGCAGCCGGCGGGGCCGCCGGCGGTCCGCTGTCCGGGGGTGCGCGATGAAGTTCCTCCTCGAGCACCTCCGCCGCTATACCGACCTCCCCGCCGCCGCGCACGAGGCGCGCGAGCTGCTCGACGAAGTGGGCATCGAGGTGAAGACCCTCGACACGACCTCCCTCGGCACGGTCGTCAACTGCGAGCTGCTGGCGAACCGCGGCGATCACTACTCGTACGAAGGCGTGGCGCGCGAGGTGCGCGGCCGCACCGGCGGCGCGCTGCGCTACCCGAAGCTGTCGAAGCTGAACGTCGTTCCCGCGGACGAGACGCGCGTGCGCATCGAGTCGCCGCTGTGCCTGGTCTACACCGTGACGGAGCTCTTCCGCGGCGACGCGGAGGGCGTGCTGCCATCCGAGGTGCTGGCGCCGCTGATCGCGGCGGACGTGCACTCCATCAACGCGCCCGTCGACGCGTCCAACCTCACCAACTTCGACGTCGGCCAGCCGACGCATGCCTTCGACGCCGACGCGATCGCCGGTCCGATCACCATTCGCACGTCGCGCAAGGGTGAGAAGGCGTGGATGCTCTTCACGGCCGAGGCGGTGGAGATCCCGGAAGGGACGCTGGTCATCGCGGACGACGAGAAGATCCTCGGCATCGCCGGCGTGATCGGCTGTGTGGAGTCGGGCATCACGGACAAGACCACGCGCATCCTCCTCGAGTCGGCCTGCTTCGACCCGGTGGCGGTGCGGGTCGCCTCGCGGAAGCTCGACCAGAACACCGACGCCGCGGCGCGCTTCATGCGCGGCGGCGATCCGACGGCGCCACTCATCGGCGCCGCACGCGTGGCGCACCTGCTGGAGACGCACTGCGGCTACCGCATCGGCAACGCGTACACCGCGGGCGACTGGAAAGATCCGCTGCGCAGGATCGAAGTCGACGTGGCCAAGACGGCGCGCTTCATCTCCGCGCCGCGGATGGAGGCGATGGAGATGGCCGAGCGGCTGACGCGCTACGGCTTCACCGTCGAGCCGAAGGTCAACACGTTGACCGTCCAGATCCCGCCGCACCGCCTCTGGGACGTGCACTTTGAAGCGGACCTGGCGGAGGAAGTGCTCAAGTCCGTCGGCTACAACGCCACGGCCATCACGCTGCCGCGCGTGGAGATGGGGGCGCTGCCGTCGCATCAGGAGCACGTCGCCGAGCGCGTGAACGAGATCCTGGTCGCGGAAGGCTTCTACGAGATCTTCACCGACAGCTTCTACGGCCGCGGCCTGCGCGAGAAGCTCGGCATCGCCGAGAGCGACCCGCTCTGGGCGCACGTCGAGATGCAGAACTCGATCGAGCGCAACTACTCGCTCATGCGCAACAACACGGTGGCGCAGGCGCTCGACGCGCTGGCGACGAACGTCAACCTGAAGACGACCAACCTCAAGATCTTCGAGTGGGCGCGGGTCTACCTCCCCGACCTCAGCGAGCGCGCGATCCTCTGGGCGCTCGCGAACGGCCGCGACCGCGGCCCGTTCTGGGGCGACAAGGGACGCGCCGCGGACGCGATCTATCTGAAGGGGATCGTCGAGCAGATCCGGCTCGACCTGCGCGTCGACCTCCGCCTCGGCCTGGCCGACAAGCACCGCCTCGCGCAGTTCTTCCACCCCGGCCGCCGCGCCGGCATCTTTCTCCGCGACCGCATCGTCGGCATCCTCGGCGAGCTGCATCCGACGCTCGTGCAGCGCTTCGACATCAAGCGCCAGCGCCCCGTCTACCTCGAGCTCGAAGCCGACGCGCTCCTCGCGCCGCCGCACCCGCGCGTCTACACCGAGCCGCCCGTGCGCCAGCCGGTCGTGCGCAATGTGGCGTACGCGATCCCCAGCGGCATCACCGCGGACGACGTCCGCGGCGCCCTCGAATCCGCCGCGCCGGAGTTCCTCCGCGAGATCCGCGTGGTCGACCTGTTCGAATTGCCCGACGCCCGCGCGATCACGTTCGAGCTCGAGTACCTCTCCGACGAAGCCCTCACCGGCGAGACGATCAACGCCGCCACGGAGGCGATGATGGCCGCGGTGACGGCGCGCTTCGGAGACCGCGTAACGCTGCGCGCGTAAAGGAGCGCCGGCGTCCCGCCGGCTGCCGTGGCGGCGTCTCGGCGCCACCCTGGCGCGGGCGAGACGCCCGCGCCGACAGCCGGCGAGGACGCCGGCGGTCCACGAGTTGGACATATTCCGGCGGCCGCGTGCGGTTGCGATTCACGATGACACGGTTGCTCCTCCTGCTGCTTTTGGCCACCTCGGCGCGTGCGCTGGATGTCACGGGGTTCGTGTATCGCGAGGACGCGGTGCCCGGCGTTGCCGTGACGGCCGCGGTGGCGGGGAACGTGGTCGCGCGCGGGGTCACGGGCGACGATGGCGGGTTTGTGTTTCGCGGGTTGCCGGACGGGGTCGTCGAGATCGCGAGCGAGGGGGTTACGGCGCTCGTGTTTTCGAGTGATCCGGTGACGATTCAGTTGGATGTTCCCCCGCCCAGGGTGGCGGCGCGGGACGCCGCCTCGGCAGCCGGTGGGACGCCGGCGTTCCGCATTCGCGGTGTGGTCACGCTGAATGGGAAGCCGCTGGCGCACGCGCCGGTGATCCTGCAGGCGCTCGCGGATGAGCCGATCGCGCCGGTGCGTGTTTACGCGAATGCCAGGGGAGAATTCGAAGCGACCGGGCTGCTTGCCGCGCGTTACGCGGTCGTGCACGACGAGCGGCTGCGCGTGCGCGCGCCGCACATGAGCCGGATGTACGAGGAAGGGCGCGAGCCGTTCCTCGTCGACCTCACCAGCGCGAAGCAGGCCACGACGAGCATCGAGCTCACCGCCGCGCCGGTGATCCGCGGACGCGTCGTCGATGCCGAAGGAAAGGCAGTCGCGC
>DASUSL010000248.1:0-34308 GCA_036375135.1 Thermoanaerobaculia bacterium | reverse complement strand
TGTCGGGACACCACGTCGGACACGCCGTCATCACCGTGAGGCACTGCACATCACAGTTCGTCGGGCGCGCCGTCAGGACCGGCTTGCACGCTGCTGCTGTTGCAGCGGCCACCGTCCCGCCGCCCGTGTCGGGACACCACGTCGGACACGCCGTCATCACCGTGATGCACTGCACATCACAGTTCGTGGGACGCGCCGTCTGGATCGGTTTGCACGCTGCTGCTGCTCCAGCGGCCACCGTCCCGCCGCCAGTGTCGGGACACCACGTCGGACACGCCGTCATCACCGTGAGGCACTGCACATCACAGTTCGTCGGGCGTGCCGTCTGGAACGGTTTGCACGCTGCTGCCGCAAACGCTTCGGTGCCGCCGCCGGTGTCGGGACACCACGTCGGGCACGCCGTGTGACGCGTGATGCACTGCACCTCGCAGTTGGTCGGGACTGCCGTCTGGATCGGCTTGCACGCTGCCGCTGCGAACGCGGCGGCGCCACCGCCCGTGTCGGGACACCAGGTCGGACACGCCGTGTGCCTCGTAATGCACTGCATTTCGCAGTTCGTCGGCACCGCGGTCTGGATCGGCTTGCACGCTGCTGCTGCAGCGACCGTCCCTCCGCCAGTATCGGGACACCACGTCGGGCACGCCGTCATCACCGTGAGGCATTGCACATCACAGTTCGTCGGACGCGCCGTCTGGAACGGCTTGCACGCTGCTGCTGCAAACGCCTCCGTGCCGCCGCCGGTGTCGGGACACCAGGTCGGACACGCCGTGACCACCGTGAGGCACTGCACATCGCAGTTCGTCGGGCGCGCCGTCTGGAACGGTTTGCACGCGGCTGCTGCACCGCCGAGCGCTTCGCGGCCGCAATGCGTCGGAGCGACGGTCGGCGGGAAGCGGCACGGTCCGCCGCAGTCGGTCGGATTCGCGGTGACGAAGGTCAGGCACGGACCCGGCTCGCAAAGCGTCGGAGGAATGGTCGGCACGATGCCGCACGGTCCGCCGCAGCCGGTCGGATTCGCGGTGACGACGGCCAGGCACGGACCCGGTTCGCAATGCGTCGGAGGAATGGTCGGCACGATGCCGCACGATCCGCCGCAGTCGGTCGGATTCGCGGTGAAACGGGTAACGCACGGCCGCGGACCGCAGTTCGTGGGACGAGCGGTGCGAATGGGCTTGCACAACCCGCCACCCGGACCGCAGAGCGTCGGCCGCATGGTGCGGATGGGACGGCACGGATCGCATTGCGTCGGAGGCACGGTCGGCACGAAGCCGCACGGTCCGCCGCAGTCGGTCGGATTGGCCGTCACGACCGTCAGGCAGATGTCGCCGCCGCCCGGCACGGCTTCGGCCACCGGACCGCCACCGCAATCCGTCGGATTGGCCGTCACCACCGTCAGGCAGATCGGCTGATCGCAGATCGTCGGCACGGCCGTGCGGCGCGGTTTGCACCCGCCGCAATCGGTCGGATTCGCCGTGACTACCGTCAGGCAGATTTCACCGCCGCCGGCCCCCGCCACTCCTTCGGCGAAGCCGCCGCAATCCGTGGGAACCGCCGTCACCACCGTGAGGCAGAGCGGCTGATCGCAGATCGTCGGCACGGCCGTGCGGCGCGGTTTGCACCCGCCGCAATCGGTCGGATTCGCCGTGACCACCGTCAGGCAGACTTCACCGCCGCCGGCACCGGCCACTCCTTCGGCGAAGCGGCCGCAATCCGTGGGAACCGCCGTCACCACCGTCAGGCAGATCGGCTGGTCGCAGATCGTCGGCACCGCCGTGCGGCGCGGTTTGCACCCGCCGCCCCCACCTGCGCAATCGGTCGGATTGGCTGTGACGACCGTCAGGCAGATGTCGCCGCAGAGTGTCGGTCGCGAAGTGCGAATGGGACGGCACCCGCCGCCTCCTCCGCAGTCCGTCGGATTGGCCGTGACGACCGTGAGGCAGATGTCGCCGCAGAGTGTCGGTCGCGAGGTGCGAATGGGACGGCAGCCGCCGCCTCCTCCGCAGTCCGTCGGATTGGCCGTGACGACCGTGAGGCAGATCGGCTCGCAGATCGACGGCCGCGCGGTGCGGATGGGTCTGCACCCACCGCCTCCGCCGCAATCGGTCGGATTGGCCGTCACCACCGTCAGGCAGATCGGCTGATCGCAGATGGTCGGAACGGCCGTGCGGCGCGGGATGCACCCGCCACCGCCGCCGCAGTCGGTCGGATTCGCCGTCAGCACCGTCAGGCAGAGCTCTCCGCCGCGCGGTACTGCTTCCTCGACCGCACCGCCGCCACCGCCACCTCCCCCGCCCGGCCCACAGGCCGTCGGCCGCGCGGTGAGCACCGTCGGACAGACGATCGTCTGATCGCCGCCTCCCGTGCAGGCCTGCGTCCAGAGCACGTAACGGCACGCCTCGGGTGGACCCTGCGTGCAGTTGACGAACGTGGTCGTGATGATGGTGCAGCCGGGGATTGCGCCCGCCGCGAGCAGCTCACGCTGCTGCGTGCAGCCGGCCGTCCAGGCGAACTGCTCGCAGCCCGCCGGATTCGCGGGCGCGGTACAGCGCGTGGTGCCGAGGATGATCGGGCATGCCGCTTCGCCGCGCGGGAGCGTGCAGATGATGGTCGTGCGCTGCTGCGCACAGTCGTCGCCTCCGCCCGCGATGGTGCAATGGAACGTGGTCAGCACCACGCCGCACGGCCACGGATCGGGCTTGAGCGTGCAGATCGCGGTGGCGAGCACGTGACCGCAGTTCTGCGGCGCGCCGAACGTGCAGACCGCGGTGTGCGCGATCTGGATGCACTTCGGCGGCGTGCCGGGATCCGGCAGGAACGTGCAGGCCACGGTGCGCAGGACCTGCGCGCAGCCTTTGGCTTCGCCTTCATCCGGCGCGATGGTGCAGAGCGCCGTCTGTCCGGCGTTGCCGCAGCCGGCGGCGTCGTCGTGCGGGATCTTGTTGCGCTGCGTGCAGGTGAGCGTGAGATAGCGCACGTGGCATCCCGGCTCGTCGAGCTCGCCGCCGGCGGGACCGGGTCCCGTGCAGTACTGGGTGCCGAGGACGAGGAAGCAGGGAGTGGCCGGCGGCACGTTCGGCTGTTGCGCCTGCTGGTTGAACGTGCAGGCCACGGTGGCCATGACGCCGATGCAGTCCACGCCGCCGCCCTGCACGTTGGGAATGGTGCAGACGGTGGTCTGGGCCACGTCGACGCATTGCACGCCGGCGCCGCCGCAGTCGAGCGTGCAGACGGCGGTGTCGAGAAGGTTGTCGCCGGCGAAGGTGCAGTGGCGCGTGGCGAGAATCTCGAAGCACGCCTGGTCTCCCTCCCCGCGTTTCGCCTGCAGGGTGCAGACCTCGGTGTACAGGACCTGGACGCACTCGGCGCCGCCGTCCTTCTTCTTCGCATCGCCGCCACCGCCGCCGTCGCGGCACCAGGTGGGACTGGCCGTGTAGAGGGTGATGCAGAGCGGGGCTGCTGCCTGCATCTGCGGTCCACCCTGATTCGTACAGGCCGCGGCGGCCGTCACGCTGCTCGCATCCTGGTTCTGGAGATACCCCGTGGTGATGGCGCCGCCGAGCCAGCCGGCCGCGGCCGACGTGTCGATGACGTCGAGCGGAGTGCCGCTGGCGACGTCGACCCGGGCCGGGGTGACGGCGTCGTCGTCGGAGTCGGATGTCTCGACCCAGACGATGGCGCGCTGCGGGATCTCGTAGAACCTGGTGAAGCTCCCGTCGGTGTAGAGCCGGTACATGTCGTCCCGGGCGGGTCCGAGGAACCCCCAGAGCGAGGTCGTACCGACGTCGGCGTCGGGCGCGAACGTGCCGGCCACCGGATCAAGCCTCTGATTCGAGTGGTTTCGGTTCACATTCTCCATAACGATCCTCTGTGATGGCTGGATAGTCGTTCGTCGCGCGGCAGACCACGACGCGGAGGAGGGCGGGACCTGGCGTTGAGACACATCGCACGAGGGCTCCACCGAAGGAGTGCCCGTAGTGCGGGAAATCCCTACCTGCCGAAGTAAGAATGAGGGCGAGAGTACGCGGTCAGCAGCGAGCTGACGGCGATCAACACGGCGCCGGCGACCGGCAGCGGCGAGAACAGCGCCGCGGCGCCGGCGGTGGACAGCGCGACCGCGAGCCAGCGGCGGCGGCGGAACACCGCCACCCAATGCATCGCCACGAAGAGAAACAGAAGGCCGCGCAGGTACGGCATCGACTGCATCACGCTGACGCCCGCCGCGCCGAGATACGCGGTGAGGCAGAGCGGGCACTTCGGCAGAATGGCCAGCAGCAGCGGCGCGAAGACCGGCCTCACGAGCCGCAGAGCGCGGACGCGCTGCACCGTACGCACGATCGCCTCCGGCTCCCACTGCAGGCGCGCGAACGAGGAGACCACGCGGCCGCGGGCGTCCATGACCGCCAGTTCGATGCGGTGACGGTTCACGATCGCACCGTTGAAGTTCACGCCGAGCGCGAAGTGCGCGCGGAGCTGGTCGAAACCACGGACGGTGCGAAAGAAACGTACGTCCTCGCCGAAATGGATGCCCCGGCTCTCGCCGAACGAGCGCATACGCTGCGGCAGGTCATAGAGCGGGTCGTACGTGATCGCGGCGAGACGCACACCTGAGAGCCGCTCCTGCAGTTGCGCGAGCCTGGTGATCGTCAGCGAGCACTTGTTCGGGTTGTCGCAGCGCGTGTAGAAGAACGCGACCACCGCCGGCTTGCCGCGGAAGAAATCGCGAAACGGCAGCCGCCGCCCATCCTGATCCTCGAGCTCGATCGCGTCCGTATCGGCCGGCAACGTACGCGGCACCGGCGGGATCTCGACTTCGCAGCAACCCGCGGCGCCCTCCTCCGGCTGGCCGAGCCACGCCAGCGTGGCACGCAGCTCCTTCGCCGCGGTCGTGGTGTGGGAGATGGGCCAGCGTGGCTTGTAGACCTCGAAGGTCACGCTGCCATCGAGGAAGCGCATGTTGCGGACCGCCTGCCGGAGGAATGGAGCGAAGGAGCGCATCGCGCCGATGTCTCCGCCGCGCATGGCTGTCGCCGCCGCGGCGACGAGGAATGGATCGCGCCCGCTCTCCAGCTCTTCGAGCACGAACGGCAGTGCGGCGTCAGGCAGGCCGATGCGCTCGAATTGCGCGAGCATCCATCCGCGCATCCGCGTCGTCTCATTCGTCGACCGGCCGGCGTAGAGCGGGTGCTCCTCGGCGAGCAGTGCCACCAGTTCGTCGCCGGTCGCGGCCGAGCGCACCCATTCCGCGAATGCATCCTCCGCGGTGCCGGTTCCGATCGGCAGCGCGGTCATTTCCGCCCGAACCGCCCCTTAAACCTGCTGATGGCCTGATCCAGCTCCGTCGCGGCGGGGCCGCTCCCGAGATCCATGGATTCTTCGGTGATGGCCGTGCGAGCCGCGCCGGCGTCCAGACGCTCGAGGAATTCTTGATCCGCCTCGAGCGCGGCCGGGTTGCCGAAGTGCTCGAGCGCGGTGAGCGACGTGGCTCGCAGAGCAGGCGCTTCGCCGGGGTCGAGCGCGACTTCTTTGGCGCGTCCCTCGAGGTCCTGCGGAGCGAGCGTGGCCAGCGCGCCGGCCGCGGCGCGGCGGACTTCGTGATGCTCCGTCCTGTCCTGAAAAACGCGGCCGAGGATCTCGACGGCGGTCGGATCGGAAGACAGCAGCCGCACCGCCTCCCGTCTGACACCGGGTGAGTCGCTGCGCTCGACGATCTCCCGAAGGAGCGGGTAGTGCTCGGCGTGGATGTCATATCCGAGGAACTGAATGGCCTTCTGCTCCGGCACGAGCGGCGGCTCCTCACCGCGCAAGCCGGCCAGCAGGCGGCGCTGCGCGTATTCGTCCTTGTGTTGCGCGAGCGTCTCGAGCACGCGTGTGCGCACCTCCTCGTCGGAGGCATCGACGGCGCTCCGCAGAGTGTCGATGAACTCGGGCCGCATCTCGTTGAACAGCGGCGACGTGAACTGCAGTTGCCCCAGTGCGCCGAGGGCAGCCAGACGTACCGCCGGTGGCTCGGAGTCGCTGCGCAGCAGTCGCAGGAGGATCTCGATCTCCGCTCTGTTCTCACGCGCCGACCCGGCAAGCTCGCGAATGGCCCGAATGCGCCGCTCGCCGCTCGCCGAGGGGTCGGCCGCGGTCGAGACCGGATCCGCATCGCTGCCGACGGACTCCAGCGACGCGGACGCCGCCTCTCGCTCGAGCTCTTCTTCCACCTGGCGCCGGTATTCCTGGATGTCCATGTCCTCTCCTTACGGTTCGAACGGCACGTCGTCGTAGTCGAAACCGAGCCAGCCCGCCGCATTCGTTTTGCCCTGATAGTCGATCATCTCGCGTACGGCGGGCGACGGCGACGGGGCGGCCGTTACCGGTGAAGGCGCGATCGTGCCGCCCGGCGCGGTATTCGGACGCGGTGGATTGCGGTCGTTGTTCCACGGCCACATGGTGTCGTTCAGGCGGTGACCCGGTCGCGGCGATCCGCGGAACGAGCCCGGCACCGCCGGGTCGAAGCGGCGCTTCAGCCACTGCCATCGCGCCCACAGCCGGTCGACGTTGCAGTGCAGCAGAAAGAACAGCGGGTCGCGCGGAGCGGTGTCGGCGTTGCTGAGAAATTCGGCGAAGCTTCGATGGGCAGCCGCATGGGGCTGCCCTTCCATGCGAATGAATCCGCCGTAATCGGTGCCGAGATCGTTCATCGTCGAGGCCTCGGTGCGTACTGGACCGAGGTCGCCGCGCGCGCTGGCCGCCGGCGAGAAGAGTAGCCGGCGCAGGACGCCGGTCCCGTTGTCGGTCCTCCAGAACTGGAGCTTGTTCGTCGACGCGAACTGCACGACCCCGGCGGCGTTGCTCTCGCCCAGGAAATCGCGCGTGAAGACGTCGCGCGCAGGGCGGTCGAAGCGCCAGTACGGTAGGGTCACGCTGGCGTCGACGTTCTGCAACTCGCGCTCAAGATCGAGCAGGTATGCGCGGTGCCACGGCAGAAAGCCGTCGGCGCCGTGTGCCTCCTCCAGCGTCTCCTGACGGTGCATGTCGCGGAACTGGTTGAACCGCCCGGCGCCGCGGTTGTTCAGAATTGACATCGCCTCGATGAACCGGGTGCGCTCCGCCGCCGACAGCTTCATCGCGTCTTTGCGCACGCGGACCATCAGTGGCAGCGTGCCGAGCGGCGCGTTGTTCGCGCCGGTCGTCACGGCGATGACCGCGTCCTTATCCGCGGAGCTGGGACTGAGGAATTTCCCGCCGACGAAGAAACGCACCGGTGTTCCGTTGGTCGGGAGGTCGAGTTGCAGTGTGTCGGTACCGATGGCGTTCGGCTGCCTAGAGAACAGGAGCTGCCCGCCGGCGTTCGTGCGCTGGTTGCGCAGCGTCACGCGTACCGGGCCCGGGACACCGGCAGACTCGAGGAGCCGGATCGTGGCCGGACGCGGAGTCCAGCCGATATAGTTCGCTGTCGGGCTGCTGCTGCCGTTCAGTGCGATGTCGGTTCTCATGCACGTAGGTGTGACACGGACGGCGAATTCTCTATCGCCCCGGCGCTTTCACACGGTATCCAGCGGTCTGAAGCTCCGCCGCCACCTTCGCCACGTGGTCGCCCTGGAGCTCGATCTCGTCGTCTTTGGCGGTGCCGCCGGAGCCGCACTTTTTCTTGAGGCGTTGCGCGAGGGCGGCCAGGGCGTCGGGGGTGTGCTGGAAGCCGGAGGCGACGGTGACGGTCTTCCCCGCGCGGCGTTTGCGGTCGACGGCCACGCGGATGGTCTGCTTCTCCGGCGGCGCGTCGCTGCGCGCGTCGAGCTTGCCCGAGTCGCGGAGGCGCTTCGCTTCCTCAGGGTCGGAGGTCCAGACGAGTTTCGACGAGGCCATGGCGACGATACTCTACGCGAATGGACGAGTTTTACCGCGGCTGGCGCCGCCCCGGTCCCGTGCCTCCCGGCGGCGTGGACGTCGAAGACGGTGAGACGCTCGACTACCTCTGCGGCTGGTACCGCATCTTTCAATATGCGAAGGGACATCGCTACTCGACGGATGACGTCCTCACCGCGTGGTACGGCACGTCCCACGCGCCGCGCGTGGCCCGCGCCGCGGACCTCGGCTCGGGCATCGGCAGCGTGGCGCTGATCTCCGCGTGGCGATTGCCCGGGGCATCGTTCGAGACCGTCGAGGCGCAGGAGATCTCGCTGCGGCTGGCGCGGAAGAGCGTGCGCTACAACGGGCTGGAGTCGCGCTTCACGCTGCATCACGGCGATCTGCGCGATGCGCTGCTCCCCGAATCGTCGTTCGATCTCGTGACCGGCTCGCCGCCCTACTGGCCCGAGGGAACGGCGTCGCCGTCGGCGTTCGAGCAGGCGGTGCCGGCGCGGATCGAGGTGCGCGGCTCGGTGGCCGACTACGCGCTGGCGGCTTCCCGGATTCTCGCAGCCGGCGGCGTGTTCGCGTTCGTCTTTCCGACGATCCAGATCGAGCGCGTGTTCGATGCGTTGGAGGACGCGAAGCTGGCGCTCGTCCGCCGCCGCGACGTGGTGTTCAAGGAAGGCGAGCCGCCACTCATCACCCTCTTCGCCGCCACGCGCGCGGGCGACATCCCCGCGACGTACCGCCCGTTCGTCGAGCCGCCGCTGACCATTCGTACCAAGGACGGCGGAGTCGACCCCGAGTACTCCGCCGTCCGGATGAGTTTTGGTTTCCCGCCGGGCAACGTGCCGGCGTGAGTTACGTGCGCAGCATTTGCGCGAGCGCGTCGAAGCGCTCCCCCCACCACGCCTTCTTCGCGTCCACCGCGGCGCGGTCGGGCAGTCTGGTGTGCGTGATGGCAACGGAGCTCTTCTCCGGCGTCTTCTCCGTGAAGGTGATCTCGACGACGGTGTCGTCGGCCATGCGCACGCGCATGCGTTTGTTCGCGCTGGAACTGCGCACTTCGACTTCGTCGGGCAGCCACCGCGCGCGGAGACGCGCGGTGGAGAACGCTTTGTAGAGCGTGCTCACGGGGACGGCGAACGTGCGGCTCTTGCCGGCTTCGTAGCCGCCGCCGCGGCGCTGGCCGATGGCGCGCAGGCCGCGGATGCGCTCGTAGCCGACGGTGACGGTCTGCGACCACCAGTCGGGGGTGCCGAGGGAGGCGACGTATTGCGCGATCTCGCGGTGCGGCTTCTCGGCGCATTTTGCGGCGTCGAGGAGAGCCACCCATTCGCGCCAGGTGCGGCCGGTCTTGGCGTGGACAGCGTCTTCGCTCATGCCGGCCAGTTCGGCGTAGTTGGGCTCGAGCTTTTTGACGAGGTGGAGGCGGGCGGTCGTGTACGACTCGCCGGTCTTCTGCATGCGCGTCCGGACGGCGCGCTTGAGGTCCTTCTGTTTCGGCATCACGGTCTCCTTCGTTCCACACGCGAGCAGGAGCTCCCCAGCAGCGCCGCCGCGCACGAAGGTTCGTCATACCGATCCGGGAGTACGCCCCCCTTTGCCTCGACGAAGGCCTTCGCTGGGGGAAAGCCACCGAGGTTCGGCGTGGACCACCGCCGCGCGACATTCTAAGCCCGACACGAGGGAACGACCAGGGGGCCTCCGGCGGGCCGGTGCGACCGGCAGCGCTCATTCAGGCACGTGCGATCGCGAGACGCGCCGTTCAGGCGATCACCGTGCGGCCCGGCTACGCCAACCAGCGCTGCCGGCCGCGCCGGCCCGCCGGAGGCCCTTCGTCGTCTCCATGGTCAGCCGAGGCTTTGCGCGAGCGCCGCGGCCTGGGCGCGGATCTCGGGAATGGCGGTCGACTCCCACAGGGCCGGGCGGCGGAGCGGGCCGAGGGTGTAGAGGCCGGGCACCGGCTCGCCGGAAGCGGACAGCAGCCGTCCGTCGTCCGCCGTCTCGACGCCGAGGCGGAGCGGGTCGGGAGTGAGGAATCCGTCGCGGCGGAGTTGTACGACGAGCGGGAGGTCGACGCGTGCGTAGTCGCACGCCGGGCCTGTGCAGTTGAAGACGCGGGCGGCGTGGTAGGTGCCGCGGTCCGTGTGCACCTCGATGCCGGGCGACAGCGACAGAATGCGCCCGCGCACCGCTTCGAGCTCGATCGGCACCTCGGGTGCGGCGCGGTGGCGGTGCACGTCCCACAGATTGCGTGCGTGGCGAAGGAACGATGCGCGCTGCGCGAGCGTCCAGCGTTGCCAGATCGCGGCGGTGTGCGGGCGCAGCGAGTCGATCACGGCGCGCCAGTCGTGATGCACGATCTCGCGACGAACCCAGCGCAACGCGCCGCGCGGCGTGGCGAAATCGTCAGGCACGACAGACAGCGGCCGAGCCGTGTACGGCGCGTGCCGCTGCGGCACGCGTCCGTGACGCGAGACGGCGGTGATGCGCCCGCGGTGGCCGTGATGCCGGAGCGCGATGGCCACGTCGAGCGCGGTCAGTCCCGTGCCGATGAGCAGCACCGGCGCCTCGGCGTCGAGGCCGATCGCCGCGCCGCGCGCCCACGGATCGCGCACGTACTCCGCCGGCGGCGAGGCGAGCGGCAGCGGATCGTACGGCGGCAGGTTGCCGAGCGCGAGGACGACGTTGCGCGCGGCGATCGTGCGATCGTCGTGCAGCGAGATCAGCCAGTGATCGCCGGAACGCATCATCCCCACCGCGGTGCCGCCGATGCGCGTGATGTCCGTCTCCTCCAGCAGTTCCGCGAGGTAGTCGCCGTACAGCGCGCGCGGCGCGAAGGTCGCGTCGACGCCGCGCTCGTGCAGCCAGCGCTCGAAATGCGACGGATCGTCGGGCAGCGCGCTCATGCGCGCGGCCGGGACGTTCAGCAGATGCGCGCCGTACGGCGTCCCGTACGCGAGACCGCGCGCGGCGCGGGCGCCCGCCTCGATCAGCGCGCCGCGGCCCGCGCCGGTGCGGGCGTACTGGACGGCGGTGAGTGTGCCGCTCGCCCCCGCGCCGACGATGGCGACGTCGAAGATCACTTCCTCTTCGACTTCTTGGCGGATTTCTTCGTTCCGTGCACCGCCTCGTGCATGGCGATGAACTCGGCCGGCGGCGTGGCGGCGATGACCTTTCCGATCGCCGGCAGCGGCAGGTCGTCGAGCTTCTTGAAGCGGAGGCACGACTTGCCCATGTCCATCTTCTTCCCCGCCTTCGCGAACGCTTCCTTCAGTTCCGCCCCCAGCGCCGGATCCATGTACGGCGTGATCAGGTAGAGGGCGTAGTAGTTCTTCTGCGCGGCGAGCGCGACGTAGCTGAGCGGCTGCCCGTTGTAGGTGCCGGGATATTTTTCCAGCGGGATCTCGTACGACAGCATCCCGTAGCTGATGGCCTCCACGTATCCCTTCGGAAGGTGCTTCCGGATCAGCTTCCGCAGCTCGGCGATGGTCTCCCTGCGGTCGTCGGGCAGTTGAGCCAGGTATTCGTCCACGGTTTTTGCAGCGCTGCTGACCATGGGGGTTAGTGTCGCGCATAGAATGTGCGCGGCGCAATCGCGCAATTCTGCCGTAGCAATCAAATACAACATGAGGAGGAACTGATGAGAGTTCGTAGTTCGTCGATGCTCGTCGCGCTACTGCTTCTCGTAGCGTCGACCGCCACGGCGCAGGATCTCGCCTCGTTCGAAAAGCGCACGCAACTGCGGGTGCTCGACAACGGCCTGACGGTGATCATCCTGGAGCGACGGGACGCGCCCGTCTTCTCGTACGCCACCATGGTCAACACCGGCTCCGCGCAGGAAGTGCCGGGGATCACCGGCCTCGCGCACATGTTCGAGCACATGGCCTTCAAGGGCTCGGACCAGATCGGCTCGAAGGACTGGAAGGCCGAAGAGGCCGCGCTGCGCCGCGTCGAAGAGACGTACGCCGCGTACCAGCAGGCCCGCGGCGCCGTGAAGCAGGACGCCGCCCAGGTGGCCAATCTCGAGAAGGCGTGGAAAGACGCCATCGCCGAGGCCGACAAGTACGTCGCGCTGGACGAGTTCAGCACGGTCGTCGACCGCGCCGGCGGCGTCGGCATGAACGCCTTCACCTCGTCGGACCAGACCGGCTACTTCTTCTCGCTCCCCTCGAACCGCTTCGAGTTGTGGGCGTATCTGGAGTCCGAGCGCTTCCGCAAGCCGGTCTTCCGGCAGTTCTACAAGGAGCGCGACGTCGTCTTCGAAGAGCGTCGCATGCGCACCGAGTCGAGCCCCTTCGGCCGTCTCTTCGAGCAGTTCCTCGGCGCGGCCTTCATGGCCCACCCGTACGGCTTCCCCACCGTCGGCTGGCCGAGCGACCTGCAGAGCTTCTCCGCGACGGACGCCGAGGAGTTCTTCAAGAAGTACTACGTGCCGGCGAACATGGTCATCGCCGTGGTCGGCGACGTGAACGCCGCCGAGGCGTGGCCGGTCATCGAGCGCTACTTCGGCCGTCTGCCGAAGTCGCCCGCGCCGCCCGCGCTGCGCACCGTGGAGCCGCCGCAGATCGGCGAGCGCATGATCACGCTGCGTGAGACCGCGCAGCCGATCTACATGGAGGGGTATCACCGCCCCGCCAGCACGCACCCCGACAGCGCGGTGTACGACGTGATCTCGATGCTGCTCTCCAGCGGCCGCACGTCGCGCCTCTACAAGTCGCTCGTGCGCGACAAGAAGATCGCCGCCGCCGCGGCCGGCTTCAACGGCTTCCCCGGCGAGAAGTATCCGAACCTCTTCACCTTCTACGCGATCCCGACGCCTGGCCACACGACCGACGAGCTGTCGGCCGGGATCCGCGCGGAGATCGAGCGCATCAAGACCGAGGACATCTCCGCGGAGGAGCTGGCGTCGGTGAAGACGCGCGTGAAGGCGGGGCTGATCCGCCAGCTCTCCGGCAACTCCGGCCTGGCGCTGCAGCTCGCGTCGTATCAGTCGATGTTCGGCGACTGGCGTGAGCTCTTCCGCGACGTCGAGCGCATCGACAAGGTCACCGCCGCCGACGTGAAGCGCGTCGCCAATTCGACCTTCACCGACAACAACCGCACCATCGCCCGCCTCGAAAACGCACCGCGTGGAGGTGCGAAATGAAGAAGACCGCTACTCTGCTCGCATCCCTTTTCGTCGCGGCCACGGCCTTCGCTCAGGTGAAGGACTACCGCGAGATCAAGGCTCCCCCGCTGCGGTCGTTCTCGATGCCGCAGCCGAAGCGCATCCAGCTCGGCAACGGCATGGTCATCTTCCTCCAGGAAGACAAGGAGCTGCCGCTCGTCCGCGGCCGCGCCACGATCCGCGGCGGCGTGCGTGACGTCCCGGCGGAGAAGGCCGGCATGGCCGGCATCTACGGCCAGGCCTGGCGCACCGGCGGCACGACGAAGCAATCCGGCGACGAGCTCGATCAGTTCCTCGAGGCGCGCGCGGCGTTCGTCGAGACCGGCGCCGACACCGACTCCACCAACGTCTCGCTGAACGTGCTCAAGCAGGACCTCGACGCCGTCTTCCCGATCTGGCTCGACCTGCTGCGCAACCCCGCCTTCCGCCAGGAGAAGATCGACCTGGCGAAGACGCAGGCCAACACCGGCATCTCGCGCCGCAACGACGAGCCGGGGGGCATCCTCTCCCGCGAGTCGACGCGCCTCGGCTACGGCCCGACTTCGCCGTACGCGCGGCAGTCGGAGTACGCGACCATCGCCTCGATCACGCGGCAGGACCTGCTCGACTTCCACAAGCGCACCGTCCACCCGAACAACATCATCATCTCGTTCATCGGCGACTTCGACTCCGCGGCCATGGAGCGCCGTCTGCGCCAGGCCTTCGAGTCGTGGCCGCGCGGCCCGCAGGTGGCCAAGCCGGATCCCGCCATCACCGCGGCGAAGCCGGGCGTCTACTTCGTCTCGAAGGACGACGTCACGCAGGCGAACATCGCCATGGTGCACGCCGGCACGGAGCGCAACAATCCCGACTACCCGGCGCTGCAGGTGATGAACGAGGTCTTCAGCGGCGGCTTCTCCGGCCGCCTGATGCAGGCGCTCCGCTCGCAGCGCGGCCTCACGTACGGCGTCGGCGGCAGCGTCGGCGCGCCGTGGGATTACCCCGGCCTGTTCCGCGTGCAGATGGCCACGAAGAGCGAGACCACGCTCGAGGCGATCGACGCGCTGCGCGGCGAAGTGCGCCGCCTGGTCAGCGACCCGATCACCGACACCGAGCTGTCGCTGGCCAAGGAGTCGATCCTCAACGCGTACGTCTTCACCATGGACACGAAGGAGAAGGCGCTGCAGCAGCGCGTGCTCCTCGAGTTCTACGGCTTCCCGCCCGACTACTTCACGAAGTACCCGGCGCTCATCGAGAAGGTGACGGCCGCCGACGTGCAGCGCGTGGCGCGCAAGTACGTCCAGCCGGACAACCTCTCCATCCTCGTGGTCGGCAACCAGGCCAAGTTCGAGAAGCCGCTCTCGACCCTCGGCACGGTCACGCCGATCGACATCACCATCCCGCCGGCCCAGACGAGCAGCAGCGGCGGCAGCGCCTCCGCGGCGCCGCGTCCCGCCGGCAGCAATGCCGAGGGGATGGCGCTGATCCGCAAGGTGCAGGAGTTCGTCGGCGGGCCCGCGGCGCTGAACGGCATCAACGCCGTGCGCGTGACGTCGGCGCGCAACATCGTCACGCCGCAGGGTCCGATGAGCATGGACACCGTGACGCTGGTGCGCTACCCCGACGCGCTGCGCCAGGAAAACACGATGGCGATGGGAAAGATGACCAGCGTGCTGTCGCCCGACGCGGCGTTCGTGATCACGCCGATGGGAACGCAGGATCTCCCGTCGTCGCAGCGCGATGAGGCCCTCGGCGAGCTGAAGGCCGAGGTGCTGAACATTCTCCGCAACGTGAACAACCCGAAGTACACGTTCCACGCGACCGGCGGCGACCTGACGATCAACGCCGACGGCGCGGCCGTGCGCTGGGTCGTCGACCCCGCCACGGGCCGCATCCTCCGCACGATCCGCAGCAGCTCGCGCGGCGAGACGACCACCGAGTACACCGAGTGGAAGCAGTTCGGCCCCGTGCAGATGGCCACTGCCGCGAAGATGACCCGCGGCGGCGAGCCGGCGGGCGACATGAAGGTGTCGAACGTGGAGATCAACCCGACGATCGAGGCGAACGCGTTCGTGAAGCCGTAAAAACCACAGTGGAGCGCCGGCGTCCTCGCCGGCTGGCCGGGCGGCGTCCCCGCCGCCCGCCCCAGTGGCGGCGCGGGACGCCGCCACGCCAGCCGCCGGGACGGCGGCGCTCCACCTACGTTTGCCCCCCGCCGCGCGCGGCCTGAATCTCCTTCACCAGCCGCACCATCGTCACCGTCAGCTCGTGCATGGCGTGGATGACGCCGACCTGAAACGCCGTCGGCGGCTCCCCCGCCGCGCACGCGCAGACGTTGCACGGGCCGCCGCGTCCGCCGTCATGGTTGTCGATGGGATGTCCGCACGCGCAGGAATCTTTACCAAGCTGCATCAATTTCCTCCTCGGACCGTCACGTAGAATAACTTCCCATGCGCCGCCTGAACCTGGTTGTCCTGTGTCTCTTTCTCGCCGCCTGCACCGCATCGAAGCCGACGCGGGTCGAGGAACGCTTCGACGACCCCGGCGCAGCCGCAGCCTATCGCGCCCTGAAGCATCAGGGGAGCGATGATCCGTTCCGCAGCCTCGCCGAAGCGCGCGAGCAGATGCGCAACATGCGCCACTACTCCACGTCCGAGGACATGCTCCTCGCCGAAACGCCGCGCGCTCTCGGCACGTGGAAGTTCCTCGGCCCCGGCAACATCGGCGGGCGCACGCGCGTCCTGGTCGTCGATCCCGTGGTGCCGCGGATCATGTACACCGGCGGCGTCTCCGGCGGACTCTGGAAGTCGCTGAACTCCGGCGGCGACTGGTTCCCGATCGGCGACGACCTGGCCAACATCGCCATCAACTCGCTGGTCATGCATCCCACCGACCGCAACACGCTCTACGCCGGCACCGGCGAAGGCTACTTCCGCGAGATCCAGCGCGGCACCGCCCTCCCGCTGCGAGGCGACGGCATCTTCGTCACGCACGACGCCGGCGAGACGTGGACGCGCCTTCCCGCCACCGACACTTCCGACTTCCATTTCGTGAAC
Source organism: Thermoanaerobaculia bacterium (assembly GCA_036375135.1). Classification (GTDB taxonomy): domain Bacteria; phylum Acidobacteriota; class Thermoanaerobaculia; order Gp7-AA8; family Gp7-AA8; genus QHVT01. The sequence continues at coordinate 18,264 of DASUSL010000248.1, read as the reverse complement.
GACCTGGCCATCAGCACACACGATCCGTCGCGCCTCTACGCGGCGACGCGCACGGGTGTGTGGCGCTCGACCGACTCCGGCGCGAACTGGAGCCGCGTGCTGCCGACGACGGTCATGGGCGGCTGCCTCGAATTCGCCTATCGCGGCGACACGAACGGCGACTATCTCTTCGCGAGCTGCGGCACCTTCGAGCAGGCCACGGTCTATCGCGCGAAGAACGCGGAGAGCGACGCCGCGTGGGAAGCGGTGCTGAGTGAGCCGAACATGGGCCGCACGACGCTGGCCATCGCCCCGTCCGATCCATCCACCATCTATGCGCTTTCCGCCAGCAACGAGCCGGGCATCAAGTATCAGGGAATGCTCGGCGTCTTCCGCTCCACGGACGACGGCGACGCCGGCTCGTGGACCGCGCGCGTGCGCAACACCGATCCGTCGTACGCGTCGATGATGCTGACCAACCTCATCACCGCGTACGCCGACGCCTGCTCGAACAGCGCTCCCGCTTACATCACCATGGGGTGGTACTGCAACGTGATCGCGGTCGACCCGAAGGACCCGAACAAGGTCTGGACCGGCGGCGTCGATCTCTTCCGCTCCGACGACGGCGGCGCGTCCTGGGGCGTCGCCTCGTACTGGTGGGCCAACCAGGGCGATCACCAGGCGTTCCTGCACGCGGACCAGCACGCGATCGTCTTCCATCCGCAGTACGACGGCGTGACGAACAAGACCGTCTACTTCACGAACGACGGCGGGATCTACTACACCAACGATCCGCACGCCGAGGTGGCCAAGGGCGACCGCGCGATGTGCGACCCGCAGAACTCGAAGGTCGCCTTCGCGCCGCTGAACAGCAGTTACGGCGTGACGCAGTTCTACCACGGCGCCGTGTCGCCGGACGGCAACACGTTCATCGCCGGCGCGCAGGACAACGGCACGCTCCTCGGCACGATCGGCGACGGCCCGAACAAGTGGGAGCTGGTGGTCGGCGGCGACGGGGCCTACGTGGCCATCGATCCGACGGAGCCGAAGACGATGTACGCCTCGTACCAGCAGGCGAACATGTTCCGCTCCACGAACGGCGGCCTCTCGTTCCAGCGCATCACGTCGGGCATCGCCGGCCAGCCGTTTCTCTTCATCGCGCCGTACACGATGGACCTGACCGACACACGCCGCCTCTGGCTCGGCGGCCGGCAGATGTGGCGCACGCCGAACCGCGGCCAGCAGTGGTTCGCCGCCAGTCCGCTGCTCCCCGCGCTGGTCTCGGCCGTGGCCGTGCACCCGACCGACGGCAACATCGTCCTCGCCGGCACCGCCGCGGGTCACATCGTCCGTACCTCCAGCGCCACGACGGCCACTGTCGCGACGCAGTGGCAGACCACGCAGCCGCGTCAGGGCTTCGTCTCGTGGATTGCCTTCGATCCGACGGAGCCGAACACCGTCTACGCGACGTACGCCGGCTTCGGCGGCACGCACATCTGGATGTCGAACGACGGCGGCGTGACCTGGGCACCGCGCGACTCCACGCTGCCGGACATCCCCGTGCACTCGCTGGCCGTCGATCCGACGCGCCCGAACCGTCTCTACCTCGGCACCGACCTCGGCGTCTTCGTCTCGCTCGACCGCGGCCTGACGTGGAACATCGAGAACACCGGTTTCGCCAACGCGGTCACCGAGACGGTGGTGGTGGCGCAGGGAGTGAACGGCCCGGCGGTGTACGCGTTCACGCACGGCCGCGGCGCGTGGCGCGCGGAGCTGAACTTCCAGTCGCAGAGGAAGCGTCGGGCGGTTCGTTGATTCGTAAGCTCGCGTTCGTGCTCGTGTGCTTCACCGCCTGCACGACAACGCAAGTGGAGGACAGGCAATCCCGCCTGTCCTCCACAGTCCCGACAGGCAGGATTGCCTCTCCTCCACTGGAGCCTTTCGACGCTCCCGACGCCGCGGCCGCGTATCGCGCGCAGAAGCGTCAGGGCAGCGATGATCCCGTGCGCAGCCTCGCCGAGGCGCGCGAGTCGATGCGGTCGATGGAGCTCTACTCCACGGCCGAGGATGCGACGCGTCCCTTCGGCAAATGGAAGTTCCTCGGGCCGGGCAACATCGGCGGCCGCACGCGCGTGCTGGTCATCGATCCGGTCGAGCCGCGCGTCATGTACACGGGCGGCGTCTCCGGCGGCATCTGGAAGTCGCTCAACGCGGGCGGCGACTGGTTCCCGGTCGGCGACGATCTCGCCAACATCGCCGTCAACGCGCTGGTGATGCATCCCACCGATCGCAACACGCTGTACGCCGGCACGGGCGAGGGGTACTTCCGCCAGGCCGTGCGCAACACCGGACTCTCGCTGCGCGGCGACGGCATCTTCGTCACGCACGACGCCGGCGAGACGTGGACGCGCCTCCCCTCCACGGCCAACGCCGACTTTCACTACGTCAACGATCTCGTCGTCACCGCGGACGCGCTCTACGCCGCCACGCGCACCGGCGTCTGGCGCTCGCTCGACGCCGGCGCGACGTGGAGCCGCGACCTGGCCACCGACGTGATGGGCGGCTGTCTCGATCTCGCCAAAGGCCGCGACCTCTTCGCGAGCTGCGGCACGTTCGAGCAGTCGACGATCTACCGCGCGCGCAACGGCGCCTGGCAGCCGGTCTTCACCGAGGCGAACATGGGACGCACGTCGCTGGCGGTGGCGCCGTCGAATCCGAGCGTCGTCTACGCGCTCTCCGCGAGCAACGAGGATCAGGGACTGCACGCCGTCTTCCGCACGAGCGACGGCGGCGACACGTGGAGCGCGCGCCTGCGTCGCGGAGATCCCGGCTTCGCCGCGCTGATGCTCGAGAACCTCAGCACCGCGTACGGCTGCTGGGGCGCGGGGCAGGGACGCATCACGATGGGCTGGTACTGCAACACGATCGCGGTCGATCCCGCCGACGAGAACCGCGTCTGGACCGGCGGCGTGGACGCGTTCCGCTCCGACGACGGCGGCGAGTCGTGGGGCGTGGCGTCGTACTGGTGGGCCGGCGACGGCATGACCGACGCCTGGCTGCACGCCGACCAGCACGCGATCGTCTTTCATCCGAGCTACGACGGCAGCACGAACCGCACGGTCTACTTCACCAACGACGGCGGCGTCTTCCGCAGCGACGACGCACGCGCCGACGTGGCGTGGGGCGTCGGCGCTCCGTGCAACTACACCTCGTCGTCGATGGTCTACGTCCCGATGAACAAGGGCTACGGCGTGTCGCAGTTCTACCACGGCGCGGTCTCGCCGGACGGCAAGACGTTCATCGGCGGCTCGCAGGACAACGGCACGCTGATGGGCATCCACAGCCGCGGCCCGAATCGCTGGTGGACGAACATCGGCGGCGACGGCGGCTACGTGGCCATCGACCCGAACGATCCGAAGATCATCCACGCCGAGTATCAGTGGGGAAATCTCTACCGCTCCACGAACGGCGGCCTGTTCTACCGCCGCATCCGCCCCGACCATCTCAAGGACAGCGAGTTCGCGTTCATCACGCCGTTCACGCTCGACCCGAACCGCACCGAGCGGCTCTGGGTCGGCGGCCGCGTGATGTGGCACGTGCGCGACACCGACGGCGCGTGGATCGCCGCCAGCACGCCGTTCTCCGCGTTCCTTTCCGCGGTGGCCGTGCAGCCGGGCAACAGCGACGTCGTCATCGGCGGCACTGCCACCGGCGAGATCGTCCGCACCGACCGCGCCCTGACCGCCGACGCCACGACGCAGTGGCAGATCACCCGTCCGCGCGAAGGCTTCCTGTCGTCGATCGCGTTCGACCCGGTCCATCCCAACACGGTCTACGCGACCTACGCCGGCTTCGGCGGCACGCACCTCTGGACGTCCCTCGACGCCGGCGTGACCTGGTCGCCGCTCGAATCGTCACTCCCCGACGTCCCCGTGCACTCTCTCGCCGTCGATCCCACGAGACCCGAGCGCCTCTACCTCGGCACCGACCTCGGCGTCTTCGTGTCGCTCGACCGCGGCCGCACCTGGTCCGTCGAGAACACCGGCTTCGCCAACGCCATCACCGAGACCGTGCTCGTCGCGCAAGGCGAGTACGGCCCCGCGGTGTACGCCTTCACGCACGGCCGCGGCGCCTGGCGCGCCGAGCTGACCAGCTTCCCCACGAAACCCAAACGCCGCGCGGTACGGTAGTGATGCGGAGCGCCGCCGTCCCGGCGGCTGCCGCGGCGGCGTCCCGCCGCCGCGCGCGCAGGCGGGACGCCTGCGCGGCAGCCGGCGGGGACGCCGGCGCTCCGTTTCGGTTAGACGCCTTCCGCGATCCTTTTGGCGATCAGCTCGTATCCTTCGCCGCCGGGGTGAAAGCGGTCCAGCGCGAGGCGGTCGCGGTGCGAGAACAGGTCCGCGGTCGCCACGACGGTGAAGTCCGGATCGTCGCTGAACTCTTCGAGCAGGCGCGCGTTCCAGCGGTTGACGAGCGCCGTCAGCTCCTTCCCACCCGGCGAGCTCACGAAGGGGTTGTACAGGCCGACGAAGAAGATCCGCGCGCGCGGGTTCGCGGCACGGACGCGCGTCACGATCTGGTCGATGCGTCCGAGGACCTCTCCCATCCGCGCCTCCGCCTCGCCCGTCGCGACGTTGCGCCAGTCATTGCCGCCCCAGAGGTCGTTGCCGCCGATGGAGATGATGATGGCGTTCGACTCGCCGAGGATGCGCTGCACGTTCGACGACTCGAGCTGGCGCAGCAGGTCGCGCGTGCGCGAGCCGTTCACGCCGAGGTTGTAGGTGCGGCGCGCGCGGATGCCGCGGCGGCGCAGCTCCGCGTCGAGGCGGCCGGAGATGCCGAGGCCGCGCTCGTCGCCCGCGCCGCGCGCGAGCGAGTCGCCGAGGATCACGGGCGTGAGGAGCTGGCGCGTCTGCGGCGCCGCGGCCGCGGTCGCCGTGCGCGGCAGAAAGTCGACCGGCTCCCCTCTTTCACCGGCCAGATACGAAACGAAGCCATATCCGAAAACACCTACGGCCAGCAGGCCGGCGGAGATCGGGAGATACCAGAAGAGGAAGCGGCGCATGGTATGAATTGGAAATTGAAAATGGACAATTGAAAATCCCGCCGCCTCGCTTTTCAATTCTCGATTTTCAATTTTCGATTTTCAAATTCGATGACCGCTCTCTCCGCGTCAAACCTGACCAAAACCATCGGCGACCGCACCATCGTCGACGACGTCTCCTTCGACCTGCAGCCCGGCGAAGTGTTCGGCTTCCTCGGCCCCAACGGCGCCGGCAAGACGACCACCATCCGCATGCTGGTCGGCCTGATCAAGCCGACGCACGGCAGCGTCTCCGTCTGCGGCTTCGACATCCGCAAACAGTTCGAGAAAGCGATGCGCTGCATCGGCTGCATCGTCGAGAACCCCGACCTCTATCGCTTCATGAGCGGCCGCGAGAACCTCGAGCACTTCGCGCGCATGCTGCGCGTGCCGTCGTCGGAGATCGAGCGCGTGGCGTCGCTGGTGAATCTCGCGCACCGGCTCGACCAGCGCGTGGGGACGTACTCGCTGGGCATGCGCCAGCGCCTCGGCATCGCGCAGGCCATGCTCGGCGATCCGCGCGTGCTGATCCTCGACGAGCCGGCCAACGGACTCGATCCCGCCGGCATCCGCGAGATCCGCGAGCTGCTGCGCAACCTCGCCGCGGAGCGCGGCATGGCGGTCTTCGTCTCCAGCCACCTGCTCGCGGAGATCGAGCTCACCGCCGACCGCGTGGCCATCATTCACAAAGGACGCATCCTGCGCACGGGGCCCGTGCGCGAGCTGATCTCCAGCCAGCGGGCGATGGAGTTCCGCGTCGACGACGCCGAGCGCGCCGCGGCGATCATCCGCGAGCGCGGCGTGGAGGCCACGGTGAGTGGGGACGTGGTCCTCGCGCCGATCGAGGAGCCGGACGCGCCGCCCATCATCGCCGCGCTGACGCAGCACGGCGTCGCGGTCTTCCACGCGCGGCAGCGGGTGCAGACGCTGGAAGAGATGTTCCTCGAAGCCACCGGAGGAGAAACGGTCGATTGAGGCGAGCGACACCGACATGCTGATCCCACTCATCCAGAACGAAACCGTCAAGCTGCTGCGCCGCCGCCGCTTCGCCATCGTGGTCGGCATCCTGCTGGCCATCCTGAGCATCGTCTCGTACTCGCAGTACCGGCAACTCCGCGAGACGCGCAACGCCAACTGGCGCGCCGACCTGCAGGAGCGCATCGCGCGCTACGAGAACCGCCTGCGCCGCGGCCGCATCAACGAGACGTGGGCGCGCTCGATGCGCGCGGAGATGCGCCGCCTGCAGTTCTACCTCGACCGCGGCATCAACCCCGAGGAGCCGACCGCGCCGCTGGTGGTGCGGACGTTCGCGAACGTCGCCGGCTTCCTGCTCCTCCCCCTCCTCGTCGCGGTCCTCGGCAGCGACATCGTCTCGGCGGAAAACGCGGAGGGCACCGACAAGCTCTTGCTGACCCGGCCGGTGCGACGATGGAAGATCCTCACCTCGAAGCTGGTCACGCTCTGGCTGTTCGCGTCGCTGACCCTGCTCATCGGCGCGCTGCTCGCGTACGCGGTCACGGCGCCCGTGCTGCCCGCGCACGGCTGGGACGCGCCGTCGTTCAACGGCTTCCAGGTCGCCGGCGATACCGTGAGCTTCGACTCCATCCGCCAGCTGCCGCTCTGGCAGGACGCGCTGCTGGCGTACGGGCTGGAGTGGTACGCGCTGCTGTGCGTGGCCTCGATCGCGCTGATGCTGTCGGTGATCTTCAAGAGCTCCGCCGCGTCGATCGGGACGATGCTCGCCTCGCTGATCGGCGGGACGCTGCTGACGCGCGTCAGTCCCGACTGGACCGCCGGCAAGTACCTCTTCGTCAGCGCGCTGCCGCTGGCCGATTACTACACGGGCGCGCAGGCGCCACCATACGACGGGATGTCGATGGCCTTCTGCATCGCACTCCTCGGCGTCTGGGCGCTGGCCGCACTCACCGTCGCCTACGGCCTGTTCCTGAAGCGGGACGTGTTCGGATAGTGGAGCGCCGGCGGGGACGCCGGCGTTCCGCGGTAGGCTTTCGTCATGATTTCGTCCTGGGTCGACGATCTCCCTGCGTTCCTGCGCGGGCACTTCCAGCGCGCGCCGTTCGCACGTCCCGCCGCGGCGCGCCGCGCCATCCGTCTGCTGACGTGGGACACGGTGGGCCGCCTCGTCGAGGCGGGGGCGGACATGCTGGTCGTGCGCAACGGTCAACTGGTTGACCATCGCCCGACGACGTTCGCCGAGGCGCTGACGATGTTCCGCGAAGGCCACTCGCTCGTGCTGCGGCGCTGCGAGAAGCACGATCCGTCGCTGCGCGCGCTGGCCGACTCCGTGGAGTCGGAATTCGAAGGGGACGTGTCGATCCAGGTCTACGCCACGCCGCGCGACTTCCACAGCTTCGGCTGGCACTACGACTGTGAGGACGTCTTCATCGTCCAGACCCTCGGCCGCAAGGAGTATTTCCTCCGCGCCAACACGGTCAACCCCGAGCCGCACATCGAGCGCATGCCGCGCGACATGCACTACGAGCGCGAGACGACGCCGGCCGTGGCCTCGACGCTCGTGCCGGGCGACTGGCTGTACGTCCCGCGCGGCTGGTGGCACGTGGCCAGGGCGTACGAGGACTCGCTGTCGATCTCCATCGGCGTGCTCAGTCCTGCCGCCGGCGGCCGGCGCTGAAGAGAGACGACCGGAGGCCTTTCGTCGTTCCCTTCGGCGAGTGTCCACGCGCAGGCGAGCTGGACGTCTGCGCTAGAATCCGCGCATGCTTAAATTCACGCTGTTTGCGACAGCTCTGCTCATGGCCACGATCGTCCGCGCCGCGGACACCTTGCCGCAGATTCTCTCCTGCGGACAGCAAGGCGTGGCGGGCGGACTCGGCGCGGGCGTGGAGCTGACGCGCCACACGGTCGACGTCGCGCAGTTCCCCGACGCGGTCTGCAACGACGGCACGCCGGCGGTCTTCTACTACGGCGCGGCGACGCGGCCGGAAGACCGCAACAAGTGGATCATCTTCCTCCAGGGCGGCGGCATCTGCGTGGACGGCCAGACGTGCGCGGAGCGCTGGTGCAGCATCGAGACGAACTACGGCATGGACAAGATGACCACGTCGCTGACCAAGCCGCAGATCCGCGCCAACGGCTTCCTCTCTCCCGACCCGCAGAACCGCTTCGGCACGTGGAACCGCGTGCTGATCTTCTACTGCAGCTCCGACGGCTGGAACGGCACGGCCACGCGCACGCTGCAGGCGACGGTGAACGGCGTGCCGCGCGAGTTCGACATCCATTTCAAGGGCTCGCGCATCGTCGATGCGGTGCTCGACACGTTGCGCAACGCGCGTCCCGCGCAACGCCGCCGCGCCGCACGCCACGACGTCTCCGCCGAAGCCTCGGCATGGCCCGATCTCGACGCGGCGACAGCGGTGCTCTTCGCCGGCAGCTCCGCGGGCGGCGGCGGCGTGCGCACGAACCTCGACCGCGTCGCGACGAAGCTCCGCTCCACGAACCCCACCCTCGACATCCGCGGTCTCATCGACGCCGTCTACGGCACCCTCGGCGAGAACCGCAACTGGGCGACGAGCACGTACTGCGCGAAGGACCCTGTGCGCGGCTGCTCGTACGAGACGTTCACGAAGTCGTCGAACGACGCCCTGGAGATCGGCCTCTACGGCTCGCGCGAGGAGACGTCGTGCATGCAGTGGCACCGCGCGAATGCGCCCGGCACCGAGTGGCGCTGCAGCGACGGCGAGCATCTCGCCTTCCACCACCTCGCCACGCCGTTCTTCATCCACCAGGATCTGCAGGACGAGTCGATCGGCGGCGACTGGGTGGAGACCGGCTTCGGCACGCCTTCCGATTACGCGCGCACGGTGGAGCAGGAGCTGCGCAACCTGCCGATCCCCGAGGAGCCGCGCGGCGCGGTCCCGGGCCTCTTCGTGCCGCAGTGCACGGACCATGAGTCGTTCACGGACAACCAGGCCACGTTCCGCGTGCGCCTGGCCGGCACGAGCTACCACGACGCGGTCTGGAACTGGTGGACCGGCGCCCAGCCGCAGCAGCTGATCCGCCCGTTCTCCGGCACGCCGGGACGCGCGCCGGAGTGCCCGTGACGTTGCATGACGGGAACGACCGGGAGGCCTCCGGCGGGCCGGTGCGACCGGCAGCGCTGAGGTTGCACGTGCACTCACGAGACGCGCGCTTCAGGCGATCACCGTCATGTGGATGAAGCCATCGCGGCCGTCTGCGCGGCAACAGCAGCGGCGGTGGTGGAGACGGAGCTCGCGGCGCCGAAGGCGACCACCGACAGGCCGAGGCCTTTGAGACGATTGCGCCAGCGGATCGCGCCCGTGGCGGGATCGACGCAGAACAGCTCCCCGCTCGCGCCGGCGTAGATCGCGTCCGGCTCGACCGCGATCGTCACGAAGCTCGACGAGCGCAGTTTGGTGCGCCAGATCTCCGCGCCCGTGGCGCGATCGATGGCCACGACATGGCCGCCCAGTCCGATGTACAGGGGCCCGAGTTTTCTTGTTGCCATGCGACGAGGATACCGCTGCGGAGCGCCGGCGTCCTCGCCGGCTGCCGCGGCGGCGTCTCGCCGGCGCTACCGGGCCGCAGGCGGGACGCCTGCGGGGCAGCCGGCGCGGACGCCGGCGGTCCGCTTCGCTATGGCACCCAGCACGTCACTGCCGTCCCCCCGCCCTCCCGCGCCTGCACGTGCAGGCGTCCGTGGTGTGCGTCGACGATCTCGTTGCAGAGCGGGAGGCCGAGGCCCGAGCCGGACGGCTTGGTGGTGTAGAACGGGACGAGCGCGTTGCGCAGCACCGCGTCGGGCATGCCGTGGCCGCGGTCGAGGACGCGCACGATCGTCCCCTCCGCGGCGCGATGCACGCTGACGACGATCTCCGACACGTCGCTGCCCGACTCGTGGGCATTTTTCAAGAGGTTGATCAGCACCTGCTGCATCTGCGCGCGGTCGATCATCGACGTCTCGTTCGGGTTGCCGTCGACGCGGAACGCGTAGAGCGCGCGCACGTCGTCGAGGATCTCCTTCCACGCCGTCCGTTCCTTCTTTGGCGCGGGGAGGCGCGCGAACTGCGCGTACGACTCGAGGAACGTGCGCAGGAACGCCAGCCGCTCCTCGATCGTGCCGTAGATCTCGCCGAGGCGGTGGCGGTGCTCGGGACGCTCCTGCGCGATGCGCGCCGTGTGGATCATCGAGCTGATCGGCGCGATGGTGTTGTTCAGCTCATGGTTGATGACACGGATCGCGTTCTTCCACACCGCGATCTCCTGCCGTCGCAGCTCCGCGGTCAGGCGCTCCACGAGCACGAGGCGATGCTCGATCGTGTTCAGCGAGAACATCCGCTGCGACACGTGAAAGGTCTCGTCGCCGATGTGCACGATCGTGTCGGCGCGTGCGTCGAGCGCCTCGCGCATCGGCGCCGCGACCTGCTGCAGCGTGTCGGTGAAGCGGGTGCCGTCGAGGCGTCCGCCGGAGGCGAACAGCTCGCGCGCGGCACTGTTCGAGTAGACGATGCGATCCGTCGTCGTCACGAGCACGACTCCGACCGGCGTGCGCTGCAGGATCGTGTCGAGCAGCAGCTCCTTCTGATAGACGTCGTTGCGCTGCGCGCGGAGGACATCGGCCACGCCGTTGTACAGCTCCTTCACGCCGGACAGGCGCCGTCCGCCGCAGGGCGCGAGGCGCATGCTGAAGTCGCCGTCGCGGAACGCGCGCAGGCCGTCTTCCAGCGAGACCAGCGAAAAGTCGACGACGTGCACGATGCGCCCCGCGCTCCACAACAGAAAGGGCATCGCCGCCAAGAGGCCCGCCGCGAACGCGGCCAGCTCCGGCAGGCCCGCGCGCCGCGCGAGAAAGGCGACGGTGAGTGCGAGGACGGCGTTCAGGAAGAGTGCGAGCAGGACGCGCGCGCGGAAGCTCACCGCGGCCGCCGCTCGATGACGATGCCGAGCTTCTCCATCCTCCGGTACAGCGCCTGCCGCGACACCCCCAGCGCCTCGGCCGCGCGCGACACGCTGCCGTTCGCGTTCAGCAGCGCCATCTCGATCTGCGCCCGCTCCACCGGCACTTCACCCGTCTCGCGCGCCGCACCGAACCCGAGCTCTTCCGGCGTGATGACCTCGGACGCACTCAAGGCCGTGGCGCGCTGCATCCGGTTCTGCAGCTCGCGCACGTTGCCCGGCCAGTCGTGTGCGAGCAGCGCCTCGCGCGCGGCGTCGCCGAGGCGTTTGCCGGGCGGGAGGAACGACTGCGCGAGCGGCAGCACGTCCTCGCGGCGCTCGCCGAGGGGCGGCACGGAGAGCTCGATCACGTTCAGCCGAAAGTAAAGGTCTTGACGAAAGGCGCCGCGGGCGATGGCCTGGCGGAGATCCGTGTTCGTGGCGCAGAGGACGCGCACGTCGACGCGGCGCGTCTCGCTCGAGCCGAGGCGCTCGAGCTCGCCGCTCTGCAGCACGCGCAGGAGCTTCATCTGTCCGGAGAGCGAGAGGTTGCCGATCTCGTCGAGGAAGAGCGTCCCGCCGTGCGCCGCCTCGAAGCGGCCGAGGCGCAGGCGGTTCGAGCCGGTGTACGCGCCCGCCTCCGCGCCGAAGAGCTCACTCTCGATGAGCGTCTCCGGGATCGCGCCGGCGTTCACCTTCACCAGCGGCTTCTGCCGGCGGCGCGAGTTGGCGTGCACGATCTCGGCGATCTTCTCCTTCCCCGCCCCGTTCGGTCCGGTGATGAGCACCGGCACGTCCGACGCCGCGACCTGCACCGCCAGCGAGACCACGCGTCCCATGGCCGCGCTCTCGTACGTGATGCCGCAGAGGTTGTGCGAGCGCGCCAGCTGCGGCTTCGGCGCGCGCAGTTGCAGCAGCTCGCGGACCGTGCTCACCAGCTTCTCGTCGTCCCACGGCTTGGCGAGATAGTCGGTCGCTCCTTCCTTCACGAGCTGCACCGCCGTCTCCAGCGACGTCCACGCGGTGAGCAGCACGACGGGGAGCCGCGGATCCGCCTGGCGCAGGCGGCGGAAGAGGGCGATCCCTTCCTCGCCGCTGGTGGCGCCGGGCGAGAAGTTCATGTCCTGCAGGACGACGTCGACGCCGCCGCGGGAGACGGCGCGGAGTGCGCTGTCCGCACTCGATGCCGTCTCCGCCTCGATGTCGTTGACATCGAGCAGCAGCCGCAGCGCGCGGGCGACCGCGGGCTGGTCTTCGACGATGAGCACTTTAGGCATCATGGCGAGCGATGAACGATAAACGATGAGCGATGAGCCCGGGGCTCATCGCTCATCTCTCATCCTTCATCGCTTGTACGTGTCCTAGACACTGCGGGTTGCGATTGCCGGTGCCACGCGCGCAGCGCGCAGCGCCGGCGGGACGGTGGCCACGAGGCCGTTCAGCCAGAGCAGCAGCATCCCGATGGCGACGAGATACCACGGCATCTTCTGATCGGTGAGATTGGCCACCAGCGCGTAGTTCAGTCCGTACGTGGCGATCACGCCGAGGACCAGGCCGATGGTCGTGACGATCCAGTTCTCGGCCAGGAAGTGGCGGAGGATGTCCCCCTTCGTCGCGCCGAGGGCGCGGCGCGTGCCGATCTGCCTGGTGCGCTCGGAGACGGCCAGCGACGTGATGCCGAGGATTCCCAGCGCCGTCACGAAGACCAGCACCACGATCACCGCGGTCATGGCCCGGATGACGAGCTTTCCCCCGGCGAAGAACCCATCCTTCACCTCGGCGACGGTCAGCGTGCGGAAGATGCGTCCGCCGTTCACCGCCACGAGCCGCGGCTCGAGCTGCGAGACCACCGACTTCATCGCTCCCGGCTCGACGCGCACGAGGTAGCTCGAGCCGCGCGAGCCGAACGAGCGGCCGGGCGTGAAGAGCACGTACTCGCCGATGTTCCACGCGTACGGGTTGTAGAACTGGTCGATCACGCCGATGACCGTGCGCGGCGTGTCGCCTTCGCCGTTGGTGATGACGCGGCCGATCGGGTTCGCGTCGCCGAACACTTTCTTCGCCAGCGCGCGGCTGATGATCGTCACCGTGGTCGAGGTGTCGGGATCGGTCGGCGTGTCGTGCTCGGTGAAGGCGCGCCCCTGCGTGACCGGCGTGCCGAGGACGTCGAACAGGCCGCGCGTGGTGCCGTAGATCTGCGCCTGGAACTTTTCCGGATAGCCTTCCGTCTTCCACGTGCCGGAGCTGCCGCCGCCCTGCCACGGCAGCATCTGCGTCGCGGCGGCGGCCTTCACGCCGGGGATGGCCTGCAGCGCGCGGAGATCGGCGTGCACGACCTTCTCGACGTAGGTCTGCTCCTCGAACTCCGGGGCGAACGGCGTGGCGATGACGAAGAGCAGGTTCTCGTCGTCGAAGCCCGACTTCTGCTGCATCTTCACGCGCTCGGCCAGGATCATGTTCACGCAGTTGGTGACGATGGCCAGGGTGATGGCGATCTCGAGGATGATCAGCGCGAAGCGCGTGCGGTTGTGCTTCATCGCGCGAAGAATCGGTCCGATGGGCATGGCGTCCTCCTACTGCACTTTCAATTGCATCGCCGGCGCGACCGAGCAGACGCGCCACGACGGGTAAATGCCGGCCAGCAATCCGGCCACGAGCGACAGGAAGATGGAGACGAGGACCATTTCGCCGTCCAGGCGCACGAGGTCCGCCTGCTGATGCGCGAACTTGGCGATGGCGCGCAGGATGCCCATCGACAGCAGGATGCCGATGATGCCGCCGGCGATGCCGACCAGCTCGCACTCCACGACGTGCTGCCAGAAGACCTGCAGCCGGCTCGCGCCGAGGGCGCGGCGTACCGAGACTTCCGGGATGCGCGCCAGGAACTTGCCGAGCAGCAGCCCGACCAGGTTCAGCGAGCAGACCACGAGGAAGAGGACCGAGACGATGCTCATCGACTTCACCGCCGGCGGCACCGCGTTGAACTCCTCCATCAGCTCCGGAATCGGCGTGACGGCCGTGTGCAGCGGGCGCTGGAAGCGGCCCAGCCTCTTCTGGTCGCGCACGTGGTTGTCGACGAACTGGCGGTAGGCGGACTGCTTCTCGGGCGTCGGCAGCTCGACCCAGTACTGCAGCCAGACCGACTCGGAGGCGAGGAAGCCTTCGATGGTGCCGTCCGAGCCCTTCCAGCCGTCGCTGTTGCCCGACGTGACCAGAGGCACGGCGGTGCTGAAGTTGAAGGGGATGTAGATTCCTTCCACCGCCTGGGTGGTGCTCTGGGTCATGTCGAAGAACTTGACCGAGGGACGCCACTCGGCGAGCACGCCGACGACCTTGTAGTTGCGGTCGCCGATGCGCACGCTGCGGCCGACGCTGTTCGCGCCGCCGAAGAGCTTCTCGTTCATCGGCTGGCTGATGACGATGACCTGCTCCGGCTTCGCGTCCGCGGCCTCGTCCCACGGGCCGCCGTACCGGAACGGCACGTTGAACATGTGGAAGAAGTCGTTGTAGACGACGCGCAGGTTCTCCGCGAACGGCCGTCCCACTTTCGGGTCGGGATGGACGAACATCCGGCTCTTGTACGACGGCGTCTGGCGCAGCGGGATGTCGGACTTCAGCAGCGCCATGGCGTCGCGATACGTGATCTGCGTCGGCAGCGACTTCGGATCCTCGGCCACGTACGCGCGCTGCGGATCCCAGTTGTCCATGCGCACGTAGAAGAGCGTGTGGCTCTTCTCCGGCAGCGGGTCTTTGGCGAAGAGGTGGCGCAGCGCGATGAAGGTCGTGGAGACGCAGATGCCGAGGGCGATCGCGCCGATGAGCAGCGCGGTCAGCACCGGATTGCGGCGCAGCGACTTGAGGGCGATCTTGACGTTGTAGGTCAACATGTTGACTTACCTCAGCGTCGAAGCGATGCCCGCCCCCGCCGGCGACGCCAGCGAGATGCGCGGGACGTCGAGGTCGACCACCTTGCCGTCGAGGACGTGGATCTGCCGCTGCGCGCGCACCGCGCACTCGGGGCTGTGCGTGACCATGACGATGGTCGTCCCGGCGGCGTTGATGCGGTCGAGGAGGTCCATGATCTCGCGCGCCATCAGCGAGTCGAGGTTGCCGGTCGGCTCGTCGGCCAGGATCAGCTTCGGATCGCCGGCCAGCACGCGGGCGATGGCCACGCGCTGCTGCTGTCCGCCGGAGAGCTGGGACGGCAGATGCTTCGCGCGCGACGAGAGGCCGACCATGTCCAGCGAGCGCTCGATGCGCTGCTTGCGGTCGGACGCGCCGAGGCCGCGGTAGCGCAGCGGGACGTCGACGTTGTCGAAGACGTTCAGGTCCGGGATCAGGTTGAACGACTGGAAGACGAAGCCGATGGCGCGGTTGCGGATGCGCGACATCTCGCTGTCGGAGAGGCGGCTGACGTCTTTCCCGTCCAGCCTGTACGTGCCGCTGTCGAACGTGTCCAGCAGGCCGGCCACGTTGAGGAAGGTGGTCTTCCCCGAGCCCGACGGCCCCATGACCGCCACGAACTCGCCCGCCCCGACGACCAGCGAGAAGTCTTCGAGCGCGTGCGTCTCGATGGTGACGGTGCGGTAGATCTTTCTGATGTTGTGCATTTCGAGCATGTTGTCTGTCCTCACCTGAGCAAAACGGTCTTTGCATCCCCGAAGGCGCTCGTATCCGAAACGATGATCCGCTCGCCCGCCTCGAGTCCCTGAACCACTTCCACTTCACTGCTGCTGCTGGCGCCGAGGGCCACACTGCGGCGCGTGGCGACGTCGCCGTCGACGACCCAGGCGCTGCGGCCGCCGCCGGCGTCGACGAACGCGCCGCGCGCGACCTTGAGCACGTCCTTCTTCGACTCGAAGACGAGCCGCGTGCTGAGCCGCTGGTTCTGCTTGAGCCCCACCGGCTTCTCGACGAAGGCCACCGTCGCCGCGACCTGATTGGCGATGACCTCGGGCGACACGGCCAGGACCTGTCCCTGGTACTCGCGCCCGTTGAAGGCGATCGTGGCCGGCGTGCCGATCGCCGTCTCCCCCGCGTACTCCTCGGGCAGCGCGACCTCGAGCTCCAGCACGTCGAGATTGACCACGGTGAGGATGGCCTGGTTCGGCGCGACGGCGTCGCGGTCCTGCACGGCCACCGAGGCCACCATGCCGTCGAACGGCGCGCGGATGGTCAGCTCGTCGACGCGCTTGGCCAGGTCGGTGGCGCGCGACTGCTGCGAGACCACCTGCTGCGCGCGCGTCTGCACCTCGAAGCTGGTCGTTTCCTTCGAGAGGTCCAGCTCGCGCGAGGCCTGGGCCAGCTCCATCTCCGCGATGCGCACCGCGTCCTGCGCGGCCTCGAGGTCAGCCTTGTTGCTGAGCCCTTCCTGGAAGGTGCGCTCGTTGCGCACCAGCTCGCGCCTGGCCGCCTCGAGCCGCAGGCCGAGCAGGTCGACCTGTTGACGAGCGCGCAGCGCGGCCTGGCGGGAGACGATCTTCTGCCGGTCGAGCTCCGCCTGGATGGAGAGGAGCTGCGCGCGCGCCTGCTCGCTCGCCGACAGCAGCTCGGTGGAGTCGATGGTGGCGAGGATGTCTCCCTTGCGCACCTGCTGGCCCGCTTTGGTGCGCAGCGTGACGATGCCCTGGCCGGTGCTGAAGAGCGTCGGATGCAGCGCGGCGACGACGCGCCCCTGCACGGTGATGTCGCGCAGCAGCTCGCCGCGCGTGACGACGGCGTACCGGAGCGCGGTGGCGTCGACCGAGCGCTCGGTGGTCGTCCAGCGGCGGAGCGAGGGATAGAGCACGGCGCCGAGCACGCCCAGCGCCACGACAGCGACGGCGATGATGGCGAGGTTCCGCGGCCCCCGCGTGGCGACGACCGTCCGGTCCATCGATGAAGTGTCCTGAATCATGGTTGCCGCTCCCTGGCGCAACCGGAGTGCCATTCTTTCTGGCCGTGTTTTCAGTGACTTAGCGCGACCGGACACTGTCCGGTTGACAGGTGTCCGCGGACAGATGTCCGCCTAACCCCGAGCCTTTCCCTCCGTACAACCACCCATGCGACTCCTCTTCCTTCTGCTTCTCTCCCTCTCCCTCTCCGCCTCGGAAACGCGCACGCGCGAGATCCTGGGGATGTTCTCGAAGACGAAGAACGTGCAGAAGTCGAAGCGCGGCGTGACGAAGTCGGTCTACGTCGACCGGCACGCCGAACCGGTGACGGGAGGCGACGTCTCCGGGACGTATGAAGTGGATGGAGTGAACCTCCGGCTGCGGCTGACCGCGAACGGCGGCAGCGGCGTCGACCGCCGCGGCGCGTTCACGCTGCGCGACGTGCGCCGCGCCGGCGCCTACTTCACCGCCACGAAGGCGTACCCGAACGGACGCACGGAACCGCTCGAAGGGGTGTTCATGGAGCTCGTCACGCGCGCGGGCAAGACGTCCGACGATGCGACCACCACGCGGACGTTCGGCCTCGGCGTGATGCTCGATGAGCCGTACGTCGTCGCGGGCGGCGTGCATCTGGAGAAGGTGTTCTACGAACGGCAGTGAGTGCTATCGTCGCGCGATGATGCATCGCGCGACGCTCCTCCTGGCCTTCGCCCTCACCGCCTGCAGCAACGAACCGGCCGTCACCGACACGACGCCGATGGACACGCGCGAGCCGATCCGCGTCGCGTACGTCGGCGCGCCGGAGCTGCAGGTGCGCGAACAGGCCAGCGACACGGCACCGGTGATGGCCACGTACCAGAACGGCGAGGCCATCTCGGTGCTGGCGGAGAAGGGAGAGTGGGTGGAAGTGCGCAGCGGCGACCGCTCCGGCTGGGCGAAGACCGCCGACCTCACCGACGCCGCGGGCAAGGATCAGGCGGAGAACAATCCCGACCCGAAGTTCCGCGTCGTGCCGATGCCGGTCTCCGCGCCTTCGTCGCACGGCGAGATCTACATCGAGGCGGACGTGAACTCGGACGGCGAGATCACCGCCACACGCATCCTCGAGAACACCACCGGCTCCCCCGCCCTCGCCGAACAGAACGCGGCGGCGCTCAAGAACGGCAAGTTCTATCCGATCGTGATCAAGGGCGAGCGCAAGGGATTCAAGTACTACCACCGCGTGACGTACTGATCCCAACGCGCGCACTCCGCTGACGCACGAGGGAACGACCGGGAGGCCTCCGGCGGGCCGGCGCGGCCGGCAGCGCTGGTTGGCCCAGCCTGAACGCACGCCTGTCGCCTGAAGTGCGCGTCTCGGTAATGCACGTGCCTGAATAAGCGCTGCCGGCCGGG
>DASUSL010000247.1:0-4838 GCA_036375135.1 Thermoanaerobaculia bacterium | reverse complement strand
GCACGAGCTGCGCGAGAACCCCACCGAGTTCCTGATCGAAAGGTAAAGTGGAGCGCCGGCGTCCCGCCGGCTGCCGCGCGGGCGTCCCGCCCGCGCACCTGAGCGGCGGCGAGACGCCGCCGCGGCAGCCGCCGAGACGGCGGCGGTCCGCTTTGTCCGCGGTAATCTTTCACGCCATGAACGAGCTCGTTGCCTACTTCGACCGCATTCGTGAGCGCACCATGCGTGTGGTGGCGTGCGTGCCGCCGGAGCGCATCGAGTGGACGTACAAGGCGGGCAAGTTCACGTTCGGGGACCTCATGCGGCACCTCGCTGCCATCGAGCGGTGGATGTTCACGGAGAACGCGATGGGGCGGGGGAGCCGGTATCCGGGCCATGGGCGCGATCTCGCGGACGGCTATGACCAGGTCGTCGCGTACATGAGGCAGATGCACAGCGAGTCGATGGGAATCCTGAGCACGCTCACGGAAGAGGATCTGAAGCGCAGGACGAAGACGCCGGGTGGGGCGGAACTGGCCGTGGGAAAGTGGCTCCGCGGGATGATCGAGCACGAGGCGCATCATCGCGGGCAGCTCTATCTCTACTGCTCCATGCTCGACATTCCGACGCCGCCGATCTTCGGGTTGACCGAGGAGGAAGTGCATCGGAGATCGGCGGGTTGAAGCCCGCCCAACATTTGCCACAATCCGTGTAGCGGAAAGCGCGAATCCCGACACGCGAACCGTCGAGCCGGGGCTTACACTGCGCCCGACATGAAAAAAAGCGTCGCCGCGCTCCTTCTGCTGCTCCTCGCAATTCCGGCTTTCGCCGCCAGCACCCTGCGCATCATCAGCGCCGGTCCGGTCGGGGAAACGGCGACGCTCGCGGAGGCGAACGAAATCCGGGCGGTCTTCTCCGAGCCGATGGTCGTCGTCGGCAAGATCCCCAATCCCGTCACCGCCCCCTTCTTCCGCATCACCCCCGCGGTGAAAGGCACCTTCCGCTGGTCCGGCACGACCACGCTCATCTTCACGCCCGCGCAGCCGTTGCCGTACGCGACGCAGTACACGGTCGCCATCGACAAGAGCGCGAAGTCCGTCGCCGGCAACACACTCGATCAGCCGTACGAGTGGACCTTCTCCACGCCCGCCATCCGTCTGCGCAGCACCGACTGGTACCGCAAGAACAACGGAGCCGTCGTCATCGCGCTGCGCTTCAACCAGCCCATCCAGCCGCAGGTCCTGCTGCCGCACGTGAAGCTGCGCACCGTCGCGCACCAGCTCGAGCTCCCGCAGCAGCCGGCCGGCGAGCCCGCCTTCGAGGCGAAGAAAGCGAAAGCCATCGCCAACGCGCAGAGCGACGGCCAGCCGGTGCTCGCCTTCCAGGCGACGGAGTGGGACACCAAGCGCTTCCCGAAGGCGAACGACCTGGTCGT
Organism: Thermoanaerobaculia bacterium; assembly: GCA_036375135.1. Taxonomy (GTDB): domain Bacteria; phylum Acidobacteriota; class Thermoanaerobaculia; order Gp7-AA8; family Gp7-AA8; genus QHVT01. Next base: position 3,424 of record DASUSL010000247.1, on the reverse strand, counting down.
CCTCGAGACCAAGCCCGGCATCGCCCCCGACACGAACATCGAGCTGACCATCGACGACAAGCTCGCCGCCACGCCGAACAGCACCCGCGCCGGCGCCGTGCAGTCGTACGTCATCGAGCTCCCGCCGACGCTCTTCGTCAACGGCATGGACTGCGTCGCCGAGTGCGATCCCGAACAGCGCAACGGCATCAACTTCCGCAGCGGGCCGGGACTGATGTTCGCCGAGGTGCAGAAGGCGGTCAGTGTCGTCGACGTCACCGATCCGAAGAACGAGAAGCCGGTCAAGCCGAAGACGGTCAAGCCGGAGTACGACTATCCGTCGTGGGGCTACGGCCTCGACGAGCTCGGATTCTCGCTGCAGCCGGGCCGCCGCTACCGCGTGCGCGTCGACCCGGGCGTCAAGGCGGAAGACGGCCAGACCCTCGGCTATCCCTTCACCGCCACCATCGAGAACTGGAACAAGTCCGCCTTCGTCAGCTTCGGCTCGGGACACGGCGTCTGGGAGTCGAGCGGCGGCACCATCCTGCCGTTCCACGCGCGCAACTTCCGCAGCGTCAAGCAGTGGCTCGCGCCGATGACCGTCGACAAGCTGATGCCGACCATGCGCAAGCTGCGCGAGTCGGGCTTCAACGTCGCCCCCGACGGCAAGCCGACCACGCGCAAGCTCGACCTCGGCATGAACAAGATCTCCGCCATCGGCTTCGACCTGAAGCCGGTCATCGGCGACGACAACATGGGGCTGGCCTGGGTCGGCATCCAGCCGGGCGACACGATGCCGAAGTCGCGCGTCTACGACCCGAGCCCCGTCTCCACGCTCGTGCAGGCCACGAACCTCGGCATCAGCGTCAAGGACAGCCCGCAGAACACGCTGGTGATGGTCACGCGCCTCGACAACGCGCAGCCCGTGCAGGGCGCGACGGTCTCCATCCGCGACAAGCAGAACAAAGTCTTCTGGACCGGCACCACCGCCGCGGACGGCATCGCCGTCGCGCCGAACACCGACCTGCGCCGCAACGCCGATGAGAAGAACAAGAACCCCGAGTACGAGGACGACTACTGGAACGCCCTCGGCGACCTGCACTTCGTCGTCATCGCCGAGAAAGACGGCGACGTGGCCTACGTCGGCAGCGACTGGAACGAGGGGATCACGCCGTGGGAGTTCGACGCCGAGTTCAATCTGAATGAAGCGGAGCCGCAGTTCCGCGGCACCGTCTTCGCCGACCGCGGCGTCTACAAGCTCGGCGAGGAAGTGCATCTCAAGCTCATCGCCCGCGCCGACACGCCGAACGGCATGCAGATGGTGGCGCCGGGGACGAAGGTCACCATCACCACGCGCGACAGCCACTCGAAAGAGATCGACACGCGCACGGTCGAGATCAACGCGTGGAGCAGCGCGGAGTGGACGTTCCGGGTGCCGGCGGAATCGCCGCTCGGCAACTACAGCGTCGCCGCGAAGACGGCGAAGCATCGCGGCACGATCGCGGGTGAGTTCCTCGTCGCCGCGTACCGCCGTCCCGACTTCCGCGTCGACACGACCCTCGACGCCAACAGCACCCTGGCCGGCACGAAGCTCAACGGCCGCGTCACGGGACGCTATCTCTTCGGCGGCGCGATGAACGGCGCCGAGGTGAACTGGACCTATTCGAAGGAAGAGCTGGTCGACGTCCCGGCGAAGATCACCGACCGCTGGCCGGAAGAGCGCTACGCGTTCCTCGGCCGCGACTGGGAGCTTGGCTCGCCGTCGCGCCAGCAACTCCAGCAGGAAGAGGGAACGCTCGATGCGAAGGGCGAGCTGCGCCTCTCGCTCGAGACGCAGCAGGACGCCGGCGTGCCGTACGAGTACATGCTCGAAGGCGTCGTCACCGACGTCACGCGGCAGACCATCGCCGGCCGCGCGTCGTTCCGCGTCGATCCGGCGCCGTGGTACATCGGCCTGCTCCGTCCGCCGTATTTCGCCGACAGCGACGGCATCGACACGGAGATCATTGCCGCGGGCCTGGACGGACTGGCCGTCGGCGGCGTGAGCGTGAAGGTGGAGCTGAAGCGGCTGCAGTGGACCAGCGTCCGCGCATCCGAGGGCGAAGGGTTCTACAACTGGGAAAGCGAGAAGAAAGAGATCGAGGCGGGGGAGTGGACCGTCACGACGAAGCCCGCGCCCGTGCCGCTGCACATTCCGATCACCGAGGGCGGCGAGTATCTGCTCATCGCCACGGCCGATGACGGCAACGGCCGCGCCACCACGACGCGCGTCTGGTTCTACGCCACCGGCGGCGGCTACACCGCGTGGGAGCGCTTCGATCACAACCGCATCGACCTCGTGCCGGAGAAGCAGTCGTACAAGCCGGGCGACACGGCGCGCATCATGGTCAAGTCGCCGTGGGAGAACGCCACCGCGCTGCTCACCACCGAGCGCGAAGGCGTCCGCACGTGGAAGCCGTTCACGCTGACGTCCACGCAGCAGACCATCACCATCCCCATCACCGAGAAGGACATCCCGAACGTCTTCGTTTCCGTGCTGCTCATCAAGGGTCGCACGCAGCAGGATCCCGGCAAGGACGGCAGCGATCCCGGCAAGCCCGCCTTCCGCCTCGGCTACGTGGAGCTGTCCGTCAGCGACGCGTCGAAGAAGCTGACCGTCGACGTGAAGGCGAATCGCGACGAGTTCCGTCCCGCCACGAAGGCGAAGATCGAAGTGAGCGTGAAGGACGTGACGGGCAAGCCGTCGCAGTCCGAGGTCACGCTGTGGGCCGTCGACTACGGCGTGCTGTCACTCACCGGCTATGAGACGCCGGACGTGCTCGACGACATCTATCTGCGGAAGGCGCTGCAGGTCCTGAACGAGGACTCGCGCCAGCGCATCATCAGCCGCCGCGTGCTGACGCCCAAGGGCGCCACCGACGGCGGCGGCGGCGGCAAGGACGCCGGCGCGGGAACGCTGCGCAAGGACTTCCGCGTGCTCGCGTTCTGGCTCGGCTCCGTGGTCACGGATGCGAAGGGACGCGCCACGCGCGAGATCACGCTGCCGGAGTCGCTGACGACGTATCGCATCATGGCCGTGGCAGGCGACCGCCAGTCGCGCTTCGGCTGGGACAACGCGGAGATCCGCATCAACAAGCCGCTGATGCTCACGCCGGCCTGGCCGCGTTTCCTCGCCGTCGGCGACAAGGCACACTTCGGCGGCGTGGTGCACACCACCGGCAAGTCGGGCGGCAAGGCCACGGTCTCGATCGAGTCGCTCGACCCGCAGATCCTCAGCTTCAGTGGAGGACAGACAATCGTGTCGGTCCAGCCCAACGCCGCCACCGAAGTCCGCTTCGACGCCGAAGCCAAAGCCGTGGGCGTGGCCCGCGTGCGCATGCGCGTGCAGATGGGCCGCGAGAACGACGCGTTCGAGGAGACGATCCCCGTGCGCGTGATGGTCTCG
>DASUSL010000246.1:0-2841 GCA_036375135.1 Thermoanaerobaculia bacterium | reverse complement strand
TGTTGAAGAGGACCAGCGCCGCGCGCCAGCCGCTCGGGATCAGCGGGAGCGCGCTGATCACCGTCAGCAGCGGCTTGATACCGTTGTAGATCTTCAGCAGGCGCGCGATGCGCCCGCTCTGCGTCTCCGGCATCAGGGTCTGCTCCTGCTGCATCTCGGCGGTGAGCGTGCGGATCTCGCTGTCGATGGTCTTGAACGACGGCTGTTTCGGATTGGTATTGGTGTTCATGGGATTCTCCATTCGGCCAGGACGGCCGGTGGATGGCGGAGCCTCGGCAACTCAGAAGCGCGCCGAGCGCGTCCGCCGCGGATCGGTCTTCGAGGGTCAGCGTGCAGGCCGCTGACGCCACTTCGAAACGTTCCCGATCGCCGCGGCAACCGGCTGCCGCCGCCTGCGATTGGGGGTGTGCACCGTGGACGTGCACGCGAAGAGCGGGACCTTCAGCCCCACGTCGGACCAGGCGCCGGCGATGATCCGCTGCACCTCTCCGCCGTTGCCGTACAGCTCACCGGCGATGTCGGTCGTGGCCCGCGCGAAGTCGTCAAAGTCCGCCTCGGGTTTGAGCCGCTCCGTGAGCGCGACGTACCAGATCTTCCCCAGCACGTGCCACGTCTTTCCGCCGATCGCGATCGCGGCGCGATAGAAGGCGTGGTTCAGGATGCCGGAGTTGATGTGCACGCCGCCGTTGTCCTCGACGGTATGGACGTAGTCGCGCATGTGCGACGGCTGCGGGTCGCGTCCGAGGACCGGGTCGTCGTACGCCGTACCCGGAGCGGCCATCGAGCGCACGCCCTTGCCGTTCACCGCGGGACCGAACAGCTCCGCGCCGATGAGCCAGTCGGACTCGCTCGCGGACTGGCCGAGCTTGTACTGCTTGACCATGATCCCGAACGCGTCGGAGAGATGCTCGTTCAGCGCACCCGTCTGACCGGAGTAGCCGAGGGCGGTGGAGAACTGCGTCACACCGTGCGTCAGCTCGTGCCCGATCACGTCGAGCGATGCCGTGAAGCGATTGAAGATGCGCCCGTCGCCGTCGCCGTAGACCATCTGGCGGCCGTTCCACATCGCGTTCTCGAAGCGCGTGCCGTAATGCACCGTCGAATCGAGACGCATGCCCTTGCCGTCGATGGACCTGCGGCCGAACAGTTGCGCGTAGAAGTCGTGCGTCGCGCCGCTCCCGTCGTAGGCCTCGTTGACCTCGACGTCCGCGCTGCGGGGCTTGTGCTCGCTCATCGCGAGCTTGCCCGGCAGCCGGTGCTGATGACGAGCGTCGTAGACGTTGCGGCGCTTGCGCGTGGTGTCCGACGGAGCGGCGGGGGAGCCTTCGATGAGCGTGCGGGCGCGTCCGGTGGCCAGCTCGCGCATGTGCTCGAGCGTGGCGCGGGCGTCGTCGCGCGCGGCATCGTCGGTCCGTTCGGCCACCCGCGTCAGGATGTGAGGCGGGATGACGCCACAGACATACTGCGGTATGTTGGACATGGCACTGTTGCTCCTTTCGTCAGCCGACTGAGGGGGGTTCGTGTCAGGCCCGAGCCGCGTGACCGCGCGGCTCGGCAACCTCACGACGACGCTTCCGCCGGCGGAGCGGTCGTGACTGCCGATGCGGCCTTGCGCAGCGCCGCCGCAATCTTCGGACGGCCACGCTTGCCCAGATCGCGCTTCATGTTCGCCACGACCGAGGCGATGGCGGCACTGCCCGGATCGCGGGCCAGCCCCTTCGCGATGTCGTAGATCTGCAGCGAATCCGCCGCGAGCGATGCCTTGCGCGACGCGATCGTGAACTTCAGCGCGTTGGTGAAGGCCGAGACCTTGTCGAGCACCGGCCGGAACGCCTCGATGAACTGCAGCGTGTCGCGGCCGGCCAGGACGTCGAGCTTGTTCACCGCCTGAAGCGCCGGAGTCTGCTCGACGGCCGCGATGGCGGTGGCGAGGAACTCGATGGGCACGTTCAGGTGCGAGCGGACGAAGTTGACCGTCGAGATGTGCGCCGCCTCGAGCTGCGGAATGATCGGCGCGATCTCGTCGAGCTCCTTCATGAACTCGTCGGCGAGCTGCTTGTAGAAGGTGATGGTGGGAGTGGCGGTGGGAGTGGTGGGTGTGACTTCGGGGATGGTGCCGTCGGGCGGGGTAGCCGCACCGGCGGCGGGGGTACCGGGTTTGGTGGCCATGATGGCCCTCCTTTCCCCGGCGTCTGAGGCGCAACTCGCGGACAGACGCCGAGCATCGTGCGTTACCCGTTCACGCTTCGGCCGCAGTGCAACGGGCGATGGGCACCTGCAGATGCCTTGGGACTGGACCGGTCCTGTCACCAAGATACGTGACGAACGCGACAAATGCCGTTACCGATTTGTCACGAGGACGATTTATTTGTCCCCCGCGTTGATCTGTAAAGACTTAAGAAGGTGTGACTTACGTCCGTCGAGCCGGAAACTTATGCTGTTTCAGCATACACTATTGGTGGAATGTGGAAGGGTGTCACTTCGGGAGGAGGGAGGAGAGGTCTTCGTCGTCGAAGACGGAGGTCAGCTCGGTGACTTTGCAGGGCATCGCCGCCGCGATCCGCAGCAGCGTGACGATGTTCGGCAGCATAATGCCGCGCTCGATGTCGCTGATGTGACTCTGACGCAATCCGGCGCGCTCTGCGAGAGCAACCTGCGTAACGTGCTTCTTCTCGCGCAGCACGCGTATGCGTTCCCCGAGTAGTTCGCTTGCCTCTTTCATCACACCGCACCCTTGACTATCCAGCGGCATGGATATACATTGGGCTGGATCAAAAAGTGGAGCGCGAACATGCTCGAACCGAACGTCATCAACCGCATCCGCCACATCTTCCTACACCC
>DASUSL010000245.1:0-2878 GCA_036375135.1 Thermoanaerobaculia bacterium | reverse complement strand
CCGGTTTCGGCGGACTCGCCGCTGCCAAGGTGCTGCGCCGCGCGCCGGTGCGCGTGACGATGGTCGATCGTCACAACTATCACCTGTTCCAGCCGCTGCTCTATCAGGTGGCCATGGCCGCGCTGAATCCGAGCGACATCGCCGCGCCGATCCGCTCCATCCTGCGCCACCAGAAGAACGTCTCCGTGCTCCTCGGCGACGTGGCCTCGGTCGACGTGAACGCGCGCCGCCTGAACCTCTCCGACGGCGGCACGCTCTCCTACGACTTCCTCGTCCTCGCCACCGGCGCCACGCACTCGTATTTCGGGCACCCGGAGTGGGAGCGCTTCGCGCCTGGGCTGAAGACGATCGACGACGCGCTGGAGATCCGCCGCCGCGTGCTGCTGGCCTTCGAGTCGGCCGAGCGCGAGACCGATCCGGAGCTGCAGCAGGCGTGGCTGACGTTCGTCATCATCGGTGCCGGCCCGACCGGCGTGGAGCTCGCCGGCGCGCTCTCCGAGATCGCCCGCCAGACCATGACCCGCGACTTCCGCCGCATCCGCCCCGAAAGCGCGCGGGTGATCCTCCTCGAGGGACGCGAGCGCGTGCTCCCTCCCTACCCGCCGTCGCTCTCCGAGTCCGCCCGCAAGCAGCTCGTCGACCTCGGCGTGGAAGTGATCACGAACGCGAGCGTCACCGACGTGAACGACCGCGAGGTGCGCATCGGCGAGCGCGTCATCCCGACGCGCACGGTGCTCTGGGGCGCCGGCGTGCAGGCCTCCCCGCTCGCGCGGTCTCTCGGCGTGCCGCTCGATCGCGCCGGCCGCGTACTCGTCGAGCCGGACCTGACCATTCCGGGACACGCCGAGGTGTTCGTGCTGGGCGATCTCGCGGCGGTCCAGCAGCGGGACGGCTCGTTCGTCCCCGGTGTCGCGCCAGCCGCGATTCAGGCCGGGCAGCACACGGCCAGGAATCTCGTGCGCGCGCTGGAAGGGCAGCCGCTGCGCGCGTTCAAGTACCGCGACAAAGGCTCGCTGGCCACGATCGGCCGCGCCGCGGCGGTGGCCGACTTCGGGCGCGTGCGCTTCGGCGGCTTCTTCGCCTGGATGGCCTGGCTGCTGATCCACATCTTCTTCCTGATCGGCTTCCGCAACCGCTTCATGGTCATCCTCGAGTGGGCGTGGGCGTACATGACCTATCAGCGCGGCGCGCGGCTGATCACGGGGACTAACTGGAGGACGCGCCCGCCGTCGAAAGGGTGATGCGCGCACTCCTCCTCGCGGCCACTCTCTTCGACTGGAACAGCGACCTCACGCACCTCGCCAACGAGGTGCCGAAGCTGCACCCGAATCCGTACCACGTCACGGCGCGCGAGACGTACGTCGCCGAGATCGAGCAGCTCCGCAAGCGCGTGTCGGATCTGGCGCCGCACGAGGTGATCGTGGAGATGACGCGCATCGTCGCGCTCATCGGCGACGGGCACACGCGCCTCACGCTCCCGCTCGACCCCGCGGCGGGCTTCTTCCAGGGTCACTCGAAGACCGATCCGCCGAAGGATCCGTCGCTGCTGTTCCACGCGATTCCGCAGCGCTTCACGATCGAGGACGACGGCCTCTTCACCACCGACGGCCGCCGCGTGACGCGCATCGGGCGCATGAGTGCCGCGGAGGCGATCGCCGCGGTGCTGCCCATCGCACACGGCGACAACGAGTGGCAGAAGCGTGAGGTCGTGGCGGGTTACCTCGCGGTGCCCGAGGTGCTGCACGCGCGCGGCGTGATCGAGAGGCTCGGCGACGTGCCGCTGGAGCTGGAGGATGTGGGGACGGGCTTCAGCCCGTCCGACGGGCTGAAGCCCGTCTCCACATTAAAGGCCGTCTCTACATCGGAGCCGTGGTCGTACCGCGTGCAGGGCGACGCGATGATCTTCGAGCTCAACGAGGTGGCCAACGGAAAGACGGAGACGCTGGCGCAGTTCGCGGAGCGCCTCTTCGACGCGGTGGAGGCGCAACCGGTCAACAAGTTGATCATCGACCTGCGCAACAACTACGGCGGCAACAACTCGCTGAACCGCTCGGTCCTGCATGGCCTCATCCGCGCCCGGAAGCTGCAGCAGCCGGGCAGCCTCTTCGTGCTGGTCGGACGGCGTACGTTCTCCGCGGCCATGTCGCTGGTCGTGGCGCTCGAGCAGAACACGAACGCCATCTTCATCGGCGAGCCGACCGGCGGGAGTCCGAACAGCTACGGCGACTCGCGCAGGATCAAGCTGCCCGACAGCGGCATCACGGTGCGCGTCTCGACGCTCTACTGGCAGAAGTCCGATCCACGTGACAAGCGCACCGCGCTCGAGCCGCACGTCCGCTCGCGCGACCCGCTGGCCGTCGCGCTCGACTACTTCGGCGGCACACCCGGTCCCGCGGAAGGGTCGTGGAAAGGCGTCGTCACGATCGAGCACGAGCGCCGCCCCTTCACGCTGCAGGACGGAAAGTTCAGCCTCGACTACCCGTTCGCCGTCCGCGCCGGCACGAAGCGCCTGGCCGGCACGATGACGGCGAACGGGATGGAGTGGCTGGTGACCGCCGAGCGCTGAGCAGAACGCACTCATTCGGCCCAACGCGAGGGGACGACGAAGGGCCTCCGGCGGGCCGGCCCGGCCGGCAGCGCTGGTTGCCCAAGGCTGACGCACGCGACTCGCCTTGCGCACGGCACTCGCGACCGCACGTGCATGAATCAGCGCTGCCGACCGGGTCGGCCCGCCGGAGGCCCCCGGTCGTCCCCTCGTGTTGGCCGAATGAGTGCGTTCTGCTCAGCGCTCGGCGGTCACCAGCCACTCCATCCCGTTCGCCGTCATCGTGCCGGCCAGGCGCTTCGTGCCGGCGCGGACGGCGAACGGGTAGTCGAG
>DASUSL010000244.1:0-35220 GCA_036375135.1 Thermoanaerobaculia bacterium | reverse complement strand
CGCGCCGCCGCGGTGGCTGGTCAGCGCGCGCGCGATCAGCTCGAGCTGCGGATGCCACGGCTGGCCGGTGTAGACGAGATAGCCGCCGCGCGGCACCGCGTCGGCGATGCCGTCGAGCGAGCGGGCCACGAGGTCGTTGTCGCCGAAGAGCTCATAGAGTCCGGAGACGATGGCCAGCGTCGGCTTCGGCGTGACCGCGGCGAGTGAGGCGCGGTCGAAGGCGTCGCCCTGCACGAAGCGGGCGACGTCGCTCAGTCCCTTCGCCTGAATCATGTCGCGGCCTCGAGTCACGTTGAGATCGCTGTAGTCGCGCAGCAGGATCGAGTCGGGACGCGTGGCCGCGCCGTGCAGCGCCTCGAGCACGTAGCGGCCGTGACCCGCGGCGACGTCCATCACGTGCACCGGCTGGCCGGCGTCGCGCAGCCGCGACATCGCCTCGCGGATCAGCTCCTCGACGTGCTGCTTGCGCACGCGGATGCCGCGCCAGCCGATCGACTGCAGATAGTTCTTGTCGATCACGCGTCCGAGGAGCGACTTGCTGTCGGCCTGGTTGCGGTAGACGTAATCGAGCGTGCTGCCGGAATCGAAGCCGGTCTCGTGGCCGAGCTTCAATCCGTTCGACAGCGCGCCGCCGATCTTCATCCCCGCGCGCGTCGCGGCCCAGTACAGCCCGCGCGGCGAGAACGGCGAGAGCGGCGTGGCCAGTTCGTCCGCTTCCTGCCGCGTCGCGCCGGCGCGGTGCGACTGCGTGAGATCGACCGTCACCGGCGGCTCGGCGAAGCGCGCTTCGATGAATGCACGCGCGAGCGCGACCGCCTTGGCGCGATCCTTTTCGCCGAGGGTGTCGTGGTAGAAGCCGGGGAGCACGTGGCGCTCCTTGATCGTGCTGCCGAGGCGGTTGAAGAAGTCGTGCTGCGGCTGGTGGTGCACGACGAAGTCGGAGCCGGAGATCAGCAGTTGCAGCGGCACCGTGATCGCCTGTGCGTCCGCCACGACTCGCTCCGCCGCCTCGTACAGCTCGAGCAGGATGTTGACGGAGATGTCGCGCGTGATGAGCGGGTCGGCGTCGAACGAGGCGATGCGCTCCGGGTCGTGCGTGAGGAACTTCGACTTCACGTAGCTCTTCACGACGAAGTTGCCGCGCAGCTTCTGCATCAGCGCGAGGCCCGGCCGCGCCAGCGGCACGTACAGCTTGACCTTGAACGCCGGTGAGGCGAGCACCGCGCAGTGCACTTTCGGCGCGTAGTCGTGCAGCCACGTCGCGGCCAGCACGGCGCCGACGCTCTGCGCGATCACCGCCACGTTCTCGATGCCGTGCGTCTTCGCGATCTCGGTGACGAAGTCGTTCACGTCGCGCACGGAGGTGGCGAAGCTCGGGCTGTGGCCGCGCGCGCCGGGCGAGCGTCCGTGGCCGCGCGCGTCCCACGCGTAGAGCTCGAAATCGGGGAGATCGAGCTCGTCGACGAGGTGCGCCATGCGTCCCGAGTGCTCGTGCCCGCGGTGGAACAGCACGATCGCGCCTTTCGCATTCGCGGCCGGCCAGCGGCGATAGAACAGCTCCACTCCATCGAATGCCCGGAAGGTCTTCTCTTCAGACGGACGACTCACGCAACCCTCCTCGGATTCGATTGACGATCGTCGCCGCGGTCAGCGCGGCGAGCACCCACATCACCGCATCGTGCAGCGGCCAGCCGAGCGCCACGAACAGCGCCAGCACCGAGAAGACGAAGGCGCGGTCGCTCTTCCCCATCGGTCCGTCGTAGCGGCGCGCGGCGCCGGTCATCACCGCCACGACGCCGGTCATCTCCGACAGCGCCGCCGCGAAGATGACCGCGCAGACGCTCCACCAGGTGAACGGCGCGACGAACGCGAACGGCAGATAGAGCGCGGCGTCGGAGACGACGTCGGTCAGCTCGTTGAGATACGCGCCGAGCGCCGACTTCTGCCCGAACTCGCGCGCCAGCATGCCGTCGACCGCGTTGAGCCCCATGCGCGCGAACATCCAGAGCGGCACGAGCGCGAACCATGTCCGCGGCGCGCGCACGAGAAACGCGCCGAGGACGATGGAGACGAGGCAGGCGAAGAGCGTGACCTGATTCGCGGTGACGCCGAGCGCGTGCAGACGGCGCACGAGCGGGCGCAGGAGCGCCTGAAACTTCGTTTTCAGTTTGTAGATCGACATCAGGACGAGCCGCGATGATAAACCGCGGCATCCCGAGAACGGCGCCGAACGTAGGGCAGGCTTCAGCCTGCCCGCCACGTACACGTCGGAGGTGCAGGTCCCAGCGTTCCTCGGACTCTGTGAATATGTGCGCATGCCTCGCGCGGGCGGGCTGAAGCCGCGCCCCACATCGGGTCGCGAGAAATGTGGGGTGGGCTTCAGCCCGCCGCCGCGTGCACGTCGGAGATGCGGGTCCAGCGTTCAGGGAGCGGCCTTGGACGATTGGTGGGTAGATGCGCGCACATCGCGCCGGGCGGGCTGAAGCCGCGCCCCACATTGGGGTCGTGGGGGCGGGCTCGAGCCCGTCCCCACGTGTGCACATCAGAAGCGGACGCCGACGGAGACTCTCCACGTGCGCGGCGTCTGGAAGTCGCCCTCGCTGTTCGGCTCTCCGAAGTTCGGTCCCTTGATGTAGTGCGTTCCTTCCACCGGCTCCTCGGTGAACGGATTGAACGGCTGCAGTCCCTTGGCCGGGCACGGCGCGGGGAGCGTGGCGGTGCCGGTCTGCGGCGCGCAGTCGACGGCGGTCAGCACTTCCTCGTCGAACGCCGTCACGCCCTGTTCGTTGAAGACGTTCAGCACTTCCGGCTGGATGAACACCTGCACGCCGCCGAGGCGGAGGTTGTAGTTGAGGGCGAGATCGGTGCGGGTGATGTCCTCGCCCTTGAGGCCGCCGCGGCCGCCGATGAAGTAGTCGACCGTCGCGGGCGGCGTGAGGTAGCCCGGATTCGTGACGAACGGCCGCGGGTCGATCGACGCGTCGAGCGACGAGCGCGTGCCGGAGTCGAAGTTCTGCAGCACCGAGACGTTGAAGTCACCGACCGGCGTCGGCTGATCGTACGAGACCCACAGCCGCGCGCGATGGCGCTGGTCGCCGGTCAGGTAGCCGGTCGGATAGTTCCAGCGCTCCTGGCGGTACTCCGGATACTCGGCCGCCACGCCGACCAGCGGACCGGTGCCGCTGTCCTCGCCGGTGACGTTGCCGGTCAGGCGCGACCACGTGTACGTGCCGCCCAGGCGCAGGCGCTGGATGAGGCGGTAGTCGAACTGCGTCTGCACGCCGGTGTACTTGCGGTCATAGACGTCGCTGCTGCTGCGGATGATGGAGAGGTCGTACTGCGTCGCCGTGCGCGGGTCCGTGACCTTGCCCGTGGCCGTGTCGCGGAAGGAGGTGTAGAAGTTCTCCCAGTCGCGCAGGACCACGTCCGCGCGCACGTAGCCGCGCGTGCCGAGGGTGCCGGCCACACCGACCGTGTACTCGCGCACCATCGGCGACTCGAGTCCGCCGATGTCGAGGATGCTCTCCACGCCCGGCACGGACGGCGTGGTGCGGAACGGACGCATGTTCGTGCCGCCGTTGGCGAAGAACCAGTCCAGGACCATCTTGATGGCCTGGTCGGTCGGGATGAGCTGGCTGGTCGGCGCGTTCACGTCGTTGTTGATGCTCGGCCCGCGATAGTTCCACTGCAGGCTGGCGTTGCGTCCCGCGGGGTCGGCGTCGTTCGCCGCCCCCTCGGACAGCCGCCCGACGTAGTGGCCGTACGTGGCGTTGAAGATCAGGCGCCCGTTCGCGAAGGTGTCGTAGTGCACGGCCAGGCGCGGGCTGATCGCGGAGTCGTCGGCGATCTGCATCGAGCCGTCGCCGCTGATGGCGTCGTTCTTGTCGTAGCGCGCGCCGAGGTTGAACGACCAGTGGTTGTTCAGGTCCCAGCGGTCGTTGATGTAGAGCGAGCGCGTGGTGTAGTCGGAGCCGTTGCTGAGCACGAAGATCGGCAGCCAGGAGATGCGCGTCAGCGTGCCGGTCGCGCCGCCCGGCATGCGCGGGAAGATCTGCGTGCCGCGCACGATCGTGTTCGGGACGCTGATGCGATAGTCGCTGCCGTTCTGGTAGTTGTTCACGGCGCGCACTTCGTTGAAGTCCTCGTAGCCGCCGCGGATGTCGTGGGTGCCGAGGCGCTGCGTCGGCCAGAAGTAGGTGGCCTTGGCGGTGTAGACGCGGATGTCGCGCTCTTCTCCTTCCGGCGTGGCGCGGAAGGTCGGCGACCAGTAGCGGTTCTCGCGGGCGCGGTCGGTGATCAGCGTTCCTTTGATGAGGTCGAAGTACGGCGAGCCGGAGCCGACGAACTGGAAGTCTTTCCGCGAGTACTGTCCTTCGACGAAGAGACGGCTGGTCAGCGCGCCGTTGTAGTTCGCGACGAGGAAGGTGTGCGGCGTCTGGCGCTCGGCCACCAGGCTGTCGAGATCCATGATGGTCTGGCCGGTCTGGTTGAACTCACTCTCGTCGTTCTCGAGATACGACGCCACGAGCGAGTGCGCGTTCGTGATGGCCGCGGTGAGCTTCCCCTCGAGACGCAACTGCTCGGTGCCGTGCGGGTAGATGAACGGCGTGAGCGGCGTGCCGACGGGGATGGGGTTGCCGTTCGCATCCTGATCGCCCGCGCGCGCCAGCCCGGGCACGGTCTGCCGGATGTCCTCGGTCTCCGCATAGCGGCCGGCGGTGAAGAACCAGATGCGGTCGCGGAGGATCGGGCCGCCGAGGGTCCCTTCGTAGACGATGTTCGTCTTGTCTTCCTGATCGGCGGTGAAGCGCGTGGGCGAGGTCCACGACTCGTTGGTGAGTGACGTGCGCAGGCTGCCGGAGAACTCGTTGCCGCCCGACTTCGTGATCGTGCTGATCACGCCGCCGGTGAAGTGTCCGTACTCGGCGGTGATGCCGCCGGTCATGACCGTCGTCTCCTGGATCGCGTCTTCGATGAAGAGCGAGTGCGGCTGGCCGCGCAGGTTCTCGTTCACCACCGCGCCGTTGACGAGGTAGACGCTGTCGAACGACATCGCGCCGGAGATGATGATGTTGCCGCCGGGACCGTTGCTGTTCGCGCCGGGCGCGAGGAGCGTGACCGCGCCGATGGTGCGGCCGACGGGAAGCTGCTCGATCAGCTCCTGCTTGAAGTTCGTGCTGACCTGCGTCGACTCGATGGCCGCGGTCACCGGCGTGTCGGCGGTGACGGTGATGGCCTCGCTGATCGCGGAGGGACGCAGCTCGATGTCCAGCCGCTCCGAGCGCGCGGCGCTGAGCGGAAGGCGCCGCGAGACGGACTGCATCCCCGCCAGCTCGAAGGTGACGGTGTAGTCGCCGGGCGGCAGCAGCGGGACGAGATAGTCGCCCGTGTCCGTCGTGACCGCGGTACGCGTCCCCTGCAGGTTGGGTGAGGTGAGCGAGACCGTGACGCCCGGGATGGCCGCGCCGTCGGCGGTGACTTTGCCGGAGAGCGTGGCCGTGGGGATGGACTGTGCGAGCAGGAGACCGGTGGACGAGAAGAGCAGGACCGCGACCGCCATACGAAGCCGCATCGTTTCCTCCGAACCGTGTCGAGTTTTCGAGGGCGGAGCTTACACGAATCGGCGAGTCACGATTTCGTCCCGCGCAACACTTCGCCCGAGAGCGCGAAGATGCGGATGGGTCGCTCCGGGCCAGATTCCGTCCTGCCGTCAGGACGGCGGGACGGCGATGGGGATCTCCTGAGCCCGCCATGCTACGCTGCATCCACACAACACGGAGGATTCGCGATGTCCCGACTGGTCCTCTTCCTTTTCGTCCTTCCCCTTTTTGCCCAGGAGCCCCCGCCGCCGCCGCCCGAGGTGCTCGACGAGATCACCGTCACCGCGCAGAAGCGCGAGGAGAACGTGCAGGACGTGCCGTCCGCCGTCACCGCGGTGCCCGACACCGCGGTCGACATCGTCACGGCAGGCGGCCAGGACGTGAAGGCGTTGTCCGGCCGCGTCCCCAGCCTCGTCATCGAGTCCTCCTTCGGCCGCGCCTTCCCCCGCTTCTACATCCGCGGCCTCGGCAACACCGACTTCGATCTCAATGCCTCGCAGCCGGTCTAGATGGTCTACGACGAAGTCGTGCTCGAGAACCCCGTGGTGAAGGGGATGCCGGTGTGGGACATCGAGCGCGTGGAAGTGCTGCGCGGGCCGCAGGGGACGCTCTTCGGCCGCAACACTCCCGCCGGCGCGATCAAGTTCGAGTCGAAGAAGCCGCGCCACGACTTCGAGGCGTACGCACAGGCGTCGTACGCGACGTTCAACACGTTCGACCTGAAAGGCGCCGTCGGCGGCGAGCTGACAAAGACGCTCGCCGCGCGCTTCTCCTTCCTCTATCAACAGCAGGAAGACTGGATCACCAACGCGCGCACCGGCAACGAGCTCGGTGGCTACGAGAACTACGCGTACCGCCTGCAGTTCCTCTGGGAGCCCACGCAGACCGTCGACGCGCTGCTGAACGTGCACGGCTGGGACGTCGACGGCACGGCGCGCATCTTCCGCGCGAACATCCTGCAGCAGGGGAGCAACAGCCTCGTCTCCGGCTTCGAGCAGGACACGGTCTTCCACGACGGACAGAACACGCAGGAGATCTCGTCGAATGGCGCCAGCCTGCGCGTCGACTTCGACGTCACCGGCGGCACGGTCACCAGCGTGACCGGCTACGAGAGCCTGGACATGTTCAGCCGCGGCGACATCGACGGCGGCTTCGGCGCCGTGTTCGCGCCGCCGATGGGGCCGGGCTTCATCCCGTTCCCGTCCGAGTCGGCGGACGGCATCCCGTCGCTGACGCAGTTCACGCAGGAAGTGCGCTTCGCCACGAACACGCAGTCGCCGCTGCAGTGGCTGGCGGGACTCTTCTATTTCGACGAAGACCTCGAGGCGGAGACGCTCAGCTTCACCTCGCTCGCGCCGGGCAATCCGCGAGAAGGCTTTGCCACGCAGGCGCAGAGCGCGCAGTCGTGGGCCGCCTTCGGCTCGGTCGACTATCGCTTCTCCGACCGCTGGAAGGTGAAGGGCGGGCTGCGCTTCACGCACGACGAAAAGGACTTCGCGGCGGAGCGCATCCAGGCGCTCTTCTTCAACACGCCGACCACCGGTCCCGTGCGCGCGGCGACGGACGACGACTTCGTGAACTGGGACCTCAGCGCGACGTACGCGGTCAGCCCGAACACGAACGCGTACGGGCGCATCGCCACCGGCTCGCGCGCGCCGAGCATCCAGGGACGCATCCTCTTCGCCCCCGACACGAGCGGCGGGACGAACCCCGCCACGAACGGCCTCTCCGTCGCCGACACGGAGGAGCTCTTCTCGACGGAAGTGGGCGTGAAGACGGAGCTGCTCGCGCGCACGCTGCGCCTCAACGCGGCGCTCTATCGCTATGAAGTGGACGGGCAGCAGATGACGGCCGTCGGCGGCCAGTTCAACGTGGCCACGCTGCTGAACGCGGACCGGACCGAAGGCTACGGCGTGGAGGCGGACATTCAATGGATGCCGGCGCCGGCGTGGCTGACGACGTTCGGCATCAGCTACAACCACACGGAGATCGACGACGACTCACTCACCGTCGCTCCATGCGGCGGCGGCTGCACGATGCTCGATCCGGTCAGCGGCGGCGTGGCGTTCGTCGACGGCAACAGCCTGCCGCACGCGCCGGAGTGGATCGTCAACGGCATCGTCGACTACCGCGCGCTGATGGGCACCGGGCAGGCCACGATGTCGCTCGACTGGGCCTACCACGGCAACAAGCAGTTCTTCCTGTACGAGTCGGCGGAGTTCCAGGCGGACAGCTTCGAGCTCGGCCTGCGCGCCGGCTACACCTGGAGCAACGGCCGCTACGGCGTGGCGCTCTTCGGCCGCAATCTGACGGACGAGGTGATCGTGCAGAACGGCATCGACTTCAACAACCTCACCGGCATGACCAACGAGCCGCGCATGCTCGGCGTGGAGGTGTCGCTGCGGTACTGATCACTCCACCTGATCGGGCCGGTTGTCCGCCAGCCGGTCCTCGAGGGCGTCGTCGCGGTTTTCATCCCCCTCGGCGCTCTGCCCGGAGTGCTCGCCGTGGGCCGTCCCCTCGTAGCCGAGGACCTCGTCACCGACGATGGCGTCGATCTTCTGGTTCTGATTCTCTTTCGCGCCCTTCTCTTCGATGTCTTTCATGAGTACGGATTGAGCAAGGATTGCTCCATGACCATCGACGACTACATCGCCGGCTTCCCCGAGGACGTGCAGGCCATCCTGCAGAAGGTGCGGGCCACCATCCGCAAAGCCGCTCCCGCCGCGGAGGAAGCGATCAAGTACGGAATCCCGACGTTCGTCCAGAGCGGCAGGAATCTCGTCCACTTTGCGGGGTACAAGAAGCACCTCGGCTTCTATCCGGCTCCCTCCGGGCTGCAGGCGTTCGCGAGGGAGCTGTCGAAATACGAGGGATCGAAAGGCGCGGTGCGCTTCCCGCTGGATCAGAAGATCCCGTACGCGCTGATCCGCGACATCACGAAGTTCCGCGTCAAAGAAGAAAACGCGAAGGACCGATGAGTTTCCGTCCGATCCGCGGTCTATGCATGCGGAGGACGTAATGGAAAAGATCACCCCGCATCTCTGGTACGACAAGGAAGCGAAGGAGGCCGGCGCGTTCTACACCTCGGTCTTCCCGGATTCGCGCGTCAAGAGCACGACCGTGCTGCACAACACGCCGTCGGGCTCGGTGGACATCGTCACGATCGAGCTGGCCGGCCAGGAATTCACGCTGCTCTCCGCCGGGCCGCTGTTCAAGTTCACGCCGGCGGTCTCGTTCATCGTCGCCTGCGAGACGAAGGAAGAAGTGGATCGGCTCTGGAACGAGCTCTCGCGCGGCGGCACCGTGATGATGGAGCTCGCCGCGTATCCGTTCAGCGAACGTTTCGGCTGGACGGCGGACCGTTACGGTGTGTCGTGGCAGATCATGCTCGCCGGCGATCAGCCGGTGCGCCAGAAGATCACGCCGGCGCTGATGTTCACCGGAGCGGTGGCGGGCAGGGCGGAAGAGGCCATCACCTTCTACACGTCGGTCTTCCACGACTCCGGCGTCGATTTCATGCAGCGCTGGGGCGCCGGCGCGGAGCATGACAAGGAGGGGACGATCCAGTTCGCCGCCTTCCGCCTCGAGGGACAGAGCTTCGGGGCCATGGACAGCGCCTGGCCGCACGGCTTCGGCTTCAACGAGGCCATCTCGCTGCAGGTGCACTGCGACACGCAGCAGGAGATCGACTACTACTGGGACAAGCTCACCGCCGACCCGAGCGCCGAGCAGTGCGGCTGGCTGAAGGACAAGTTCGGCCTCTCCTGGCAGGTCGTCCCGAACGAGATGGACGCGCTGCTCGCGAACGGCGATCAGGCGAAGATCGACCGCGTCACGGAGGCGTTCCTGAAGATGAAGAAGTTCGACCTGGCGACGCTGCGGAAGGCGGCGGCAGGGACGGAGTGAGCCCGGGCGCGGAGCAAGAAACGTCAAGACGCGCCATCCCGATGGCGCGTACTCTCCGATCATGCGAATCAGAGACATCAGATGGGGCGCGGCGCTCGGTGGGATGCTCGTGGCCGAGGTTGGGCAGATCGCCGCCACGTTCGTCTGGGTGGCCCTCTACAGCTATCTCATTCATCCGGGGGAGACAGCGGCCTTCTATCAGCGCCACGCCGAGGTGGCGGGGCCGTGGGTGTCGGTGCTGGCGGGGACACCGATCTTCTATCTGGTCTGCCGCTGGATCGGTGCGCGGAACCCCGCCCGCGCCTGGCCGACCGCGATGGCGCTCTTCGGCTTCTTCCTCGTCCTCGACGGGGCGCTGATGTTCTCCGCGGGCGTGCCTTCGCCGCGGCTCGTCCGGTTCATGGTCGCCAGCTATCTCCTGAAGCTCGTCGCGTGTCACCTCGGCGGGCGGAGGGCTGCGGGGAACGAGGTCGCGGAGCCGGCGTGACGGCGGAGTGGGATTCGCTCCTTCCGTTGCTGGTTCACATCCAGGCGCATCTGGACGAGGACATCGGTCTCGCGGCGCTCAGCCGGAAGGCGGGGCTTTCGCCCTTTCACCTGCAGCGCCGGTTCAAGGCGGCCATCGGGGAGACGCCGAAGGCCTACACCTCGCGCCTTCGCCTGGAGCGCGCCGCTTTCCGCCTCCTGGTGCACGACTCGACGGTGCTCGACATCGCACTGGAGTGCGGCTTTCAGACGCCGGAGACGTTTCTGCGCGCCTTCCGCCGGCACTTCGGGCGCACGCCGAGCGAATACCGGGAACGGCTGCGCGAGGAGCTGTCGGCGTGGCACGAGACGGGGAGCGAGGATTGCGCCGATCGAGCGCCAGCGTTCGAGATCTCGGCGACGAAGGTGATCCCCATGCGCCCGGTGCATCTGGCCTTCCGGCGGCACGTGGGACCGTACGAGTCCGTTCCGGAGAGTCTCTTCGACGACCTGGAGGCGTGGGCGGCACGGCGCGGGGTGCCCGGTCCGCCGGTCTGGATGGGGATCGGACACGACGCTCCCGGCACCACGCCCCCCGAGCGGCTCCGCTTCGACGCGGCGCTGGTCGTGCCGGGCCCCTTCGTCTCTGATGGGAAAGTCGGACACCAGCTCCTCCCGGGAGGACCCTTCGCCGTGACCACGCACGTGGGACCGTATGAAACGCTCCCCGCCGCCTACGGCGCGATCTTTCCGCGCCTCCTGGCCCTCCCCGGCTACCAACTGGTCGGCCTTCCCGCGGTCGAGATCTACCACACCACCTGGGTGAACGTGCGGTACCGGCTGAACCACACGGATTTGTGTCTGCCGGTGAGTGCTCGCCGCGCGTGAGCGGCGCTCATCTTGCTGGTCCTTCTGTAGGGAAAGACTGGTATGCGGAAGCTCCTGAGCGTACTGAAGGAAGCGGCGATGAGCTTCGCCGGGGACAATGCGCCGCGGCTCGGTGCCGCACTCGCGTACTACACGGTGTTCTCGATCGCGCCGCTGATCCTGATCACGATCACGCTCTCGGGGATGATCTTCGGCGAGGAGGCGGCGCGGGGCGAAGTCTTCGCCCGGATGCGCGGACTCATCGGACACACCGGCGCCGAAGTCGTCAACGAGATGGTGAAAGATGCCTCGCGCGCGGACACGGGCGTGATCGCCGCGACCCTCGGCATCGCCGCGCTCCTCTTCGGCGCGTCCGGTGTGTTCGGCCAGTTGCGCGCGGCGCTGAACACGATCTTTCATGTCCAGCCGAAGGCCACGCCGATCGTCATGGGCTTTCTGAAAGAGCGGTTTCTGTCCGTGGCGACGGTCGTCGTGATCGGGTTTCTGCTGCTCGTCGCACTAGTCGTGGACACCGGGATCTCGGCCGCGGGCGACTACATGGGCAGCCGATTACCCGGCGGCGAGGGGCTGTGGCATGTCGTGGAGCTCCTCGTCTCCACCGCGATGATCACGGTGCTGTTCGCGCTGGTGTTCCGTTACATGCCGGACGTGCGGATCGCGTGGCGCAACGTCTGGTTCGGCTCGATCGTCACCGCGGTGCTGTTCAGCATCGGGAAGTTCGCCCTCGGCCTGTACCTCGGCAAGAAAGCAACGGAGTCGAGCCACAGCGCGGCCGGCGCATTGATCGTGCTCCTGCTCTGGGTGTACTACTCGGCCCAGATCGTCTTCTTCGGTGCGGAGCTGACGCGCGCGTACTCACGTGACGAGAACCGCGGCTGAAACCCTCAAATCGACAAGCCGGTGTCTCCTTCGAGAACCGACGCCTTCAGACGCGGGCGCTCTCCGCTCTTCCAGAGTGCAGCGGTGTGAACGACCCGATACCGGATTGGCCCGCCATCCGGTCGTTCGCTGCGGGCAATGGGGCGCGGGATGCAGACGAACTCCGTGCGCATCTGATCGGCCGACAATCGGACCTTCGCATACCCGTGTGCTCCGAGATCGACGAACTCGAGGTGCGGAGCCAGATCCGGGTTGGACAGCGACCGTGCGCGCTTGAGGTCGAAGCTCTTTGCATATTCGAGGCACGAACGGACGCCGTGCTTCAGCAGCATGTTGAAGGTCCAGTCGGGCTTCGCCCCGGCCTCCCTGTCAGCAAGAAACAGTGGTCGTAGCGGAGCGTCCTTCGGAAGATTGTGCTCGTACGCTTCCATTGCGTTGGGACTGACGAGTGAGGCGCCGATGAAGCTCAAACCGACCGGCTCGAACTTGCCGGGCGGAAGCTCCGCAGCCGCATATCCGGCCCAGAAGCTGTGGCGATCGCCCGAGACGATGGCGAAGCCTGTGATCTTCGCGTCGCGCACGAGCTGGTAGATTTCAGCGCGCTCGGTGTACGCGGTGCCGTAGTCAGCCCCGCCGAGAGCCGCGAAAGCACCCGGCGGCCAGGACTCCTTGGTGAGACCCGCGGGGAGATTCTGCGGGTCGGCGCGCCAATCGAGCGCGCCCAGCGAGTTCCCCCATATTTTCCACACCGCCGTCGAGCGCGCGAGCCTGTCCTTGAACCATGCCTTCTGTTCCGCCCCGAGAATCGTTTGCGGTGGCGCGTTTCGTTGCGGGTTGGGGACACGCGCATCGTTGAACCGGATTTCGGGAGGAGGATCGCCGCCGTTGAAGGCGCGCCCGCCGTCGAGAGCCTGCATCTCGGACTCCGGAAACATTCCGATGTACTCGTCGCCGCCGAGTTTCCCGAGAGAAGGATCGCTGAACGGGTTCGCGCTCCGATAGCTGTACTGGTCGGTAATGATCAGATCCAGCTGCTTCCCGTACCGGAGCGCCCGGTAGGCTTTGAGGCTATGGATCGCGGCCAGGTTGTTGGGCTCCACTCCGAGTCCGTTGCGATCGAACTCGGTGATCGGAACGTCTTTTACCGCTGGTGCATCGAACCGCTCGAGCAGCCCGCCCCGCTGAGCGACACGGGCGGGGATGTATTCGAACCAGGCCTGATTCGCAGCGACCTTGATGCTCTGGCCGGGCCGCTCGAACCGCCCCGCCTTGACGATGCTTTGCCAGCCCTGCCAGGAGAATTCGTGGTTGTCCCACATCGTGACGAACGGCCAGCGTGCGCGCGCATCCTGAAGGTCGGGATCCGTCAGATAGCCTTTGTAGATGGCGCGGTAGCCATCGAGGGTCAGCGGTATGTGGAAGTTGCCGACTTTGTGGCCGTCCGGGATGCGCGCCACCTCATAGATCGTGCGGTCGTAGCGCGTCTTCACCTCCTCGGGATACTGGACCACTTCGTAAATGAAATCCCCGAGGTGGAGAACGAAGCCGAGTTGCTCGGCGGCGGGAGCGCGTTCGTCTTCGTAGATCATCCGGCGAAACGCGTTGAGCTTTCCCTCGTTGATGTCCTGACAGCTCACGAAGGCGAAGTTCACCGCGCGGGGATCGTTCGGCGACGGCGCCGTGATCGTGCGGCCGACTCGGCTCCCGTTTCCGTCGGTGTCGGTGAAGCGATACCAGTAGGTGCGGGCCGGTTTGAGTCCGCCGATCAGAACGCGCGAGGTCCAGTCCGCGGCGCTCGAGACGGGTGCCTGCGCCTGCGCGATGACTCGTCGGAACGCCTTATCCTCGGCCACTTCGACGGTCAGGAGATGGCGTGTGCCCTGGGCGAACGGACGCCTCGTCCAGAGGATCACGCTGTGCGGCTCGGGATCGCCGGAGGCGACGCCTTGAGGATAGAGATCACGCCGCTCACGCCATTTGACACGCGAACCGCGAGCCGGTCCAACCCATGCGAGCGAAGCACCGATTGCTGCTGCAGCTTTGAGAAAAGATCGGCGGCTGATCTTCATTTCTCACCCCGTCATCTCTTCGAGATCAGACGAGGATGGCACACCACGAGCGCCGCATCGGCTGGCCCCCGGGAATCGTCACGAGAACGTCTCCCGGCGTTTGCATGCCTCTGATGAGCTCACTCACAACCGCGTCGGATTGAATCTCCGGCAGGGCCGCGAACGGCGTCGCGCGCTGAGCTACGGTGTCGTGTCACCCAGCTTTTCCGGAAGCGTGAACAAGTCGCGGATCGAATCGTCCATCCACGGCTCGCTTGCCTGGCGCGTTTCGCTCCGGACGCGCAGAAAGAGCCGGAAAACGCGCGCGGCATAGGCAGCAAAGCCGCCATACATCGTGACGAACTCCACGATCCGCTTCGGGTAAAAGATCAACGGATGCTCGAGCGGCATCGTCGGTCGGCGCTGGGTGCGTATCTTGCGGCGGAAGAAGCCGCCCTGCAGCGGATGGACTTTGAAGTAGCGATAGCAGCCGTAGAACTGAAGTGCGACTTCAAAGATCCTCCGCGGATTACGGCCCACCGCCGCGGCCCGGCGCATCAGCGACTCGAGATGATCCATCGAGTAGTAGGTATCCCACGCTTTGTCGTATACCGCACTCCACTCATCCGCCGACATTGTCGAGTGGGTCGTGCAGACGTGCTCGAGGTCGTACTTGTTGAGATCCGGATCCAGCGCACCCCCGGATGCGTGAAGAGCCTTGTGATCAGCGGAGCCCGGTAGCGGCGTCAGGCAGAAGAACTCGAGAATCTCGAGGGGCAGCTCGCGCTTGACCACCTCGATATCGCGCAGGATGCTCTCGGGCGTGTCACCCGGAAATCCGAGGATATAGCCGCAATAAGTCGTGATCTTTCGCTTCTTCCAGGCGAGCAGCATTTCCCGGTACTCGGCGACTTTGTTTTGTCGCTTCTGCGCCGACTTGAGGTTCTCTTCGCTGATGGTCTCGAGTCCGATGAAAACGCGCGAGACGCCGGCTTTGTGAGCCTTCTCGATGAAGTTGGGTATCCGGTGGCAGAGCGTGTCGACCTGGATCGTGAACTTGAATCGGACTCCTAGCTCGGCGCTCAACTCGCTGATGCGGTCGAAGATCAGCTCCCAGTTCCGGTTGCGTGCGAAGTTGTCGTCGGTGATGAAGTAGTGGCGGATCCCGTGAGCCAGATTTGAGCGGAGGAGGCGCTCGATGTCGTCCGCTGTTCGATGACGGGACGTCCGGCCCTGCACGTTGATGATCGTGCAGAAGCTGCAGAGAAACGGACATCCCCGGCCGGCGTCGAATGTTCCCGGAACCGGCGTATAGCGCCGCGCGACGGCTGGCGGAAGCCAGGGTAACTGCTGCCCCTCGAGTTGGGGGAGCTCGTTCATGTACGAGTACAACGGCTCCAGTTCGCGCCGATACGCCGCGCGCAGGAACTGATCGAAATGCCCCTCGGCCTCCCCGGCGAAGATGGTAATGCCGAGGTCCAGGGCTTCCTGAATCTCCGGTGGAACCGCAGGCAGCATCGCCAGGCAGCCGCTGACGTGAAAGCCTCCGATCGCGACGTCCACGCCGGCCGCGCGAAGACTGCGCGCCATGTCCATCGTTCGAGGAAACTGATTCGACTGCACTCCGACCATGCAGACGATGCCGCGCTCGCGTTGCAGCCTCTTGATGATCGCGCGTAGCGGAATGACAGTATTGGTCTCGTCGTATGCGTCGACGACGATATCGACGCCGTCACCGAGCACCCGATTGTCCGCTGCATGGCGCGCCAGGCCGTAGAGACACGCGAGAGAATTCGACGGCACCCACGCCTTCACCCATTGAATGACGTACCCGCCGTCGTCGTAATGAGACGGCTTGATGAGTACGACATGAAATCGCTCGGGTGTGGCAGCAGTCATGGACGTGTCGTTGGGGTGCGCCATTATAGCCGTCCGCGGAGAGACGTGATCCTCGCCGGTGCGAGCCACGGGCGGCAGAAGAGCCAATGTGGTTGGTGCAAGGATGGTTGGGGCCTCTCCTGGCAGGTCACTCCGCGCGTGCTCGCCGACCCGCTCGCGGATGGCGCGATGAGGCTAGGCGTGCCTGGAAGCGATGATGCCGGTGAAGAGGATCGACATGGCCACCATCGAGGCAGCGCGGTGACACGGATAAAACGTGGCTGGGAGTACTGGCGGAGTATCGAACCGCCGTGCTCGTCGAGCCACCGAGCTACGTCGCTGATCCACTGCCTTCTGCCGCGATTCGCAGCCGCAGGAACTGAACGTCCGCTGCGTCACTCGGACGAACCGTCTGCTTCGTCTCGATCAGCAACTCCTTGCGCCCGATGGGGATACGAACGCCCTCGATCGTCTTGATCTCGATTCCTCCGGCGGCCGCGCGGGCATAGTCGACGCCACAGGCGTTCTTGAGCAGGCCCACCACGATCTCATCGGCGATCCTGACGACCTGGTATTTCTCTACCTCGTCGTCGGCGATCAGCGCAATCGCGTTGTCCGGCAGTACGGCCATTGCCCTTTTGAGGCGCTGCACGTTCTCCACCGAGGCGTCGACGAGCAGATCGATGTCTTTCGTGGCGCGAACGAAGCCGTGCAGGATCACAGCGAAGCCGCCGATGAGAACGTACCGAACATCTTCGGCGTTCAGCGCTCGGCAGAGCGCGAGGAGGTCTTCGAGCTCAGGTGCGCGTGAGTATCCGCGATCGTCCTGATCATCCACTCGTCCGCCTCCTCGTGAGCTGCGAACCGGTACACGCCGCGAGGAATGAGGGCGGCGCCGCGCAGACGGTTCATCGTGCGCTGCATCGTCGCCGCGTCACGAACGACGTCTTCTCCCGCAGGGCGCTTCGATACGAGTCGCACGGCGCAATCGTAGCATGGCGCGGTGCGCGCGCGAGTTCGATTGGCCTGACTGGCTGGTCCGCTAAGTCGCGGCGGGTGAGCAGTTTGGAACGTGGCTGGGAGACAGGGACTCGAACCCCGATTCATCGGTCCAGAGCCGATTGTCCTACCATTGAACGATCTCCCAGTAGCGGCAGGGGTTGTGGATGCTACGCGGCCCCTAACGCGGATGTCAACAAGCACATTCCAATCTCAGCGTGGCACAATCTCCGCGAGAGCGCAGACCATGTTGCCTGAGGTTTTCGAGTGTCCGCAGTGCCAGCGCCAGTTCGTCGTCGAGCTGGTCGAGAGCGAGGCCGATCAGTCCATCCACTGCCCCCAGTGCAAGCGGTACCTGGGGGAGAAGGACCTGAATTTCGTCATCGTCTCGGAGATCGACGAGCTCACCGAACGGCTGGTGTTCGAGCGTGACCGGCTCGAGCGCGACCAGGCCGTTTACTCCATGACCGACTGCGATGCCGAGCTCCGTACCTACGGCAACGAGATCCACAAGGTCGTGAACATCCTCCGAAAGACGCTCGCCGACCTCGACCAGTTGAAGTCGACGTACCGGTGAAGCCTCTTCCCCTCGACGGGATCGTCGTCGCCGACTTCTCCCGCGTCCTCGCCGGGCCGCTCTGCACGGAGCTGCTGGCCGACGAAGGGGCGCGCGTGGTCAAGGTCGAAGAGCCGCGCTTCGGCGACGAGACCCGCCGCTGGGGGCCGCCCTTCGCGGGCGACGTCTCGACGTACTTTTTGTCCGTCAACCGGAACAAGGAGTCGATCGCGCTGGATCTCCGGCAGGACCGGGAGCTCGCGCGGGCCCTGATCGAGCGCGCCGACGTCATCGTCGACAACTTCCTCCCCGCGCAGCGGCGGGAACTGCTGGGGGAGATTCCGGCGGAGAAGGTCCACTGCTCGATCACCGGCTTCGATCCGGAGACTGCCGAGGCGAACCGCCCCGGCTACGACCTCCTGGCGCAGGCGGGAGCGGGGCTGATGTCGATCACCGGCGGGGCGGAGCCGTTCAAGACCGGCGTGGCGCTGGCGGACGTGCTCACCGCGCACTACGCCCACGGCGCGATTCTCGCGGCGTTGTACGCGGGCGGCGGCGCGCGCCTCGAGGTCTCGCTCTTCGGCGCCACGCTGGCGTCGCTGGTGAACGTGGCCCAGGCCGCGCTGACGACGGGCCGGGAGGCGCAGCGCTACGGCAACGCCCATCCGTCCATCGTCCCGTATCAGCTCTTTCACGCGCGCGACCGCGCCTTCGCCATCGGCGGAGGCACGGATCGGCACTACCGGTTGCTCTGCGAGCGCGTCGTCGAGCGTCCCGCCCTGGCGACGGACGAACGCTTCGCCACGAATGCCGCGCGCGTGACCAATCGCGCGATCCTCGTGCCGCTGCTCGAGGAGATCTTCGCCACGAACGACGCGCAGCACTGGGTCGACCGCTGCCGCGACGCGAACATCCCCGCCTCGCTCGTGCGCGGTGTGCTCGAGGCGCTGCGCAGCGAGGAGGCGAAGCCGCTGCTCGCGCGGCTGGACGACTTCGAGACCGTCGGCCATCCCGTGCGCATCGACGGCGAGCGCCTGCCGGTGCGAATGCGCCCGCCGCGGCTCGGCGAGCACACGGAGGCGCTGAAGCGCGAGCTCACCGGTACGCCAGCGCGAACAGGAGCGCGCAGCAGAGGAACACGAACACCACGAGGCCGCCGATGAGCCCCGCGTGCATCGGCTTCCCGTCCTTCGCCGCGCGAAAGGCCAGCGCCAGCACGGTCGTGCCGACGCCCATGATCACGAAGCCCGCGACGAGGACGACGATCAGTGCCTGCTGAAACTCCGGATCCACGCCGCGCACTCTACACGCGGCGCTTCGCCGCGGCCATTTTCGACTTCGATGAGACCATCATCGACCTCGAGCCGCAGCACACCGCCGCCCACGCCGCCCTCTGCCGCGACCTCGGACACGACTACGAACAGATGCCGGAAAGCTTCCGCACCGGCTCCGGCCGTCGCATCATCGACGACGTCCGCGAGATGCGCGCGCATTTCGGCTGGGCCGTGCCCGAGGAGGAGCTGGTCGCGCAACGCCAGCGGCATTTCGACGCCATCTGCGAGACGTCCGATCTGCAGGCGATGGAAGGCGTGAAGGAGATGATCGAAGAGGTGAAAACGTGGGGCATCCCCATGGCCATCACCTCCTCCGCCGTCGGCTCCTCGATCGACGCCATCCTGCGCCGGTTGAAGCTGCGCGACGTCTTCACCCTCATCGTCGACGGCAGCGAAGTCACGCACGGCAAGCCCGACCCGGAGGCCTATCTCCTCACCGCGCAGAAGCTCGGCGTGAACGCCGCTGAGTGCGTGGTCTTCGAAGACTCGCACGTCGGCGTCGTGGCCGCGAAGCACGCGGGGATGTTCTGCGTGGCGGTGCGCAATCCGAAGGCGCTGCAGTTTCAGGATCTGTCGATGGCCGACATCGTGGTCGATTCGATGCGCGCGCTCATGGCCTGAACAGGGAACGCTCCCCGTCAGCTCACGCGTGACGCACGCTGAGCTCCGCCAGCACGCGGATCAACTGCCGTCCCTCCGCGTCCGCCGCCTCGTACGTGCGGCAGAGCGTGTCCAGCTCCGCCTCGTCCTCCCACGCCGCCACGGTGAACCCTTCCTCCGGCTGGCGCGGTGAGTCGGTGGGGATGCGCCACCACTTCCCCTCCTTGAGGCGGAAGCACATGTAGCCGCGGGCGCGTTTGCGGAGCGCGCCGCCGAGGCCGGCGAGGATGGAGGCGCTGGTCGCGTGCTGGTCTTCCCCGGCGGCGTTGGCGCGTTGCGCGTCGAGGATGCGGCGGACGAAGTTCGCCATCAGCTCCTCGAGCAGTCGCATCGAGTCGCCGATCGGGGCGACGAAGTGCACGCCGCTGTGGGAGACCGGATGCTCGCCGTCGCCGCCGGGGTGGCGCACGACGGCCGTGCGCACCACCTCGCAGTCGAACTCGACCGGGTCGCTCTGCCAGCGGAACGAGAGGCGAAACCGGCTGCCCGGCTCGGTCGTCCCATAGTGCTCGAGGAAGGCGCCGGCCATCCCGATGTCGAGAATCAGGGCGTTGGCCCCGTCGATCGTTGCCAGGATCGGCTTGGCCAGGCGGAGACGCTGAAATTCGCGGCGGTCCTCGTGCATGGTAAGAGCTTTGCTGACGATATCGCAGGTCGACCCTTGAAGCCGTCGCAGGACATCGAACGACGCAGTATCTGGCGCGTCGGGCCGGAGAGTACGTGGACGACAGTCGTGCCCGTCGTCTTCATCATCGTCTCTCTGCTGTCGCTCGTGCTGCTGCCGCTGATCGTATCGCGCAAGACCGAGCGGACGCGCGACGAGATTTCCACCGTGGCCGAGCCCGCCCGCCGCGCCGCCAACGAGATCCAGACCGATCTCTCGAAAGAGCTCGACAAGATCATCGCCTGGCAGGTCACCGGCCAGGAAAACTATCGGCGCGATTACTTCGCCATGGTGCAGCAGCAGGAGCGGAACCGCCGCCTGCTCGACCGGCTCCTGCCGTCGCTGGAAAAAGAGCTGACCAAAGATCTGGCCACCCTGTTCATCCACAGCAGCCGCTGGCACGCCGCGGTCCACAACGGCGAGTTGATGCGCCGCCGCCTGCCGGCGGAAGTCTTTCTCAACCGGCTGTTCGAGAACCATCCGCCGTACGAGGCCTCGCTGCTGGCGGCGTCCGAGCTGGAGATGGAGCTGCAGACCGGGATCGAGACGCGGCTGAAGAGCATCCGCGACACCGAGGAGCTCAACTTCTACCTGACGGTGATCCTGTCGGTGCTGGCCCTCGTCTCGGCGATGCTGGTGGCCGGACTGGGACGGCAGATGCGCCTCCTGGCCCGCGAGGCGATGGCGCGCCGCAGCGACGCCGAGCGCGAGGCGAACGAGGCCCGCGTCGCGCGCGAGGCCGCCGAGCGCGAGGAGCGCCGCGCGGCCTTCCTCGCCGCGGCGGGACAGGAGCTGGCCGCCTCGCTCGACTATCAGCAGACCATCGCCACGCTGGCGCGCGTCATCGTGCCGAACCTCGCCGAGATGTGCGTGATCGACAGCGCCGAGCAGGACTCGACCATCCGCCGCGTGGCGGTCGTGCATCGCAACCCGGAGGACGAGGCGCGCTTCTCGCCCCACGTCGGCGCGCTGCAGTCGAACGTGCCGGAGGCGCTCGTGCGCATCATGCAGTCGGGCGACCCGGCGCTGGTCGGCGCGTCGTCGGGGCTGTACGAATACCTGACCGGGGAGCGCGACGGCGAAGGACGCACCATGATCCTGATGCCGCTGGTGAGCCGCGGCCAGAGCATCGGCATCGCCGCCGCGATCTCCGCCGTCGGCAAGCCGCTCACGCGCGACGACCTGCCGCTCTTCGCCGAGCTCGCGCGCCGCGCCTCGCTGGCCATCGACAACGCGCGCCTCTATCTCGAGTCGCAGCAGGCCGTGCGCGCGCGCGAGGAAGTGCTGGCCATCGTCTCCCACGACCTCCGCAATCCGCTCAGCGCCGTGACCCTCGGCGGCTCGCTGCTGAAGATGTCCGAGACGCTGGCCGACGAAGACCGCGAACAGGTCGAGACCATCGAGGCCTCGGCCAAGCGCATGAGCCGCCTCATCGAAGACCTCCTCGACGTGACCCGCCTCGAAGGAGGCAAGCGCCTGCCGATCGAGCCGGCCACGGTCAACCCCACCGAACTGCTGCGCGAGGCGGAGGAGCTCTTCCGCGCCCAGGCCGCCGTGGCCGAGGTGCTGATGGTGTACGACACCGACCCCGACATGCCGCCCGTGCGCGCCGACCGCCACCGCGTGATGCAGGTGCTGTCGAACCTGATCGGCAACTCGATGAAGTTCACTCCCGCGGGCGGACGCATCTCCATGCACGCGAAGCTCGTCGGCGAGGAAGTGCTCTTCTCGACGAGCGACACCGGCCCGGGCATCCCCCGCGAGCACCTGAGCGACATCTTCAGCCCCTACTGGCAGGCCAAGCGCGCGGAACGCCTCGGCGCCGGCCTCGGCCTGCCGATCGCGAAGGGAATCGTCGAGGCGCACGGCGGACGGATCTGGGTGGAGAGCGAGCCGGGACGCGGCACGGACTTTTACTTCACGCTGCCGGTCGACGCGGAGGCGCTCACATCGACGGCGGGATCTGGAGCGCGTCGCTCACACTCAGCTCCGCGAACATCCGAATGAGGCGGCGTCCCTCGTCGTCCGACGCTTCGTAGACCGCGCAGAGGCGCTGCATCTCGTCCGCGTCCTCGCCGCGCGCGACGGTGAATCCGAGAGCCGGCTGCTCGGGAAGGAAGACGCGGCGGCGGCGCCACGCGCCGTCTTCGTAGCGGTACGACAGAAAGTGCGCGTCGGTGCCGCGGACGGTCTTGTCGCCGTCGATGCTGCGGAGGATCTTCAGCCGCGTGGCGGAGGAGTCGTACTTCTGCTCGAGCACCTGCGCGACGAGCTGCGCGAGCATGGAGCGGAGGTGATCGCCCGACTCGCCGATCGCGGAGAGGAAGCGCAGGCCCGAGACGTAATGACCTTCGCGGCCGCTGGTGCGGACCGCCTCGCAGCGCATCTCGATGGTGCGGCCGCCGTGCTGGAAGCGCAGGTTGCCGTACGCATCCTCGAGTGGCGACTGGTGCTCGATGCGCCCGCCGAGGATGCCGATCTCGACGAGCGTCACCGGAACGGCGCCCAGGTGGCCGGGCACCGGCGAGTCGAGACGCAGACGCTGAAACTCACGCCGCTCCACGCCCTGATCGTGCATGGCGGAGCATTTTAGCTCCTGTCGTCCTGCGCTGCGTAGACAGCGAAGGATCCCCTGCGGAAACGGGCTTCAGGACGACACGGTGGTCAGTGCAGCGCCCTGCGCATCCGTACCGAGGCGATGTACGAGGTGCGGAAGCCCTCGCGATAGCGCCGCGTGCGGCGATTCACCTTGGTGATGTAGCTCTTCGTCTCGGCGAACGGCGGGATGCCGCCGAAGCGGGCCACGTTCCCTTCGCCGGCGTTGTACGCGGCCAGGGCGATGGTCTCGTCGTCGAAACGGTCGAGGAGATAGCGGAAGTAGCGCGTTCCCGCGGCGATGTTCTTCTGCGGGTCGAACGGATCGTCGACGCCGAGGAGGGCCGCCGTGCTGGGAACGATCTGCATCAGCCCCTGCGCGCTCTTTCCGGAGACGAGGCGCGGGCGGAAGTCGGACTCGGTGTGCACCATGGCCGCGACCAGCTCGGGGGGGAGGTCGTTCCTGCGCGCCTCGCGGTAGATGATCTCGCCGTACGGCACGTGCGTGCGGAAGTAGTCTTCCTTGAAGACGTCGAGGCTGAGCGGGCGCGAAGCCGGCGAGAGGAACTGCTGGCGGACGGAGTCGGTGATGATGGGGAGCGCGGCGGCGCTCTGCTGCACGACGCGCTTGGGAGTGCTCTTCGGCTGGCGCGGCGTGAGCGCCCGGGTGGCGCTGTTGATGTCGACGGCGGCGAGAGCGAGCGGAATGCCGAGCAGGATCGCCGCGACGCGCGCGGTCATGCGGAGCGAGGTGCGGACGTTGCGGCGGAGGAAAGAAGAGTGCTGCTGGCACGGGCAGACGACCCGCCAGTCGCTGCCTCCGCGCCATTTCGGGGTGGTTTCGAGACTACTTTGGAGCATCACGGAAAGGCTCCTTGCGCAAAAGGCGGACCATGGTCGCGAAACAACTGATGGACGGGTGCTTATCGTCCGTCGGTTCCGGACGTATCCGTGACGGTCTCTTCCGTGTCGGTCGTTTCGGTGGTTTCCGTCGTTTCCGTGGTTTCGGTGGTCTCCGTCGGCGGCGCCAGATCGGTGTCGGTCGGCGGCGCGGTGTCGACGGTGACGGTGGTCTCGGTCGTTTCCGTGGTCTCGGTTTTCGGCGCGGCTTCGGGTTTCTTCTCCGTCAGCACCTCGCGCTCGAAGGCGTAGCCCCAGCGCTTCATGCGCGAGAGGATCATCCGCTGCCGCGCGCGCAGGCGCTTGTTCGGCTTCCCCGGATTCATCACGCGCGGGTTCGGGAGGCAGCCCGCGAGCAGCGCCGCCTCGCGCGTCGACAGCGCGGCGGCGGACTTGCCGAAGTAGTGGCGCGCCGCCGCTTCCGCGCCGTACACGCGCTCTCCCATCTCCACGACGTTCAGGTAGATCTCGAGGATGCGCTTCTTGGTCAGATGCTTTTCCAGCGAGCGGGCGATGAAGTACTCACGCACTTTGCGCAGCGGGTTCCGCGACGGCGACAGATAGAGATTCTTCGCGAGCTGCTGCGTGATGGTCGAGCCGCCGTGCGTGACCTTGCCGCGCTTCCAGTTGCGGTCGAAGGCTTCCTTCATCGCCTCGACGTCCACTCCCTCGTGGTCGTAGAACGCGTTGTCCTCGGCCACCAGCACGCCGCGGCGCAGCGACGGCGAGATCTTCCCGTACGAGACCCACGTCCATTGCAGCTCGTCGCTCTTCCCCTCGGCACGCAGCGCTTTCTTGCGCTGCTCCATGAATGCCGTCGTTTTCGGGCGCTCGGTGGCGAGCTTCGCCACGTCGGGGAACGTGATCCACTCGTAGGCGAGCCACGCCGCGAGCAGGATCAGGACGGCCAGCAGGATGCGCTTCAGCAACAGCGACAGGATAGACTAACGCCCATGAAACGCCTGACTCTCGCCCTCTGCCTGCTGCTGGTCGCGGGTGCGGCGCACGCGTTCGATCCCGTGCCTGCTCCCGTCCGGATCGGCCTCCTCCGCGCGCCCGACGCCTTCTATTACGAGAACGCCGAGCACGTGCACCGCGCCCTCACCGCGTCGCTGCGCAACGAGCTGCGCGCGCGCGGCTTCGAGATGGTGATGGTCGACTGGACGTACGACGACCTGCCGCGCGACGCGCAGCCGGTGGCCGACTTCTACGTCGAGATCGCCGGCGACTCGCGCACCGAGGATCGCGGCGGCGTGGGGGTGGGCGGACGGCACGCGTCCGTGTCGCTGGGGATGCTCGTCTCCGACGTGGCCGCGGACGTCTTCGTCTACGACGCCTTCACGCTGGAGCGGCTGGCGCACGAGTCGATGTCGAAGCGCGACAAGGCTTTCGTCCCGACCTCGATCGGCGTCGGCGGCGACCACCTGTTCGCCTGGATCGCCACTCCGTTCATCGAGCGCGCGCAGGTGCGCAGCGTGGCGAAGCAGCTCGCCCGCGAGATCGCCGGCCGCGTCGACGCCGTGGTGCGCACGCGTTGAAGCCCGTCCTCGTCCTGACCACCACCGGCGCGGACTTTGACGCGCGGGCCCTGGCGCGCGAGCTGGTCGAGGCGCGCGTGGCCGCGTGCGTGAACATCGTCGAGCGCATCCAGTCGATCTACCGCTGGGAAGGTCGCGTGACGGACGACGCCGAACAGCTCCTGATCATCAAGACCAGCGACGAGCGCGTGGCCGCGCTGCGCGAGGAGCTGTTCCAGCGGCATCCGTACGAGGTGCCGGAGTTCGTGGTCGTGCCGATCGCGGAGACGTCAGACGCGTACGGCGCGTGGCTGCTTCAGTCGGTAGCGACGTAGCGCGAAGAAGACCACCAGCCCGAGGATCGTCACCAGCGTGATGTTCCGCCCGCGCGTGAACGCCTCGGGGTGGAAGACGACGCGCAGGTGGTGCTTTCCCTTCGGCACGAAGACGCCGATGAAGGCGTGATTCGCGTAATGGGTCTCCACGCGTTTGCCGTCGATGTACGCGCGCCAGCCGGGCCACTTCGTGTCGGAGAGGACCACCCAGCCGTCCAGGTCCATGGTGGCGTCGATCTCGTACGCGAGCCCGTCGCGCCGCGTGACCAGCGTGCCGGGGCCGTTGTTGATGCGGTGCGCCGGATACTGCGGCACGGCGATCCACGCGGTCTCGGCAAAGTCGTCGGCCAGGCGCATGCCGCGCATGACCGCCTCGTCGCTGCGCTCGTAGCGCACGTACCGCGGTACGAACGCGCGCGGTACGACGCGCGTGTTCTCGAAGAGGCGGTGATAGCGGTCCTGCAGCACGAGCTTCCACTGCTCGTCGGGCTCCTGCTCGAGCGAGCCGATGGCGTACTTGACGTTGAGGAAGGAGAGGAACGACTTCGAGCGGTCCTCGACGACGTTGTACGAGACGGGCATCGGGCGCGACCAGAGCGGATACGTGTCGTGGAGCCGCCGGAAGGTCATGGCCTCGTAGCCGCGCGGGTCCTCCAGGCCGTAGAGCGCCGCCGTGTCGGGAACCATCGCGTAATGCATCCCCACCACGCGGAACGGCGTGGCCGGATCGTCCTGCAGGTACTGGAAGACGGGGATGGTCGGATAGAACGCCTTCTCCGGGAGCGACGGATACATGCTCCCGTCCTCCCACACCCGCTGCACGAGGATCAGCGCAAGAATCCACCGCGCATCGAGCCGGAAGAACAGCACCGCGCCGAGCGCCACCAGCGGCAGCAACTCCGCCAGCGTGAGCGAGGCGATGATCGAAGGATCGACCCCGGAGCGAATCTCCGAATCCCGCAACAACATCGCCCCGACCGTGAGTGCCACCGCAAGGCCGCCAACGATCGCAACATGCGCCAAACGTAGGATGGGCTTCAGCCCGTCCACCGCGAACGCGGCCAGCACGCACACCGCGAACACCGCCGCAAACCCGAGCCGCTCATTCAACGCGATGTCGAACAACGGCAACGCATGCAGCAGATCGCCGACCGGCCACGCATTCAGCCCTGCCAGCGCCATGAACAGAAAGAACCCGACGAAGAACCACGTATCGCGGCGCCGGTACAGCAACGACAGCAGCGCCAGCGCCAGCACCACGCTCCCGACGCGCATCGGATACGCGTCCCAGCGCGGTGCGTTGCCGCCGTTCTCCAGCCTCCCGCCGGCGAAAGGGAACAGCGACGACGCCGCGCGATGGCCGACCACAGCCGGCGGCACGTCGAATGCCGCGGTGGCGTAGGCATCGCGGCGGAAGTGGTACTCCATCGTGTGCGGCGTGACGAAGAAGAACGGCAGCAGCGCGATGGCCGTCAGCAGCAGCGCCAGCACGCCGCAGAGCGCGGCCAGCGCGATCGTGCGCGGCCGCTTCGTCACGATCACTTCGTAGAGGCCGTAGATGCTGCCCGCGAAGACGATGTGCAGCACCGACTCCGGATGCCCCGCGAAGACGACCAGCACGAGTCCGAGCGTGAGCAGCACCGCCGCGCGCACGTTGGTCTCGCGCACGACCAGGCGCACGCCGAGGAAGACCAGCGGGAGGAAGACCCAGATGCGCCCGAGGGGCCAGGCGACGAAGAGCGCGAGCAGCGCGCAGAAGGTGTAGCCGGCGGCGGCGATGAGCGCGGCCAGCTCGCTGCAGCCGAGGAGGCGGACGAAGGCGAAGGTGAAGAGGGCGCAGAGGAAGAAGGTGAAGGCGGCGCCGAAGGTGAGTGCCTGCGCGTGCGGCAGCAGGAGTCCGAGGAGCTGCACGGCGTCGTACGGGGCAGCCTGCATGTTCGCGGCGAGGATCGTCCCGCAGAGGAGGTACGGGTTCCAGACCGGCCACTCGCCTTTGGCCAGCGCCTGCCGCACCGCGCTCTGCCACGGCATCATCTGCATGTAGAGGTCGGAGAGGCCGG
Source organism: Thermoanaerobaculia bacterium (assembly GCA_036375135.1). GTDB lineage: Bacteria > Acidobacteriota > Thermoanaerobaculia > Gp7-AA8 > Gp7-AA8 > QHVT01. The sequence goes on along the minus strand of DASUSL010000244.1, from coordinate 7,933 downwards.
GGTGGTACGGCTTCTCGACGCCGTACTCCTTCGCGTAGTTGTTCAGCGGCTCGGAGAGGAACGGCAGGTCGATCGGCGCGTAGACGCGCCCGGTGAGCAGCGCGCGCCCGGTGAAGCAGAGCGGAAGGAGGATCAGGACGATCGCCGCCGTGCGCCCGACCGGCATGACGAAGCGCCGCCAGACGGCGATCAGGACGAGCGTGGCGGCCGCGTAGAGAACGATCGCAAGCAACGGACGGGAAGGGTAGAGGGAAATGGGAAAAGGTCAAAGCGGGTGTCTGGACTGCGGCAGCGTTGCGGCCGCTCTAAACGTAGGGCAGGCTTCAGCCTGCCCGGGACAGGCTGAAGCCTGTCCTACGTTTTGAGACGGGCAGCGTTGCGGCCACTCGCCAGCCGCAGCGCCGGCTGCGGCTGGCGTCTGGAGAGCGGTAGCTCGCGCTACCGCGGTCCAGACGCTACGCGTCGCCGGGCAACCAGCAGCACAGCAACCAGCAACGCCACCGCGGAGATCACCCGCCCGCGCGTGAACGACTCCGGCAGATACACCAGGCGCACGCGATGCGTGCCGGCGGGGACGTGCACGCCGAGGAAGGCGTGGTTGGCGTAGTGCGGGCGGACGGCTTTGCCGTCGACGTAGGCGCGCCAGCCGGGCCAGTGCGTCTCGGCGACCACGATCCAGCCGGCGCGCTGCATCGTCGCGTCGAGCTCGTACTCCAGTCCCTTGCGGCGGAGCGTCACCCGTCCCGGTCCGTTCGGCGCGTCGTGCGGCTCGTAGGCGTCGGTCTCGATCCAGGCCGTCGACGCAAAGTCGGTGGCGTCCTGCATCTCGTTCATGGCGTCGGCGCGCACGTAGCGGATGCGCTGCGGCACGAAGGCGCGCGGCTGCGCGCGGGTGTTCTCGAGCAGGCGCGTGTCGCGGTCGACGGCGCGGATGGCCCAGTCGGCCGGCACGGGGACGTTCACGTGCGCCAGCGCGTAGCGCACGTTGAGAAAGGAGAGGAACGGCCTGGAGAGGTCGTCGACGGCGTTGAACCAGGCGCGCTGATAGCGCGACCAGAGCGGGTACGTCTCGTAGAGGCGCCGGAAGGTCATGGCCTGGTAGCCGCGGGCGTCCTCCAGCCCGTAGAGGGCGGCGTTGTTCGGGATGAGCGCGGAGCCGGCGCCGGTGAAGCGCGCGTCTTTCGGAATTGCGGCGAGCAGCGGCACGCGCGGATAGAAGACGCGCTTCTCCAGCGCGGGATAAAAGTCGCCGTCCTCGTTCACCCGCTCCACGAGCACGAGCGCGAGCAGGGCGATGGCGAAGCCGCGCTTCGGGATGCGGTCGACGGCGATGGCGGCCAGCATCGACATCGCGAACGCCGCCGCGAACGCCAGCCGCTCGTTGATGGCGATGTCGAAGAGAGGCAGCGCGTGCAGCAGGTGCGCGACCGGCTTCATCCCGAACGTGGCCAGCAGACAGACGATGGCCATCACGCCCCATCCCCACGCGCGCCGCTGGAAGAGCGCGGCAATCGCGAGCGCCATCACCACCACGCCGACGCGCGCCGAGAGCGGATCCCATCCCGGCTTCGTCGAGTCCTCGTGCGAGAAGGGGATGAACGTCTTCACCATCCGCTCCCGCCGCACCTCCGGCGAGACGATCACGTCGTAGCTCGTCGGCGCGTACAGCTCCCGCCGGATCTTGTACTCCAGCGTCTGCGGCGCCGCCTCCGCAAACGGCAGCAAGTAGATCGCTCCCAGCGCCAACGCCATCAAACCCGCAACCAACGCAGAACGCGCCGAACGCAGGTCAGGCTTCAGCCCGACCCCATACACAGCCCCGATGGCCACCACGTGCAGCACCGACTCCGGATGCCCCGCAAAGATCACCAGCACGAAGGCGACGGTGAGCATGACCCAGCGCCGCTCCCGCACCGCGAACAGCACCAGCGGCAGCCACGCCCACGTCCGCGCCAGCGGCCATCCGACGAAGAAGGCCATCATTCCGCAGAACGTGAATCCCGCCGCCGCCACGAGCGCCGCGATCTCCTTCAGCCCGGTCGCACGCGCGAAGGCGAAGGTGAAGAACGCCGCGATGAAGAAGGTCATGGAAGCGCCGAAGGTCAGCGCGTCCGGCAGCGGCAGCAGCATGCCGAGCATCTGCAGCGGGTCGTACACCGCCGGCTGCGCCGCCGCGGCGAGGATGTCGCCGTTGAGGATGAACGGATTCCACAGCGGCCACTCGCCCTGCGACCACGCCCAGCGCACGGCCTGCTGCCACGGGATGATCTGGCAGTGCAGGTCCGACAGCGCGATCTCGTGCGGCTGCGCCACGCCGAAGTCCGGCGCGTAGTCGCGCAAAGGTTCCGCCGTGAAGGGCAGGTCGATCGGCGCGTAGACGCGTCCCGTGAACATGGCCTTCCCGGTGAAGACCAGCGGCATGGCCACGAGGGCGATGGCCGCGGCCACGGTCACGCGCTGGACGAAGCGCGACCAGAGCGTGGCGATCGCGGCGGTCGTCAGCAGGTAGAGAACGAGGGCCAAAGCGCGGGGAGTCTAGACTACGCGCATGCATCGCCGCGATTTCCTGAAAGGCGCCGCGTTGGCCGCGCTCGCGCCCTCCGCCCTCGCCGCGACGGAGCCGCACCTCCTCCAGCTCGGCGGCTACCCCCTCAACGCCGAGACCCCGCTCGAGCTGCTCACCGACTACCTCACGCCGGTCGAGCTCTTCTTCGTGCGCAGCCACTGGATCCCGCGCATGCCCGATCCGAAGACGTGGCGGCTGACCGTCGGCGCGAGACAGTTCACGATGAGCGAGCTGAAGAAGCTCCCGCGCGCCGAGGCCACGTGCGTGCTGCAGTGCGCGGGGAACGGGCGCGGGCTGCACGAGCCGGTGTTGCCCGGCGTGCAGTGGCAGTACGGCGCGGTCGGCAACGCGCGCTGGAGCGGCGTGCGCGTGCGCGACGTCCTCGCCGCGGCGGGCGTGAAGGGCGGGAAGCATCTGCATCTCTTCGGCAGCGACGATCCGCCGGGCAAGGTGCCGCCGTTCCACCGCTCCATCGAGATGGAGAAGGCGCTGAGTGACTGCATCCTGGCCTTCGAGATGAACGGCAAGCCGCTGCCGCCGCAGCATGGTGCGCCGCTGCGCATGGTCGTCCCCGGCTGGGCCGGCGATCACTGGATGAAGTGGCTCGTGCGCATGACGCCGTCGAACGAGCCGCAGAATGGCTTCTTCATGGACACCGCGTATCGCTGGCCGTTGAAGCCCGGCGCGCCCGGCGTGACGTTCAAACCCGAGGAGATGAAGCCGGTCACGGAGATGTTCGTGAAGTCGAACATCACCACCGCGCCGAAGAAGACGCGCAAAGGCGTCGTGACCGACGTCCGCGGCTTTGCCTTCTCCGGCGCTCCCGGCATCACGAGAGTCGAACTCAGCGACGACGACGGGAAAACGTGGCAGCGCGCACAGCTCGACCCGCGGCACGCGCCGCATGCGTGGCGTCTCTGGCACGTGCGCTGGACGCCGAAGCGCGCGGGACGCGTCACGCTCCTCGCCCGCGCCACCGACAGCCGCGGCGTCGTGCAGCCGCGTACCGCAACCTGGAACCAGAGCGGCTATCTCTACAACGCGTGGCATGGCGTCGAGATCGAGGTCACCGCATGATCCCGCTCCCGGGACCGCTTTCATTTTCCGAATCTTCGCGAGCATTTTTTCCCGATTGCACTGATTTCACGAATGCTTGCGAGCATTTTTTTTCGCTTTGCATTGATTCTTCAAATGCTCGAAAGCATTCTTTTTCGCTTTGCATTGATTCTTCAAATGCTCGAAAGCATTTTTTTTTGCTTTGCATTGATTCTTCAAATGCTCGAAAACCTTCTTTCTCGCTTTGCATTGATGTTTCGAATGCATGCGTTGATTTTTTCCTGCTTCGCAGGGATTGCCGGGAGGTGACGGCATGATTCCCCTTCTCGTCCTCATCCTGGCGGCGCTCCCGCAGCCCTCCACGCAGTTCAAGCAGCTCCCGCCCGGACCGGGCAAAGCCCAGGTCGAGGCCGCCTGCTACCAGTGCCACGCCGCCGATCTCCTCGCCCAGCAGCGGCTCACGGAGAAGCAGTGGACGGCCGCGGTCGACAAGATGATCCGCTGGGGGGCGAACGTGCCGGCCAGGGACAGGGACGTGATCGTGCGCTACCTGGCGAAGCACTACGGGCCGGGGAATCGGTTCGTGCCGACCAAGGTGGCGCCGGTGAGATAGCCGTAGAGTCGCAAGTCTCAAAGTCTCAAAGTCTCAAAGAGGTTCCTGCCGCACCCTTTGCGACTCTGCGACTTTGAGACTCTGCGCCTACCCCCGGTAGAACGGGAACACGATCCCCCCGTCCGGAGTTAGATTGGGTCCTCACCATGGATTCCATCGTCATTCGCGGAGCACGCGAGCACAACCTCAAGAACATCGACGTCGTCGTCCCCCGCAACAAGTTCGTCGTCATCACCGGCGTCTCGGGGTCCGGCAAGTCCTCCCTCGCTTTCGACACCATCTTCGCGGAGGGGCAGCGCCGCTACGTGGAATCGCTCTCCGCGTACGCGCGCCAGTTCCTCGAGCAGATGGAGAAGCCGGACGTCGACTCCATCGAAGGGCTCTCGCCCGCGATCTCCATCGAGCAGCGCACGACCTCGCGCAACCCGCGCTCCACGGTCGGCACCGTCACCGAGATCTACGACTACCTGCGACTCCTCTACGCGTCGGTCGGCATCCCGCACTGCACGCAGTGCGGCCAGGAGATCCGTCCGCAGACCATCCAGCAGATGGTCGACCGCCTGCTGATGCTGCCGCAGGGGACGAAGTTCACCATCCTCGCGCCGTACGTCCGCGGCAAGAAGGGCGAGTACAAGAAGCAGATGCTGCAGATGGTGAAGGAAGGCTTCACCCACGCCATCGTGAACGGCAACGAGATCGAGCTCTCCGACCCGCCGACGCTCGACAAGCAGAAGAAGCACACCATCGACATCCGCATCGACCGCATCGTGGTCAAAGAGGGGATCGCCCAGCGCCTGGCCGACTCGCTCGAGACGGCGACGCGCGTGACGAAAGGCCTCGTCAAGATCCTCTACCAGGAGGACAAGCGCGAGGAGCTGATGTCGCAGAGCTACGCCTGCCCCGACTGCGGCGTCTCCATCGGCGAGATCACGCCGCGTCTCTTCTCCTTCAACTCCCCCTACGGCGCCTGCTCCAAGTGCTCCGGCCTCGGCGTGCTGCTGGAGATGGACGAGCGGAAGATCGTCCCCGATCCGACGAAGTCGATCGAGGACGGCGCCATCGCCCTCTGGAAGGAAGGCTCCGACCACTGGCGCCTCAAGCAGATCCACACCGTGGCCCGGCACTACAAGTTCAAGCTCCACACGCCGTGGGAGAAGCTGCCGGAGAAGGCGCGCAACTGCATCCTCTACGGCACCGAGGAGAAGATCAAATTCGAGTGGGGCGGCGACGAGTCGGCCTACGAGTATTCGTCGAAGTACGAGGGCATCATCCCGATGCTCCAGCGCCGCTACAAGGAGTCCGAGAGCGACGACCTCCGCGAGGAGATCGAGCGTTTCATGACGCCGAAGCGCTGCCCCGTCTGCGAAGGGAAGCGGCTCAAGCCGGAGGCGCTGAGCGTCACGGTGGCCAACCGCTTCATCGACCAGATCGTGTCGCTGCAGCTCCGCGACGCGGACGAGTTCTTCCGCGACGTGCATCTCTCGCCGCGTGAGGAAGCGATCGCCGGCAAGATCCTCAAGGAAGTCAAAGACCGCCTCGGCTTCCTGAACGCCGTCGGCGTCGGCTACCTGACGCTCGACCGCAACGCGGCCACGCTCTCGGGCGGCGAGGCGCAGCGCATCCGCCTGGCGACGCAGATCGGCTCGAAGCTGATGGGCGTGCTCTACGTCCTCGACGAGCCGTCGATCGGACTGCATCAGCGCGACAACAAGAAGCTGATCGAGTCGCTGCTCGAGCTGCGCGACCTCGGCAACACGGTCATCGTCGTCGAGCACGACGAGGAGACGATCGAGACCGCGGACCACATCATCGACCTCGGCCCGCGCGCCGGCGTGCATGGCGGCCATGTCGTGGCCGAGGGGACGCTCGAGCAGGTCAAGACCTTCCCGAGCTCACTCACCGCCAGATATCTCCGCGGCGACTCGAAGATCGAAGTGCCGCCGGTGCGGCGTCCGGTGAACGGCAACAAGCTGGTGATCCGCGGCGCGCGGCAGAACAACCTCAAGAACCTCGACGTCGAGATTCCGCTGGGCGTGTTCGTGGCCGTGACCGGTGTCTCCGGCTCGGGCAAGTCGACGCTGGTGAACGACATCCTCTACAAGGCGCTGTCGCGGCACTTCTACGACGCGCTGGATACGCCGGGCGAGCACGATCGCATCGACGGTCTGGAGCTGATCGACAAGGTCATCGACATCGACCAGTCGCCGATCGGCCGCACGCCGCGCTCGAATCCCGCCACGTACACGCAGCTCTTCGGCGAGATCCGCAACCTCATGGCCGGGACTCCCGAGGCGCGCATGCGCGGCTACGGGCCGGGGCGTTTCTCGTTCAACGTGAAGGGCGGCCGCTGCGAGGCGTGCAAGGGCGACGGGCAGATCAAGATCGAGATGCACTTCATGCCCGACATCTACGTGAAGTGTGACGTCTGCGGCAGCAAGCGCTACAACCGCGAGACGCTCGAGGTGAAGTACAAGGGCTTCTCCATCGCCGACCTCCTCGACATGACCGTCGAGCAGGCCACGGATGTGTTCCGCAACGTCCCGCGCATCTACAACATCCTGCACACGCTCGACGAAGTGGGCCTCGGCTACATCACGCTCGGCCAGTCGTCGACGACGCTCTCCGGCGGCGAGGCGCAGCGCGTGAAGCTGGCCAAGGAGCTCGCCAAGCGCGCCACCGGCAAGACGCTCTACATCCTCGACGAGCCGACCACCGGCCTGCACTTCGACGACGTGTCGAAGCTCCTGCACCTGATGCACGGCCTCGTCGAGCGCGGCAACACGGTGGTGGTGATTGAGCACAACCTCGACGTCATCAAGACGGCGGATCACGTCATCGACCTCGGCCCCGAGGGCGGCGACGGCGGCGGCCTGATCATCGCCAAGGGGACGCCCGAGGAAGTGGCCCGGGTGGCGGGCTCGCCGACGGCGGAGTACCTGGCCAAGACGCTCGGAGTCGCAAAGCCGCAGAGTCGCAAAGTCGCAAAGATCGCGGCGAAGACAGCGACTCTGAGACTTTGAGCCTTTGAGACTTTGCGACTGTGAAGACTGCTCGTGTGCAGTAATCTGCACACGAGCATGCCCCACAAGATCTTCCTCCTCTCCCCGGCGAACCTGAGCGGCCTGCGGGCGAAGCAGCTCGCGTCGCCGCGGGCGAAGTTCGCGACGGCACTGAAGTATCAGTCGCCCGAGGGAGTGCCGATCGCGGAGGCGTTCGCGTTCATGAGCGCGTTGTACTTCCGCGGCAAGATCGCCTATGCGCGGCATTTTGCCGATCCGCAGGACGGCGTTCTGATCATCACCTCGGGATACGGGCTCGTGCCGCCGGAGTGGGCGCTGAACGCGGAGCGCATGAAGCGAATGCAGAAGATCGACGTCGACGTGGCGTCGCGCAGCTACACGAAACCGCTCAAGGACCACGCGAAGCAGCTCGCCTCGATGCTGCAGCCGGACGCACAGGTGGTGCTCCTCGGCAGCGTGGCCACGGGCAAGTACGTCGACGTGCTCAAGCCGATCCTCGGTCCGTGGCTGCGTTTCCCGAAAGTCTTCGCCGGCCTCGGCGACATGGCCCGCGGCGGCCTGATGCTCCGCGCCGTGCGCGCGGACAGGGAGCTGGAGTACACGACCCTCGATGCGCCGCGGCATCGCACCGGCGGGAGCGGTAAGATGCCGGAGACGTGGTAGCGATCGCCTGCGTTC
>DASUSL010000243.1:0-19688 GCA_036375135.1 Thermoanaerobaculia bacterium | reverse complement strand
ACCTTACAACCACTCGCTCCGCGGCTTCCCGTTCCCGTCGTAAAACCGCACGCGGATGCGCTTCGCGTCCATCTCCACCACCGCAAACCCGAGGCGCTCGCGGGTGCGGATCTCCGAGGGGAAGACGGTCGACAGCCGCAGCTTGATCGGCGGGACCGGCTCCGAGCCGGCGCCGCTGACGAGGTGCAGCATGCGGCCGCGCAGCAGCTCGAGGTGATGGTCGTGGCCGCAGATGTAGAGGTGGGCGCGCGTCTCGCGCAGCGCGGGGATCAGCCTGCGCATCGCTTTCACCTCGTCGCGGGGAAAGTAGCCGTGCCATCCGGAGGAGATCACCGGGTGGTGTCCGACGACCACGCGCCAGCGCGCCTTCGACTTCGCGAACGTCTGCCGCAACGCCGTTTCCGCGGCGTGGCTGCGGCCGCGCGCGTACGGCGTCGTGTCGAGCATCGCAAAGTCGGCGAGGCGGCTTCGGACCACGTACTGGCGTCCCGGCATGGTCCAGTTCGCAATGACGCCCGTCGCGCGCACCTGCGCCAGCGGGTCGGCCTTGCCGCAGGAGTCGTGATTGCCGAGGACGGGGAGGACCGGCGGCCCGACCCGTGTCAAAGCGGTGACGAGACTCCAGCGCGGGTCCTCCTCGGAAGTCGGCCCGCAGGGATAGAAGTTGTCGCCGGTCAGCACGATCGCGTCGAACGGTTTCGCCTCGTGCAGCCGGGCGATTCCTGCCGCGACCGCGTCCGCGCCGCTGCCGGTATCGCCCACCACGGCGATGCGCAGGACGGCGCGGTGTGGTGTCAGAGTGACTTCGGGAAGGGGTGCCGCGCCGGCGGCGGCGGCAAACAAGAGGAGAACAAAGATCCGGAAGGCGGCCACGGAGTGAAGCATATGTGCCAGAATGCGCCGCGTTTTTCCCGTGTTCCAGATCGCGCGTGACCTCCGTCCGGGGTCGTGCGTCTCACATCAAAACCGAAGTCTCTCGGCTGAAACTATGACTCGAACTCTCGTCATGCTCGTCGTCCTGGCCCTCGCGGGTCCGGCCGCGCGTGCGCAAACTCCGCCGCCACCGGCGGGGCAGACCCAGGAACGGCCGCGTCCGCGGCCCGGCACCATTCTCGACACACCGGCCGCCGGAAGGATCACCGACGCCCCGTCGCCGGCCCGTCCGCAGCAGAACCTCTCCGGACAGATCGTCGAGCGCTTCGAAGCCGTCGGCAACACTTCGGTCGCGAGCGACACGATTCGCGTCTACCTCGGCGTCAACCCCGGCGACGCCTACGATCCCGCCGCCATCCAGCGCAACTTCGTCAATCTCTGGCAGACCGGTCTCTTCGACGACATCCGCGTCGAGACCGAGCGGGGCGACACCGGCGTCGTCGTGCGCGCCATCGTCAAGGAACGTCCGCGCATCGGCTCGGTCGAGTTCCGCGGCAACAAGGAGATGAACCAGACCAAGGTCAACGAGGCGCTCGAGCGGGACAAGGTCGATCTCCACATCGGCAACACCATCGAGCAGTCGCTGATCAAGCGCGCGCAGGAAGCGATCAAGCGCGCGTACACCGAGGGTGGGTTCGAGGGCGTGCAGGTCGACGCCATCACCGAGGACCTCGCCACGCCGGGCGAGAAGAAGATCGTCTTCATCATCAACGAGGGGATCAAGGCCAAGGTGGCCTCGATCGACTTCGTCGGCAACCGCGTCTTCTCCGACTCGCGCCTGCGCGGCCAGATGAAAGAGGTCAAGAAGCACAACCTCGTCACCTGGGTGCGCAAGAAGAACCTTTACGTTCCCTCCAAGCTCGACGAAGACCTCGAGCACATCAAGAACTTCTACCAGGACCACGGCTACCAGGGCATCTCGTTCGGCGACCCGCAGATCACCACGTCGGGCAACCGCGTGCGCATCACCGTCCCGGTCAAGGAAGGGGAAGTGCACACCTTCGGCGACGTGTCGGTGGAGGGCAACACCGTCTTCACCAACGAGCAGATCATCGGCAACTGGCCGGTGGAGAAGGGCGCGACGCTGCGCCGCAAGCCGATCCAGACGCGCATCGAGGCGTTCGGCGAGGCGTACCGCATGCGCGGCTACATCTACGCGTACGTGGAGCCGGAGTACACGGTCAAGCCGGGCAACGTGGTCGACGTGAAGGTCAACGTCTTCGAGGGCGACCAGTTCCGCCTCGGCCGCCTGGAGTTCGTCGGCAACACCACCACCAAAGACAAGGTCCTCCGCCGTGAGATCTTCCTCGAGGAAGGTCAGATCATGGACATGGAGACCTTCAAGCAGTCGATCTACAAGCTCGGCCAGCTCGGCTTCTTCAAGGTCAACGACAACCCCGACTTCAAGGTGAACCCGGAGAGCAAGACCGTGGACATCACGGTCAAGGGGATCGAGGAAGGGAAGAACGACGTCCAGTTCGGCGGCGGCTACTCCGAGGGCGGCGGCTTCTTCGTGCAGGCGCAGTTCGCGACGCGCAACTTCCTCGGCGAGGGGGAGAACTTCTCGCTCGGCTACCAGCGCGGACGCCGCACCAACTTCTTCTCCATCTCCTACGCCGATCCCTGGTTCATGGACACGCCAAACTCGCTGGGCGTGTCGCTGTACAACCGCGAGACCGTGCTGCCGGCGTCGTTCGGCTACGAGCAGCGCGGCAAGGGCGGCACGGTGGCTTACGGGTATCGCCTGCGCCGCTTCGACTCGCTCGGCCTGCTGTACGGCTACGAGCGCTCGCGCAGCGTGTACCAGTCGCAGGAAGTGCCCGATCCGAACGGCAACATTCCGCTGCCGCTGATCTCGGACCTGCAGTTCGTCACCTCGACCATCGTGCCGTCGTACCGCTACGACTCGCGCGACAACCCGTTCGACACCACGCGCGGCTCGCGCATCAACCTGAGCCTCGCGTACGCCGGCGGACCGCTGGGCGGCTCGGTGGAGATTTTCAAGCCGACCGTGGGCATGACGCGCTTCCTGCGCCTGTCGCGCCGCAGCTCGGTCAGCGCGAACATCGACGCCGGCTACATCTTCTCGTTCCGCGACGACTGCGCGCACACGTACAACGAGCTGACGCGCGAGGTGCCGGATCTCTGCGTGCCGACCTCGGACCGCTTCCTGGTGGGCGGCGAGTTTTCGGTGCGCGGCTTCGGCTACGGCACGCTCGGACCGTACGAGGAGTTCCCCGGCCGCGGAACGCGTCCGGCCGGCGGCTACAGCCACATGACGTACAACTTCGAATACATCTACCGCGTCAACGATCCGATCCGGCTCGTGCTGTTCGCGGACGCGGGCAAGGCGTTCGGCTATCAGGAGAACGTCGACTTCGGCGAGCTGCGCTACAGCGTGGGCGCGGAGATGCGGCTCTTCCTGCCGGTCTTCCAGTTCCCTCTGCGGTTCATCTACGCGTTCAATCCGCGGCCGCGGAACGAGTGCCAGTCGGGCCCCGGACCGAACTGCGACGAGTTCGAAGGCTTCCAGTTCACCATCGGGAATACGTTCTAACGGGCAGGGGATTTAGCCTCTGTCCGACGACCACTTGAAGGAGACCCACATGAAGAAGTTCCTCGTTGCAGTTGCGGCGGCCGTCCTCGCGGCGCCGATGTTCGCGCAGACCACTCCCGCGCGCGTGGCCGTGATCGACGTCCAGAAAGTCCTCACGTCGTCGACCGCCGGCAAAGCCGCCTACGACAAGCTGAAGAAGATGCAGGACGACAAGATGTCGCAGGCCAAGTCCATGGACGAAGAGCTGCGCAAGCTCGACGGCGAGATCAGCACCAAGCGCCTGTCGCTCAGCGAGGACAAGCTCGCCGAGATGCAGAAGCAGCTGGCCGACAAGCGCATCAACATGCAGCGCTACGCCCAGGACGCGGAGCGCGAGATCGGTGAAGCCCGCGACCGCGAGCTGCTCGCCCTCGAGAACAAGATCAAGCCCGTCATCGACGCCCTCGGCAAGGAGATGGGCCTGGCCGCGATCTTCAACAAGTTCGAGTCCGGCCTGGTCTACGCGTCGGAAGCGATCGACATCACCGACACGGTGATCCAGCGCTTCAACGCCGCCCAGCCGGCCGCTGCCGCCGCCAAGAAGTAACGACACTCCCTTCCGGCTGCAACCAAAAAGCCTCCCGCAAGGGAGGCTTTTTTTAGGAGTGCGGCAGCGGCGAGCTGCCGCTTTCGGACCCTCCTCGCGACGCCGGGTCCAAAAGCGGCGGCTCGTCGCCGCCGCACTCCTAGACTACGGTGTCATGACTGTGACCTGTTGGGTCTCGTTGTTGGTCACCGACACGAATGCCCAGATCAGCGGCGGCGGCGGCGTGGTGGCCACGCCCACGCCCGTATCCACCTCCACGCGAATCACCGGGCCGGCCGCGCGCACGGCGTCCGTGAGCAGATCGAGCTGCGCATACGCGGGATAGAAGAGGAACGGGTCGTTGGGATCGGGCGGGAACGGCGCGTGGGAACGGAGGGGAAACTGCGCGACCGGCTCCGCGCGCTCCGGCACGTAGACGCGCACACGTGACGTCAGTCCGCCGAAAGGCCCGCGTTGATAGAGCCGCAGCGTGGCGCGGAACCGCGCGTCCGTCGGGATGTCGAGCAGCGTGACGCTGGACGTGAACTCGTCGCTCGCCACGATCGGGATCTCCGTTCCCCAGTTGCCCGCGTTGTGCGAGAGATCGCGGATGCGCAGCGACGTCCGCACGCGCGGGTCGGCCGGCCGCGGCACATAGATGAACGCGCCCGCCGTCGACCCGCTCGGGAGCAGTGCCGGCTTGATCGTCGCGCCGGCGTCGACGCTGACGTGCACCGGCTCCGGCGGCGCCAGGCGCGTCGCGGCGTCGAACGGGCCGAGGATCGCCGCGCGGTACGTCGAGCCGTTGAAGAGCGTCAGCTCTCCCTTCCAGAGCGAGCCGTGCGCGCCCGGCAGCGTCTCGCCGGTGATCGGCACGAGGTACTGCTCGTAGTTCTCCACCCCTCCGGCGACCTCGGTGAACGTGAACGCGCGCGCCAGTGTCGCCTCCCCCTGGCCTTCGATCACCACGCGCACGTCGGTGACCGTTCCGTCGGGGAGCGTGGAGAGCGGCGCGATGCGCGCGCGGATCTGCGTCGGCGTCACCGACAGCACCGCGGCCGCGCGCGTGCCGAAGAACACGAACGCCGGCTGCGCGAAGCCGGAGCCGTGGATGGTCACGTCGGTGTAGCCGTAGCGGAAGCCGGTCGCGGGCGTGACGCGCTCGAGGACCGGCGCGGCGAGAGCGGGGAGGGCCAGAAACAGCAGCGCGATGGATCGGAGCATGTACTGAAAATAACATGTGCGCGTACTCGCGAACACCTTCGGATAGAATCCGCGCCCGATGCCCGCCGTCCCTCTCCGCGACATCGTGACGTTCGTCTCCGGCCGCTACGACGGCCCGGATGCAGTCATCGCCGGTGTGGCGCCGCTTTCGGAAGCCACGAATCAGCACATCAGCTTCCTCTCGAACCCGAAGTACGCCTCGCAGCTCGAGACGACGAACGCCGCGGCGGTGCTCGTCGCGCACGACCTTCCCGGCGAGTCGGAAAAGTACATCCGCGTCGCCAACCCGTACTACGCCATGGCCACGACGGTGGCGCGCTTCTTCGCGCAGCGCCCGCGGCCGAGCGGCATCTCGCCGAAAGCCGACGTCGCCCAGTCCGCGAAGCTCGGCAGCAACGTCGCCGTCGGCGCGTTCAGCGTCATCGGCGAAGAGGCGGTGATCGGTGACGACGTCGTGATCTACCCCAACGTCACCATCGAGGCCAACGCCGTCATCGGCGATGGCACCATCATTTATCCGCAGGTGTCCATCTACTACGCGTGCAGGGTGGGCAGGCGCTGCATCGTCCACAGCGGCGTGGTCATCGGCGCGGACGGCTACGGCTTCGCCACCGACGACCAGGGCGTGCATCACAAGATCCCGCAGGTGGGGATCGTGCGCATCGAGGACGACGTGGAGATCGGCGCCGGCACGACCATCGACCGCGCCGCCCTCGGCGAGACCGTCGTCGGCGAGGGGACGAAGATCGACAACCTCGTGCAGATCGGCCACAACGTCCGCATCGGCAGGCGCTGCCTGCTCGTCTCGCAGGTCGGCATCGCCGGCTCCACCACGCTCGGCGACTTCGTGCAGGTCGGCGGGCAGTCCGGATTCGCCGGACATCTCAAGATCGGCCACCGCGTGCGCGTCTATTCGAAGAGCGCCGTGTTCGAGGACGTGCCCGACGGCGTGTGGGTGCGCGGCATCCCCGCCGTCAGCCAGCGCGAATACGTCCGCCAGCAGCGAGGAAGAAAGTAAGCATGTTGACCATCACCGAGATCATGAAGCTCCTGCCGCATCGATACCCGATGCTGCTCGTCGACCGCATCCTCGAGATCCACGAGGACGGCAAACGCATCATCGGCCTGAAGAACGTCTCCGCCAACGAGCAGTTCTTCCAGGGCCACTTTCCCGGCGCGCCGGTCATGCCCGGCGTCCTCATCGTCGAGGCCATGGCCCAGTGCGCGGCCGTGCTCTTCCTCCGCGAGATCGAGGACCGCGACAAGAAGCTCTTCCTCTTCGGCGGCGTCGACAAGGCCCGCTTCCGCCGGCCGGTCGTCCCCGGCGATCAGCTCATCCTCGACTGCGAGGTGCTGCAGCGCCGCGCCTCGACGGTCAAGGTGAAGGGGCTGGCCAGGGTCAACGACGTGGTCGTGGCCGAGGCCGAGCTGCTGAGCATGATGGTGGAGCGGCCGCAGTGATCGATCCGACAGCGATCATCAGCAGCGACGCGGTGCTCGCGCCCGACGTCACCGTCGGCGCGTACGCGATCGTCGGCCCGCACGTCACCGTCGGCGCCGGCACGCACATCGGCCCGCACGTGCGCATCGAAGGGCCCACGCAGATCGGCGAGCGGAATCAGTTCATCGGCCAGGCTTCCATCGGCACCGCGCCGCAAGACCTCAAGTACAAGGGTGAGAAGACGGAGCTGCGCATCGGCAACGACAACGTCTTCCGCGAGTTCATCACCGTCAACCGCGGCACGGTCGGCGGCGGCGGGCTGACGACCATCGGCTCGCACAACTTCTTCATGGCCTACGCGCACGTGGCGCACGACTGCCACGTCGGCGACTCGACCATCTTCGCCAACAACGCCACGCTGGCGGGGCACGTGGAGGTCGGCGACTTCTCGACCATCGGCGCGTTCTCGGCCGTGCATCAGTTCTGCCGCGTCGGCGACCACGCCTTCATCGGCGGCGGCTCGATCTGCACGCAGGACGTGCTGCCGTTCGTGAAGACGGTCGGCAACCGCCCCGCGAAGACGTACGGCGTGAACCACATCGGCCTGGAGCGCAAAGGCTTCACGAAGGAGACGATCGAGGCGCTGCAGCGCGCGTACCGCATCCTCACGCGCTCGAAGATGCTGCTGCAGGACGCGCTGGCGAAGATCGAGGCGGAGCTCGGCTTTCACTCCGAGGTGCGCTATCTCGTGGAATTCGTGCGGCACTCGAAACGCGGAGTCATTCGATGAAGGCGGACCGCTGGCATCCACGCCGGCTGACGTGGCGGCGTCCCGCGCCGCCACCGGGGTGGGCGACGGTCCCCACTGAGGCGGTGGTGCGATGACGCGCGTCGGCGTCGTCGGCACCGGCTACCTCGGCCGCCTGCACGCGCGCGTGCTCACCGAGATCCCCGAGGCGCAGATGGCGGGCTTCGTCGAGCCGAACGACGCCATCGCCGCCGACATCGAGTCGTCGCTGAAGATCCGGCGCTACGCGAGCGTGGCCGAGCTGGCGAAGGACGTCGACTGCGCCGTCGTGGCCACGCCGACCACCTCGCACTACGCCGTCGCGCGCGAGCTCCTCGAAGCGGGCTGCGACGTCATGATCGAGAAGCCGGTCACCGCGACACCCGAGGAAGCGCGCGGGCTGATCGCGATCGCCGCGGAGCGGAAGCGCATCATCCAGGTCGGCCATGTCGAGCGCTACAACCCCGCCATCTGCGCCGTCGCGGAGATGGTTCGCGGCGCGCGCTACTTCGAGGCCGAGCGCCTCGGCGTCTTCGTCCCGCGCTCGCTCGACGTCGACGTGCTGCTCGACCTCATGATCCACGACCTCAACCTCGTGCTGTCGCTCATGCGGCAGAAAGTCACGGAGATCCGTGCCGTCGGCGTGCCCGTGCTCACCGACAAGGTGGACATCACCAACGTGCGCCTCGAGCTCGAGAACGGCGCGGTGGCAAACCTGACCGCCAGCCGCGTCTCCGCGGAGCGCGTGCGCAAGCAGCGCTTCTTCGGCTCCGACTTCTACATCTCCGTCGACACGAAGGAGCAGGAAGTGAAGGGCTATCGCCTCGCCGGCCGCGAGCTGCAGCCGCTCACCATCGCCGTGGAGCGCAAGGAGCCGCTGCGCGCGGAGAACGAGGCCTTCCTGCAGTGCGTGCGCGACCGCTCGCGGCCCATCGTCGCGGGCGAGGACGGCCTGGCCGCGGTGGAGCTGGCGCAGCGCGTCGGTGCGGAGATCGACCAGGCGGTACGGAGATACAAAGCATGAGCGACGACATTCAGATCGGAATCATCGGAGGCTCCGGCCTCTACGAGATGCAGGGCCTCAACGTGCTGTACGAGCGCGAGGTGGAGACGCCGTTCGGCGCTCCCTCGGACGCGTACATCATCGGCGAAGTGGACGGCGTCGTGGTCGCGTTCCTGGCGCGGCACGGACGCGGACATCGCTTCACGCCGTCCGAGGTCAACTACCGCGCGAACGTCTACGGCTTCAAGCTCCTCGGCGTGCACACCATCCTCTCGGCGAGCGCGGTCGGCTCGCTGAAAGAGGATTACGCGCCGACCGACATCGTCTTCCCGCACCAGTTCATCGACCGCACGCGCCACCGCGCCGACACGTTCTTCGGCAACGGCGTCGTCGGGCACGTGCCGTTCGCCGATCCGATCTGCGCGGCCGTGTCGTTCCTGATGGCCGAGGCGGGACGCGCGGCCAATGCGCGCGTGCACGTCGGCGGCACGTACGTCTGCATGGAAGGGCCGCAGTTCTCGACGCGCGCGGAGTCGAACCTGTACCGGTCATGGGGCGCCGACGTGATCGGCATGACCAACCTCACGGAAGCGAAGCTGGCCCGCGAGGCGGAGCTCTGCTACGCGACCATGGCGCTCGTCACGGACTACGACTGCTGGCACCCCGACCACGACGACGTCGACATCGAGCAGATCCTCGGCTACCTGCGCCAGAACGTGACCGTGGCGCAGACGATCCTCCGCGCGTCGATCACCGGCGCCGCGCAGCGCCAGCGCGACTGCGCGTGCACGAACGCGCTGCAGTACGCGATCCTCACGCATCGCGACGCGATTTCGCCGAAGGCGAAGGACGACCTCGCGGCGATTCTCGGCCGCTACTTCCCCTGATCGCCGGCGCGGGAGGACTGAAGCCGCGCCCTCCGCTCAGCCTGCGTCAAATGTGAAGTGCGCTCGACGGATGGCGCGGCTGCAGCCCCGCCCCGGGCTCGCGGCGAACGGCAGTACACTTTGCCCTCTCACGCACCACGTGAAAAGGAGGGCAGCATGAGTCGATTTCAAACCGGCCGCCGCTACGTCCGCTTCCTGATGAGTTTCACCGCGGGACTTCTGCTGTTCGCCCTCCCTCTCTTCGCGCAGACCTCCACCGGCAACATCTACGGCACCGTCACCGACAACAGCGGCGCGCCGCTGCCCGGCGTCACCGTCACCATCAACGCGGGCGGCATGCAGCAGACCTTCGTCACCGAGTCCGACGGCGCGTTCCGCTTCCTTCGCCTCGCGCCCGGACGCTACCGCGTCACCGCGTTGCTGGAGGGGATGGGCGGCGTCACGCGCGACGTCGACGTCAGCATCGGCGGCAACGCCGACATCCCGCTGCGCATTGCGCCGTCGGTGAGCGAGACCGTCACCGTCACCGCGGCCACGCCGCTCGTCGACTCGCGCGAGATGGGCACGGGCGAGACCGTCACCCAGGTCGAGATCGAGAGCCTGCCCACCGCGCGCGACCCGTGGGTCATGCTGCAGCAGATGCCGGGCGTGCTCGTCGACCGCGTCAACGTCGGCGGCAACAAGAGCGGCTCGCAGTCCTACTTCGTCAGCAAAGGCGTCGAGCGCCATCAGACGGCGTGGAACATCGACGGCGTCAACGTCACGGAGATGGACGAGACCGGGACCACCACCTTCTATTACGACTTCGGCTCGCTGCAGGAGTTCCAGGTCGTGACCAGCACCGCCGATCCCTCCGTGCGCACGCCGGGCGTGCAGGTGAACATGGTCACCAAGCGCGGCACGAACGACCTCTCCGGTTCCGCGCGCGGCTTCTGGGCCGACGAGGAGCTGCAGTCCGAGGCCTCGGGGCCGGCCACGCTGCGCGAGGGGAACCGCGTCGACAACGTCATGGAGTACGGCGCCGATCTCTCCGGCCCGATCATCCGCGACCGCCTCTGGGCCTACGGCGCGTACTCGCAGAACAAGATCGCCAACATCACCAGCAGCTGGCTGTTCCCGCAGCGGACGGAGCTCATCAACTGGACGGCCAAGCTGAACGCGCAGCCGGTGACGAGCAACAACGCCACCGCGTACTACATGTTCAGCGAGAAGACCGTGAACGCGCGCGGCCTCTCCGCCACGCGCCCGCCCGAGACGGCGCGCCGCCAGAGCGGCCCGGGCTGGGTAGCCAAGCTCGAAGACACGCACGTCTTCAGCAACAGCTTCGTCCTCACCGGCATGCTGGCCCGCGTCGACAGCGGCTACAAGCAGGAGCCGCGCGGCGGCATGGACGTCGAGACGTACTGGACCAACAGCAACAATCTCTTCCCCAACACACCGCGCGGGTGGCACGGCAGCTACTCGATGTCCGAGCAGATCCTCGAGCAGAACAACCTCCGTCTCGACGGCTCCACGTTCTTCCACACGGGCGCACTGGCGCACGAGCTGAAGTTCGGCGGCGGCTATCGCGATCAGGACACGGAGTGGTGGGTCATCTATCCCGGCAATCAGACCTGGGGTGAGTTCTACAGCAACCCGGACGACAACCTGGCCGCGTTCACGCGTCCCGCGCATCCGATCTACGCGGGCGAGTACACCGACTTCTACGTCGGCGACACCCTCACCTTCGGCAACTTCACGCTCCAGGGCGGCGTGCGCTACGACCTGCAGCGCGCGTTCAACGAGGCCAGTGACGTGCCGGCCAATCCGGTCATCCCCGACATCCTCATCGCCACGAGCTATCCGGGCGACACGCGGAAGCTGGAGTGGGAGAGCATCACGCCGAAGGTCGGCCTGACCTACGCCCTCGGCATGGAGAAGCGCACCCTGCTGCGCGCCAGCTACGCCCGCTACACCGACCAGCTCGGGTCGAGCGACGCCGGCGCGAACAATCCGTTCTACGACTATCAGGTCCTCTATTACTACTGGACCGACGCGAACGCCGATCGCCGCGTGCAGCGCAGCGAAGTCGACTTCAGCGAGCTCGCCAACTGGTCGGGCATCGACCCGAACAACCTCGGCGGCGGCGCCGTCTCCGTCGGCCGCGTCGACTACGACAACCACGATCCCACGACCACGGACGAATTCATCATCGGCGCCGAGCACGAGCTCGTGCCGGGATGGGCGGTCGGCGTGAACTTCACGCACCGCGTCCGCGACAACTTCATCTGGTCGCAGTACGAGAAGACGCGCGGCGGCGGCAACTTCTACACCGCCGCCGATTACGAGCTCGCGCCGACGCCGTTCACCGGCAAGCTGCCCGACGGCTCGTCATACTCGATCCCCTACTACCGCCTGCGCGCCGGCGTGCCGCGCCCGACGTACTACGCCACGCGCAACCGTCCCGACTACACGCAGACGTACAACGGCGTGGAGCTGAGCGCGACGCGGCGGCTCTCCCGCCGCTGGCAGATGCGCGCGCAGGTGACGCTGGCCGACTGGACGCAGGACGTCGGAGAGGAGGGCGTGCAGAATCCGAGTCCGATCCTCGAAGGCGACGGCTGCTACACGTGCGACGGCTCCGCGGTCGCGTCGAGCAGCGGCGCGGACGGCTACATCAACTCGCGCTGGGCCTACAGCCTCTCCGGCATCTACCAGGCGCCGTTCGGCATCGACCTCGGCGTGGTGGTGAATGGCCGCGAGGGCTACATCAACGGCTTCAATCGCCGCGAGCGCGTGGACAGCGTCTTCCGCCGCTACGTCATCAACGACTTCGAGGACTACCGCTTCCCGAATCTCTTCCAGCTCGACCTGCGCGTGGCGAAGAAGTTCACCATGCCCGGCGGCTTCGGCTTCGAGCTGTCGGCGGACGCGTTCAACGTGACCAACGAGCGCACGATCCTCTGGCGCGACTACGAGATTCCCAACTCCGCGGCGGTGGCCCCGCCGGAGACCGCGATCCAGGAGATGCAGAGCCCGCGCATCATCCGCATCGGCGGAAAGGTGACTTTCTAGTGTGACGGCGTAGGGCGGGCTTCAGCCCGCCCTACGCTCGCGCTCCACCGCGCGGGTCTGGCTGCATCTGCACGGCTTCACGCGCCTTTGCCGCGGGCGTCGTCTAATACGCGTTCTCCGGCAGCCGTCCGGCGATCACCTCGAGTGGCTTTCCTGCCGGCAGGTCGCGCAGATCGAATCGCTCTCCCGCCTCGAAGCGCACGATGCGCAGTCCGCGGAACGTGAGCGGTTTCATCGTCTCCGGCTTTCCCGACGCGACGACGATGTGCACCGGCCCCTTCCCCGTCACCACGCCGCGCCCGTCGCGGTCGACGAGCGCCATCGTCCCCTCGCTCACGCCGACGCCGAGGCGCGCGCCGGAGCGGGCCATGAACACGATCATCCGTCCGAGGCGATCGCGCTGCTGAAAGTGCGTGTCGGTGACCACGCCGCGCAGCGCCTTCCATTCGAAGAAGCCGGTCGACACGCTGACGTCCACGTGAAACGGATCGAGCAGCACCTCGGCCGACTTCGCGCTCTGATTCGGGCAGGCGTCGTACGCGTACTGGCCCATGATCGCCAGCCCCGCGCTCGTCCCGCCGACCGCGCCGCCGCGGCGATGGACGCGCTCCACCGCCCGCTCCACCGGCGTCCCCTTGATCCAGCGGATGTAGTTGCACTGATCGCCGCCCGCGAAATAGACCAGCTCCGCGTCGCGCACCGCCTGCACGACGTCGGGCCGCGCGGCCGACTCGCGATCGGTGATGACCATGGTCAGCACCGAGTCGACGCCGTCCATCTCCATGAAGTACGGGTTGTATCCCTCGGCGCCCGACGCGCGCAGCACCACCACGTCGATCTGCCCGCCGTTGCGGATGCGGTCGATGGCGGTCTGCAGTCCCGCGGTCACGTCGCCGCCGCCGCCGGTGAGGAGCAGCAGCGGGCCGCCGAGCCGCGGCTTCACGTCGTCGGGATTGCCGGAGAAGAACCGCGTCAGGAGCGAGAGCACCACCAGCGCGCGCGTCATGGCGGGGCATGGTACTCTCCCGCGCGCTTATGCCAATCCTCGTCGTTGGAAGTGTGGCCTTCGATGCTCTGCAGACGCCGTTCGGAAAGGTCGACCGCTGCATCGGCGGCTCGGCCACGTACTTTTCCGTCGCGGCCTCGTTCTTCACGGAAGTCGATCTCGTGGCGGTCGTCGGCGACGACTTCACCGAGGAAGACGCGTCGGTGTTCCAGGGACGGAAGATCAACACCGAAGGGCTGCAGCGCATCCCCGGCGAGAAGACGTTCTTCTGGAGCGGCGAGTACGGCTACGACCTGAACGTGGCCAAAACGCGCGACACGCAACTGAACGTCTTCGCCAACTTCGCGCCGCGGCTCAACGAGCGGCAGAAGAAGGCGGAGGTGCTCTTCCTGGCGAACATCCAGCCGGAACTGCAGTACGACGTGCTGCATCAGGCCGCGCCGCGCCCGCGCCTCGTCGCGCTCGACACGATGAACCTCTGGATCTCGATCAAGCGCGAGGCGCTCGAGCGCGTGATCCGAAAGGTCGACCTGGTCATCATCAACGAGGCCGAGGTGCGGCAGTTCACGAACGAGGCGAACCTGGTCAAGGGCTGCCGCCAGATCCTCGACCTCGGCCCGCAGACGCTGGTCGTCAAGCGCGGCGAGTACGGCGTGCTGATGATCACGAGGAGCGCGGTCTTCGCCGCGCCGGCCTATCCGCTCGAGAACGTGTTCGATCCCACCGGCGCCGGCGACACGTTCACCGGCGGCTTCCTCGGCTATCTCGCCTCGCGTCCGGAGGTCAACGAGCGCGACCTCCGCCGCGCCATCATCTTCGGCAGCGTGCTCGCGTCGTTCACGGTGGAGAAGTTCTCACTCGACCGGTTGCGCGAGATCTCGCTCGGCGACATCCACGAGCGCTACTCGGACTTCCGCGCGCTCACTCACTTCGAAGACTTCGACCGGTAGAAACGCAGGGCAGGCTTACAGCCTGCCCGGGTCAGGCTGAAGCCTGACCTACGTCATTTGGCGCGGTAGACGAGCTGGCCGCCGACCACCGTTCCCCACACCTTCGCCTTGTGCAGCTCCGCCGCGGGCATGGCGTAGAGATCGCCGTCGACGATCGTAAAGTCGGCGAGCTTGCCCACTTCGAGCGTGCCGCGCGAGCGCTCCTCGAACGCGGCGTACGCGGCGTCGAGCGTGAAGCCGCGAATGGCCTCGGCCAGCGTGAGGCGCTGGTTCGGATACCAGCCGCCCGCCGGCGTCCCCGCCTGATCCTGACGCGTCACCGCCGCGTAGATGCCGAAGAACGGATTCACCTCTTCCACCGGAAAGTCGGAGCCGAGGGCCAGCCGTCCGCGCGCGTCGAGGATCGTGCGCCACGCGTACGCGCCTTTCACGCGCTGCGGCCCGAGGCGCGCCTCGGCCCAGTACATGTCGGACGTCGCGTGCGTCGGCTGCATCGAGGCGATGATGCCGCGCGAGACGAGCTTCGCCACGTCGTCGGGCGCGATCACCTGCAGATGCTCGACGCGGAAGCGGTCGTTCGCCACGACGCCCGCGCGCGCATACGACTCGATGACGTTGCGCACGCCGCGGTCGCCGATCGCGTGCGTGTTGATCTGGAAGCCGGCCGCGCGGCCGCGGCGGGCCACGTCTTCGATGTGCTCCGGCTTCGCGATCATCAGGCCCACGTTGCCCGGGTCGTCGCTGTACGGCTCGAGCAGCGCGGCGCCGCGGGAGCCGAGAGCGCCGTCGGCGTAGAGCTTCACCGAGCGGACCGTGAGTCGGCCGCCGTACTCGTTCAGCGGTCCCTGCGCGAACCACGTGCGCAGCAGCTCCGCGTTGTCGCCGAGCATCGCGTACACGCGGATGGGGAAGCGCTTCTCGTCGATCAGCTCCTTCACCGCGGCGATCGTCGCCGCGTCGATGCCGGCGTCGTGCATCTCCGTGAGGCCGTGCGCGGCGATGTTCTGCGCCGCGGCGAGCACCGCTTCCTTGCGCTGCGCCGGCGTCGGCTCGGGGATGTGGTTCTCGACGAGGTCCATGGCCGCGTCGATGAACGTGCCCGTGGGATTGCCGCCCGCATCGCGGACGATGCGTCCGCCTTCGGGGTCCTTCGTCGCCGCGGTCACGCCCGCGGCGCGCAGCGCGGCCGTGTTCACCACCGCGGCGTGGCCGTCGATGCGGCGCAGGAAGACGGGATGCTCGGAGACGGCGTCGTCGAGCATCGCCGCGGTCGGGAACTCCTTCACCGGCCAGTCGTTCTGATCCCAGCCGCGTCCGGTGATCCACTGTCCGCGCGGCGTCGCGGCGGCGCGCTCTTTCACGCGCGCCAGCACTTCGTCGAAGGATTGCGTGTTCACGAGGCTGACCGTGCTCAGCGACAGGCCGAGGCCGTACAGGTGGCCGTGGGCGTCGGTGAGGCCGGGGAGGATCGTGCCGTTGATGATGCCCAGCGTGTTGACGGCGGGATGCGCACGCTGCAGCTCGGCACGCGGTCCGATCTCGCGAATCACGCCGTTTTCCACGTAAACCGCCCAGTCTTTCTGCGGCTGCTGGTCGGGACCGGCCACGACCGTGCCGGCGATGAAGAGCGTTCCCTGCGGTGTCATCGGTACGTTTTCTGCTGGATGCCGCGCCGGTGCGCAGGCAATCAGAGCGATGAAGAGTAACGCAACGATATTTCGCATGCGCGGAATGCTACACGTGGGTTGTCAGTTCCGTCATTGCCTCATGAAAATCGGGAATGTGATCGCGGTCACGCTTTGCCTCGCTGGTTTGACGGGGGCAGCAACAGCCGGCGCCGACGAGCGTCGCTTCACCGCATCCTCCGTCCCGAACGCGAAGATGAAGAAGCCGGGCAAGGTCGTGATCTCGAACGACAGCCGCTCGATCACGGCGCATCGCTTCTTCGGCAACATCCGCGAAGCCCTGGTGACGCTGCGCAGCACGCGCGTCCTCGGCACCCGCACCTTCGCCGCGGTCTACGACTCCGGCTCCGCGGCGCGCGTGCCGAAAGAGCTCGAGTCGGCGATCCACGACGCGGCGCGCGCGCACGGCGTCGACCCGCGCCTCGTGGCCGCGGTGGCCAGGCGCGAGTCGGCCTTCAATCCGAAGGCGATGTCGAACAAAGGGGCGTGCGGAATCATGCAGCTCATGCCCGCCACCGCGCAGTACCTCGGCGTGCGCAACGTGTTCGACCCGCGCGAGAACATCTTCGGCGGCACGCGCTACCTGCGCACGCTGCTCGACACGTTCAACGGCGACATCGACCTGACGCTGGCGGCGTACAACGCCGGCCCCGGCGCCGTGGCGAAGCATCGCGGCGTGCCGCCGTATCGCGAGACGAAGGCGTACGTGGCCGCGGTGCGGAAGACGTACGAAGCGTCGCTGCGGTAGCCAGTCTCAAAGCCGCAAAGTCTCAGAGTCACAAAGCGACGCAGCGGCTCTCTGCGACTTTGAGCCTTTGCGACTTTGCGACTACTCCGAGTACCACTCCGAGATCGCCGTCACCGTTCCCTCTTTCACCAGCACGCTGGTGTGCCGAGCGCAGCTCTCGCTCACGCGGCAGATGAAGAAGTACTCCGTGTCGCCGAGCTTCTTCAGCGCGGCCTCCGGCGCGGCTGCCGCGTCCGGACGACCCATCTTCGCGATGATCCCCGAAGTGCGGTCGCCGAGCTCCACGCCCTTGCGCTGCCGCACGTCGACGGCCACCGGCGTGTCGTCGGGACGCCGGCAGGGCGGCGTCGACGTCAGCACCACGCGCCACGGCTTCTGGCTCTTCTTCTCGATCTCGAGCAGCAGGTAGCGGTCGGCGCCGACGCGGTAGCAGCCTTCCTTCTTCAGACCCGGGAACTGCTGCTGCAGCTCGGCCAGCGGCTGCTCCATGAGCTGGTCGAGATAGACCGGATCGGCAGCGATCGCGCTGCCCGCGAACAGCAATGCTGCGAATGCGATTGCAGTCCTCATCCTTCGCCCCATTTCAACTTGTTGCGCAGAACGTCGAAGTAGTTTTTCTCGGGTGACTGCACCAAGAGTACTCGCTCTTCGGACTTTCGGACACAGACGCGATCGCGGTCGCTGATCTCGAACCCCTCCTGGCCGTCCAGCGTGAGGAAGATGTCCTTCGCGTCCGGGGTGGCCAGGCTGACCTCGATGTCCAGCTCGTCGGGGAGCACGAGCGGACGGTTGGTGAGCATGTGCGGGCAGATCGGCGTGATCACCACCGCGCCCATGGTCGGATAGATGATCGGCCCGCCCGCGGAGAGGTTGTACGCGGTCGATCCCGTCGGCGTGGCGATGATCATCCCGTCGCCGCGGAACGTGGAGACGAAGAGTCCGGCCACGCTCACGCGCATCTCGATGATGCGCGCCACCGCGCTCTTGTTGATGGCCACGTCGTTCAGCACGCGGTACTGCTTCGACGCGTCGCGATTCGGGCCGCTCACGCTGACGGTGAACGTCACGCGCGGCTCGACGAAGTACTGCCCGTCGAGGACGCGCTCCAGCACGGCCGGGAACTCCTCGACGCGGATCTCGGTGAGGAAGCCGAGCGTCCCCATGTTCACGCCGAGGATCGGCACCGGCTCGGGAGCGTGCCGGGCCACGGAGAGCAGCGTGCCGTCGCCGCCGAAGGTGATGAGCAGATCGCAGTGCTTGCCGAGCTCCGACTTCGGGAACGACTCGAACCTGCCGTCGAGCAGCGCCGCCGTGTCTTCGTCGAAGTAGACCGTGCGCCCTTCGGCGCGCAACTGGTTGGCGATCTGTTCCGCGTACGCCAGGGCAGGAGGGGCGGTGACCTTCGCGGCGAGTCCGATCGTGCGCATCATGCGCGGGGCAGTCTACGCCGTAACGCGCCGCACGTCCTCACGCTCGACGACGATCCGCTCTCCGGCCCGCTCCGGCCCGACGAAGAGAATCGGGTGCAGCACCTTCTCCAGGATGGCCCGCAGCGCGCGCGCGCCGAGGCGCTGGGCGAGGGCCGCTTCGGCAATGGCGAAGAGGGCATCGCGGCTGAACTCGAGCTGGATCTGGTCGAGCGCGCAGAGGCGCTGGTACTCGGGGATCATCGCCTCGCGCGGCTCGGTGAGGATGGTCACGAGATCGGCCGGCGTCAGCTCCTGCAGCTCGACGCGCACGGGCAACCGTCCCAGCAGCTCCGGCAGGAACCCGTACTTCACCAGGTCCTCCGAGCTCACGCCGCTGCGCGCCGGTCCGCTTTTCTCGAAGAAGCCGACGCTGCGCGCGTCGTTCGGCGTGTCCATGTCGGAGAACGAGCCGGCGCAGATGAAGAGGATGTTCGAGATGTCGATCTCGACGTAGTCGTACTTGTTCCAGTGCGCGGTGACGTTCATCGGCACGAAGAGCTTCTCACCCTCGAGGATCTTCAGCAGCGACTGCTGCACGCCCTCGCCGCCGATGTCGCGCTGCCCGGTGCCCGTGCGCGGGCCGCCGCCGCGCCGCGCGATCTTGTCGATCTCGTCGATGAAGACGATGCCGTTCTCCGCCGCGTCGACGTTCTGGCTGGTGGCATGGAGCAGCCGCCCGATGGCCACCTCGACGTCCTCGCCGTAGTAGCCCGCCTCGGTGAACGACGTTGCGTCGTTGTACGCGAACGGCACGTCGAGGATCTTCGCCAGCGTGCGCGCGAGATAGGTCTTGCCGCTGCCGGACGGCCCGATCATCAGGATGTTCGACTTGCGGATCGAGACCTCGCCGCCGAACTTCAGGTACTCGATGCGCTTGAGATGGTTGTACGCCGCGATGGCCAGGACTTCCTTGGCGTGGCGCTGCCCCACGACGTACTGATCGAGCTGCTCGAAGATGCGACGCGGGGTGACGTGGAGGAAGCGATAGATCTCACGCTTTTCCTTCATGTGGCGTCTGCACGGCAGTGTAGCGCAAAAAGTTTTGCCTCCCTCCTTCGAAGCGCTCGCGATTTGGACATCGCGCGCGGCGCCGTTTCCCGCTAACGCATTTGCGTTCAACGACTTGCCAGCTTTCGCCTCGTGGCGGCCCGCTTGAAGTCTAGGGGCCGCGAAAGGAGGTGGTGCTGAGGAAAGAAAGTCAATCGCGTGAAACGGGTCGCAAGGCGACCGGACATCGTGTGTGGAACACAGCCAGTAGTGAAAACCCCAACAAAAACAAAAAAAGAAAAGGAGAAAAGACCCAATGCGGAAGTCCCTCCCCATGCTCACTCTCGCTCTCCTCCTGACGGCCATCGGCACGGTGGCCCTGGCCGACGACG
>DASUSL010000242.1:0-74665 GCA_036375135.1 Thermoanaerobaculia bacterium | reverse complement strand
TTCGGAATGGGCGGTGTAGGCGCCGGCGACGATCGCCTGCTCGATCTCCGCGCCGGCGAACCCGTTGGCGCCTGCGGCCAGCTCGGGCAGGCGGAATGCCTCGGGCGCGTGGCCGCGCTTGGCGAGGTGGATGCGGAAGATCTCCTCGCGCGTGGGCGCATCGGGGAGGTCCACGAAGAAGATCTCGTCGAAGCGCCCCTTGCGCAGCAGCTCCGGCGGCAATCGATCGAGATCGTTCGCCGCGCCGACGACGAACACGCCCTCCTGCTTCTCCTGCAGCCACGTCAGGAACGACGCGAAGAGCCGCTGCGACAGGCCGCCGTCCGCATCCGCGCTCGTCCCCGAGGCGAACGCTTTCTCCAGCTCGTCGATCCAGAGCACCACCGGAGCCATCGCCTCGGCGAGGCGCGTGGCGCGGCGGAAGTTCTTCTCCGACTCGCCCACGTACTTTTCGTACAACCGTCCCGCGTCGAGCTTCAGCAGCGGCAACTGCCAGGCGCGCGCGATCGCCTTGGCCGCCAGCGACTTCCCGCATCCCTGCACGCCGACGAACAGCACGCCCTTCGGCGGATGAAGATTCAGCGCCTTCGCCTCGGCGGTGAATCCCATGCGCGCATGCGTGAGCCACTCCTGCAGGCGCGCGAAGCCGCCCAGCTCGAACGTGTTCTCCTCGGCGGGGAAGAACTCCAGCACGCCGCCGCGCTCGATGATCTCCCCCTTGAGGCGCACCACGCGGTCGATGTCGTCCGCGGACAGCCTGCCATCCGCGAGGATCGCCTGCGCGATCACGCGCCGCGTCTGGTGCAGCGTCAATCCCGCCAGCGCCTGCACGAGCCGCTGCACGTCGTCGCGCGACATCTCCACCTGCACCTGCTGGCGCGCCTTCATCGCGTCGACGACGTGACGCACCGCGGCGCGGCGCTCGCTCTCGTCGGGCAGTTCCAGGTCGAAGCGCACCGCCATGCCGTCGATGTCGCGCGGCAGCTCCAGTGGCTCGCCGGTCAGCACGATGGCCGAGCGGGAGTGCGTCATCTTCTCCGCGAGCTCGCGCAGCAGGCGGCCGACCTCGGGCTTGCCGAGGTGCGGAGCGAGGTCTTTGAGGAGATAGATCGCGTCGCCCGTCATCTCGGCCATGTGCTTCAGCGCACCGAGCGCGTCCTGGGTGTTGCCGATGGCCAGGCCGTGGCCGCGGCGGAAGCCGCTGGCCACCGACCACTCGAAGAACGAGAGCTGCATCGAGACCGCCACCTCGGCGACGATCGCGCGCACGCGCTCCTCCTCCACCGTCTCGATGGCGACGAGAGAGTGGAACGAGCGCACCAGCGCCTCGAGGTCGTGCACCGAACGGCGATGAGACATACGGAGACTCTAAAGCCACCGGCCGGAATCGCGTCACGTGACGAAACGTTGTCCGGCCTGCGCGCGTAGAGTATTCAGCCATGGCCATCGACAAAAAGAAGGTTCTTCGGGAGATCCGCATCTTCGTGCTCATGATCCTGATCGTGAGCTCGCTCCGGTCGGCTCTGGCCGACTGGAACGACGTTCCGACCGGGTCCATGAAGCCGACGATCCAGGAGGGCGACCGCGTCGTCGTCAACAAGCTCGCCTACGACCTCAAGGTTCCGTTCACCACGATCGCCATCGTGAAGTGGGACAACCCGGTCCGCGGCGACATCGTCGTGCTCTTCTCGCCGGTCGACGGCACGCGCCTCGTGAAGCGCGTGGTGGCCGTCCCGGGCGACACCGTGGAGATGCGCGACAACCAGCTCTTCGTCAACGGCCGGCTGGCCAAGCAGTCGCCGATCGCCATCGAGAGCTCCGAGGATTACGGCTCTGCCCACGTGATGGACGAAGACCTGTACGGCCGCAACCACAAAGTCATGCTCACGCCGGAGATCCCGGCGGTGCGCTCGTTCGGTCCGATCACCGTGCCCGAGGGGAACTACTTCGTCCTCGGCGACAACCGCGACAACAGCAACGACAGCCGCTTCATCGGCTTCATCGAGCGCCGCCGCATCGTCGGCCGGGCCGTGGCCGTGGCGTTCTCGCTCGACCGCAAGCGCTGGTTCGTCCCGCGCATGGACCGCTTTTTCGAAGGCCTGATCTAAAGGAAACCCATGAAGAAAGCCACCGTTCTCGCCCTCCTTCTCGCCGCCAGCACGTCCCTCGTCGCGCAGATGAAGCCGCAGCCGCAGGCTTCGCCTGCCCCGGCCGGGAAGCAGCGCATGCCGATCAACGTCGCCGGCGCACGCAACAACGCCGCCCCGACGTTCGCCCGCATCAGCATCGACGACGCGCTCAAGCTGCAGAAGTCGGGACAGGCGGTCTTCGTGGACGTCCGCTCGAACGAGCAGTTCTCGCTCGGACACATCAAGGGCGCGCTGAGCATCCCGGGCAGCCAGCTCATCAAGCGCTTCGCCGAAGTGCCGCCGCGCAAGACGGTCATCACCTACTGCGCCTGCACCGCCGAGCAGTCGAGCGGCCGCGCCGCGGCCGACCTCATGGCGCACGGCGTCAAGAACGTCTTCGCGCTCAAGGGCGGCTGGAGCGAGTGGAAAGACCGCGGCCTGGCGACCGCCACCGGCCAGAAATAAAACCGCCCCGCGGGTAGGGTCTGCATCCTCTCCGTCACTCCTTCCTTCGAGGGAGGAGTGCGGATGTCACTTCAGGAGATGCAGTCGAACATCGAGCACGTGGTGCATCTGATGTTCGAGAACCGCGGCTTCGATCACCTGCTCGGCTGGCTGTACGACGTCAACAGACAGCCGAAGGTCCACATCCCCGCGCTGCGTCCCGGCGAGCTGGAGTTCTACGGGATTCCGCACGACGCGCAACTGAACCCGCTCCCCTGGCTGCCGGGCGACGCCAGCTTCTACGAGGTCGGGCCGGAGAAGTACACCGGCAAGCGGCACCACATCCATCGCGGCACCTGGGGCTACTGCTACATGCCGGCGTGCGATCCCGGCGAGGGATGGCAGGACGTCGGCGAACAGATCTTCGGCCCGAGCTGGACAGAGGGGAAACTCGGGCCGCCGCTCGACTGGCAGATGTACGGCTTCTACCTCAACTACCAGAAGCAGCGTTTCGGCGTCGGCTCGGACCGCGACATCCTGGCCACTTGCACGCCCGAGGAGCTGCCCGTGATGCACACGCTCGCGGAGAGCTTCGCCGTGTCGGACATGTGGTTCTGCTCCGCGCCGACGCAGACCAATCCCAACCGCGCCTTCAGTCTCGGCGGCAGCTCGCAGGGACGTCGCGACAACTGCACGTTCAACGGCAAGCCCTTCGACACGCTGCGCACGATCTTCACGGTCCTCGGCGAGCAGGGACACTCGTGGAAGCTCTACGCCGACCATCACTGGATGCTGCTGGAGAAGCTGTACTTCACGCAGTACCTCTTCCCGATGGGCATGGAGCACGGGTCGTTCGGCAGCATCGGTGACTTCGCCGCCGACGTGGCCAACGACGCGCTGCCGCGCTTCACCTACATCGAGCCGGCGTTCTTCGGCGAGGCCACCTGGCCGCCGTTCGGTACCGACTACCACCCGCCGTTCAAGCTGAAGGACGGCGAGTGGTTCCTGAAGAAGA
Source organism: Thermoanaerobaculia bacterium (assembly GCA_036375135.1). GTDB lineage: Bacteria > Acidobacteriota > Thermoanaerobaculia > Gp7-AA8 > Gp7-AA8 > QHVT01. The sequence continues at coordinate 71,077 of DASUSL010000242.1, read as the reverse complement.
TCTACGACATCCTCAGGACCCATCCCGCGGTCTTCGAGAAGACGCTCTTCATCGTCACGTTCGACGAGCACGGCGGCACCTACGATCACCTCGTGCCGCCGACGAACGCGGTCCGGCCGTCGAGCGAACCGTACGACCTGCCCTTCGGCCGCTACGGGCTGCGCGTGCCGACGCTGCTCATCTCGCCGTGCGTGCCGGCCGGCTGTGTGTTCCGCGCCGGTTACTATCCCGAGACGCCGGAGACCACGCCGCCGCATCCCTACGACCACACTTCCGTGCTGGCCACGCTCATGAAGTGGCTGAACATCCCGTACGGCGATGAGTCGTCTCCCGGATGGCTCGGCGCGCGCACGGCCGTCGCGCCGACGTTCGAGGAAGTGATCGGACCGGTGCAGAACACGACCTGGCCCGACGTGAAGCCGTTCCACTGCCACGACACGTGGTTCGGCAAAGAGATCCCGGACGAATTGATCCCGCAGCTCATCGAGCGCATTTCCGGCTTCGAGCGCGGCACCGCGCAGCACGCCGAGCTCGTGACGCACGTGCAGAGTGCACCGACGGAGAGGGACGCGCACCGGCGGCTGCTCCAGCTCCGGGAGATGCACGGCGACCGCCCGCGCAACGGCGATCTGTGCTGCGCGTCGGCGACGTCAGTGCCGTCTGGCTAGCAGCGCTTCCATTACAATCCGCCGCGCCATGTTCAAGATCGCCGAAATCTTCGCACGTGAGATCCTCGACTCCCGCGGCAACCCCACCATCGAAGTCGACTGCCTGCTCGCCAACGGCGCCCTCGGCCGCGCGGCCGTGCCGTCCGGGGCCTCCACCGGCTCGCGCGAGGCGCTCGAGCTGCGCGACGGAGACAAGAACCGCTACCTCGGCAAGGGCGTGCAGAACGCCGTCGACAACGTCGAGGTGATCGCCCGCGAGATCGAAGGGATGGACGCGCGCGAGCAGGTGATGATCGATCTGATGATGAAGCAGATCGACGGCACCGAGAACAAGGGTAACCTCGGCGCGAACGCGATCCTCGGCGTCTCGCTGGCCGTGGCGCGCGCCGCGGCGGAAGCGGCCGGCCTGCCGCTCTTCCTCTACCTCGGCGGCACCGGCGCGCGCACGCTGCCCGTGCCGATGCTGAACGTCATCAACGGCGGCGCGCACGCGAACAACAACCTCGACGTGCAGGAGTTCATGATCGTCCCGGCCGGCTTCGACACGTTCGGCGAGTCGCTGCGCGCCGGCGTGGAGGTCTTCCACCAGCTCAAGAAGATCCTGAACGACAAGGGACTGACCACCGCCGTCGGAGACGAGGGCGGCTTCGCTCCCGACCTGAAGACCAACGCCGAGGCGCTCGACTTCATCCTCATGGCCATCGAGAAGGCCGGCTACCGCGCGGCGGAGCAGATCTACCTGGCCATGGACGTCGCGGCGTCGGAGTTTTACGACAAGAAGAAGGGCTACGTCTTCGAAGGCGTGGACCGCTCCTCCGACGACATGGTCGACTACTACGTCGACCTGCGGAAGCGCTACCCGATCATCTCCATCGAGGACGGCATGGCCGAGGGCGACTGGGACGGCTGGGACTCACTCACCGGCGTCCTCGGGAGCGGCACGCAGCTCGTCGGCGACGACCTGTTCGTGACCAACCCCGCGATCTTCGCGAAGGGAATCGAGCGCGGCATCGCCAACGCCATCCTGATCAAGGTCAATCAGATCGGGACGCTCACGGAGACGCTCGAGGCCATCGAGATGGGCAAGCGCGCCGGCTACCGCTCGATCATCTCGCATCGCTCCGGCGAGACCGAGGACTCGACCATCGCCGATCTGGCCGTGGCCACGAACGCGGGACAGATCAAGACCGGCTCCGCCTCGCGCAGCGACCGCATCGCCAAGTACAACCAGCTCCTGCGCATCGAGGAGGAGCTGGGCGACGCGGCGGTGTTCGCGGGCAAAGGGATCTTCAAAGCAGCTCTGTGACGTACGACGGGCTTCAGCCCGTCATTGACAGGCCGCCTGCCGTGCGGTCAAGATATTGACCAATCATGGCAGGCGAACGCGATCTGGTCGGGAGCGTCATTCAGCTCGCCAACCTCCTCACCCGCCGCCTGGGGCCTGTCTTCGAGCGCTCGAAGATCACGCCGCAGCAGTGGTCCGTGCTTTCCGCGCTGGCGTCGGAAGACGCCCCCGTCACCCTGGTCGCCCTCTCCCGCCGCCTCGGCGTGACCAAGCAGAACATGACCGGGATGATCGCCCGGCTCGAACAGCTCGGCCTCGCCGAACGCAACGACGACCCCTCCGACCTCCGCTCCTCCCGCGTCGCGCTGACCCGCCGCGGCCGCGGCACGGTGGAAAAAGTGCGCCCCGCGTACGAGGAATGGCTGGGATCCCTCGGCGCCGGCTCGCTCTCCGAGCGCGAGCTGCAGACGCTGACGCGCAACGTGGAGCGGCTGATCCAGGCGCTCGAGTAGAAAAGCGGACCGCTGGCGTCCACGCCGGCTGCCGCGCGAGCGTCCCGCCCGCGCACCGGAGCGGCGCCGGGACGGCGGCGCTCCGCTGGTAGACTTCGGCGATGGCTCGTGTTGCGTTAGCGATCCTGACTTTCGCGGCGTGGTCCGTGAGTGCGGCACCGGCGAACAGCTGCGCCGATCCTCACTGGAAGGACACGCTGCGTTGCGCGCTCTTTCCGAACGACATCCCGCAGCCGAATGTGGATGAGATTCCGCGGGGGCAGCAGGTGCCGGCGTATACGCGGGTGTTTCTCGACGACGACCCGGACGTGCGGTGCACGGATGGGACGATGCCGCTGATCTACGTCGACAAGGCGGTGTGCACGGAGGCAAGCTGCGGAAGCGCGCGGCGCGGCGAGCCGATCGAGTCGAACCGGTGGATCTTCACGATGACAGGGGGCGACTCCTGTTTCGGGGAACGATGCGCGTTTTTCTACGCGCAGCCGGACGAGCGCGCGTTCATGGGCACCTCGACGAAAGGTCCCGTGCGCGACTTCGAGGGCATTCTCGATCCCGATCCGCTGCGCAATCCGCTGTTCGCGTCGTACAACCGCGTGCGCGTCGAAAAGTGCAGCTTCGACCGGTACATGGGACGCTCGCAGGAGAAGGGGATTCGGGCGACGTTGCCGAACGGGCAGACGATCTCCTTCAACGCGTATCACCACGGCTTCTTCATTCTCCAGGAGACGTTCAGGAAGCTCGAGCACGGGCTGCGCTACCCGACCTGGCGGCGCAACGCCGCCAGCCAGAAAGTGAAGCGGCGCGCCTGCTGCGGGGCGCGAGGCGGCGATCAATGGAGCTCCGTGGATGAACGTTTGCCGGCGCTCGCGGATGCGGAGGTGGTGCTGTTCGTGGGGCATTCGAACGCGAGCCACGGCTTGTTCCACAACATCGACCATCTCGCGGCCGAGCTGCCGAACGCGGACGTGCGCGCCCTCTTCGACGAGAACTTCCTGCCGGGCATCGAGAACGAGGCGGCAGGCAAGGACGCGTACGACGGCGTGTGGTCGGGGACGAGCTCCGCGCGCGGCGAGGCGTTCTCGTACGACGGCACGGTGCATCACGCCACGAACGACGTCGACCTCAGCTACGCCGCGCACGGCGCCGCGCACGATCTCTCCTGCGTCGACGCGCACGCGTCCGACAACACGGCGTGGAAGTGCCAGGACCGGCAGCACGTGCTCCTCAATCACATCAGCACGCCCTTCATGGTGCGGCAGGACTTCACCGATCCGAATCGCGAGCATCTCGACGCGCCGAACGGCCACTGGGTGCGCTGGGGGAACGCAGCGAACTACAGCTACTGTCCCGACGCGCAGCCTTGCGAGCCGCGCTTCAACGCGGCCGAGTTCCGCACGCGCCTGGAGAAGCAGATCCAGACGCTGCTGACTGCCGCGTGGACGCGCTCGGAGATCGCGCGCGGCGTCGATCGGAGCGGCGCGGTGCAGACGACGATGTTCGTCTGGATGCCCGCGTGCGGACAGCACGACGGCGCGTACAGCGACAACCCGTTCTACGGCGCGACGATCACAACGAGCGCCACGTCATTCACGATGCGGCAATGGCTGGAGGAATTCATGGCCGCGCCGCGGAGCGGCGTGCGGCGCTACCAGATCGACGGAGCGCTGGATCCGGCGGGACGGCGGATGGCGACGGCGCAGTGCCAGCAATGACGACGCGGTTGCGTCCCGCTTCCTTGGCCGCGTAGAGACGCTCGTCGGCGGTGCGGAAGAGCGCCTCGCGGTCCGCGCCGTCGTCGGGATAGAGCGCGCCGCCGATGCTCACCGTCACCGGCGAGCCGTCGGGCGGCGCGGGGAGCTTCTCGATGTTCGCGCGGATGCGCTCCGCGATGATGGTCAGCGCCGCGGCGTCGACTTGCGGCACGATCACGGCGAACTCCTCGCCGCCGTAGCGCGCGGGAAAGTCGACCGCGCGCACCGTCTCGCGGATCGACTGCGAGACGCGGCGCAGCGCCTCGTTGCCGGCGAGGTGGCCGTACGTGTCGTTGTATTTCTTGAAGCGGTCGAGATCGAGGACCAGCACGCCGAAGCGTTCCGGGTAGCGGTCGGCGCGCTCGAGCTCCGCGTCGATGCGCTCGCGGAAGGCGCGGAAGTTCGGCAGCGCGGTGAGGTCGTCCGTGCGCGCGCGGGCCTTCAGCTCGTCGGCCATGCGGTTGAACGCAACGCCGAGCGTGGCGATCTCGTGGTCGCCGGCGACGGGGGCGCGCGCGGTGAGGTCGCCCGCGGCCACGCGGTCCGCGGCGGCGGAAAGCTCTTCGATCGGGCGGACCACTTTGCGCAATGACGTCTGCACCGCGGCGAAGCCGAGGAGCGCGACGATCCAGGCAATGGCCAGGCCGGTGGACATCATCGACGACGTCTCGCGCTCGAGCTCGGGAAGCTGGCGGGCGATCTCGCGCTTGCGCGCGGCGATGATCTGCTGCGCCTCGGCGATGATGGCGGACGACGTCGACTGCACGTCTTCGACGGGAGGCGCCGGCTCTTCGACGATGGTGCGGAACGCGTTGACGCGTCCGCGGAGGACGCCGAGGTCGATGCGGGTCAGCGACTCGTCGGTGAGGAGCTGCGTGACGAGGCGGTAGCGGTCGGGCGTATCGATGCCGGCCAGGTAGCGCGTGCGGAAGCCGTTCTGCGCGCGGATCAGTTCTTCGAGCGTGGCCACGGCGCGCGTCTCCGTGTCGATGAGGCGCGTCCAGCGCTGCTGCGCCAGGCGCGCGCGCCAGCTCAGGCCGAAGGCGATGGCGAAGAGCGCGAGCGTGAATGCGCCGGTGAGGAGCAGGACGCGCGAGCGGAGATGCGTGCGGCGCACGGGGACGAGGATAATCGCGGGAAGGTGGACCTCAAAGCGACGTACCTCACAACGCTGGAGCTTTGTGCGCCGGAGCTTCTGGTCCGGCAGCACGTCACGCCGGACCTGCCGCGGCACGTGGTGGCGATCGGGAAGTGTGCGGGCTCATTGCTGGATGGTGTCGTGGCCGTGCATCCCGTGGAGAGTGCGTTTGTGGTCGTGCCGCGCGGATACCCGGGGGGTCGGGCTGAAGCCCAACCTGCGTTCCACACGTTTGTTGGGGGGCATCCGCATTACACGCGGGAGAGTTTCATTGCCGGGCGCGAGCTGCTGCGATACGTCGATGCGCATGAGGACATTCTTTTCCTGATCTCCGGTGGCGGGTCGGCTTGTGTGGAGGTGCCGCTCGTCGATGAGGGCGAAGCGATTCGCATCAATGCGGAGCTGATCGCATCGGGGAAACCGATCGGGGAGATCAACGCGGTCCGGCGCAGCATCTCCGCGATCAAGGGGGGCAAGCTCGCCCGGCGAGTCCAGGGCCGCGCGGTCACGCTGGTTTACTCCGACGTGTCGACGGGCGCGCTGCACGACGTGGCGAGCGGGCCCACCATCCCCGGCTCCGAAAGCGTGCTCATCGCCGACAACCGCACTCTCGTGCGCACCGCGGCGTCAATCATCGGTGACAACGCGGTCGTGCTCGAAGAGCAGGTCGAGTGCGATGAGTTGGACGCTGCGGCGATGCTCGCGGCGCGGGCGCGCGAGCTGCGGAAAGGTCAGGTGCTGGTGGCGGGAGGAGAGCCGACGGTGGTCGTGCGCGGGAACGGACGCGGAGGACGCTGCAGCGAGCTGGCGGTGCGCTTTGCCGCGCTTTCGCCGTGCGAGGCGCTGTTCGGATCCTCCGACGGCGTGGATGGGAACAGCGGGGCCGCGGGGATTCATTTGAGGGGCGGGCTGAAGCCCGCTCCACATGAAGAATCGAACTCGTTCCCGGTTGCGGCGCAAATCGGTGAGCCGATTATGATTGCGCCGACGGGGAACAACCTTCGGGACCTCTTCTTCGTGGCTTGTGTTTAGCAAGCAGGCGCCACGGTAACCGCTCCTCGACCCGATGAACGTCAACGACCCGGCAGATCCGCTCCTGCCTCCGCCCGCGCGGGGCCACCACCGCTCCGCGCGCGAGCGGCAGCGCAAGGGGCCGATGTGGGGCTGTCTCAAGGTGCTCCTGTGGGTCTTCGTCATCGGCTTCGCGCTGCTCTTCCTGGTCCTCGGCGTCGGCTGGTGGTCCCTCGGCACTTCGACCTTCGAAGGCTACGTCGCGAAGTCGATCGAGACGACGCTCGAAGACCGTCTCGGCCGCGAGGTGACGATCGGCAGCTTCCAATTCGTCCGCACGCGCCCGCAGAAAATCATCCTCAACGACGTGCGCATCGCGAACGCGCCGGGCGCCGTGGCGCCGCAGTTCGCGGTGGTGCGGCAGATCGAGATCATCGGCGGTGTGCAGTCGTTCTGGGGCCGCCGGGTGAAGGTCGATCGCATCGACATCCGCGATCCCTTCCTCTGGTTCGAGATCTTCCCCGACGGGCGGCACAACTTCCCGAAGTGGAAGGCCTCGCCGCCGCGGCGCTGGAAGTTCCAGATCGTCCACTTCGACTTCGACAAGATGTACATCACCGGCGGCGCGTTCGGCTTCAACGACCGCAAGCACGACATCGCGGCGCTGGCGCAGAAGATCGACTCCACGCTCCAGGTCACGCGCGCCGAAGGCAAGTACGAGGGGACCATGACCAGCCCGCTCGTGCGCATGCGCATCCAGGACTACGTGCCGTTCGACGTGACCATGCGCGGCGGCTTCCGCTACACGCCGGGCGTGCTGGCGCTCGACTCGGTGGCGCTGCAGGGGCGCGGCATCGAGGCCTACATCTCGGGCAAGCTCGATCCGCTGACCGAGGCGCAGTACGACCTGCGCGTGCGCTCGAATCTCACGCTCGCGCGCATCAAGGAAATCTTCCGCGTGCAGCAGACGCTGGAAGGAACGCTCGCACTCGACACGCGCCTGCGCGGCAAGGCGGGCGACTTCGAGATGGCCGGCGGCTGGAGCTCGCCGAAGCTCGTCGCCGACGCGTACGAGCTCGGCGAGGCGCGCGGCCAGCTCGCCATCACCGGCCAGAACCTCACCGTGCGCGTCGACCGCGCCACTTACGGCGGCGGCACCATCGGCGCGGACTACGCGCTCGCGAAGTACGCCGACCCGTATCCGATGAAGGTCGACCTCCGCTACTACAACATCGGCATCGAGCCGCTGTTCGCCGACTGGGGGATCGAGAACACCGGACTGCGCGGCGCCGCCACCGGCAACCTCACCTACCGCTGGAACAAGGACAAAGTGCTCGACGGCGCGGGCGAGGGAACGGCGCGTCTGGCGAAAAGCACCATCGCATTCTCCGACGCGCGCTATCCGGTCGGCCTCGCCGGCAGCACCGACTTCGCGCTCGACCGCGGCGTGGTGCGCTTCCGCCGCGCGGAGCTCGACACCGACCAGTCGCACGTCAGCCTCACCGGCACGCTGAAGATCGAAGGCGTGGTCACCGACCTGCGCATGAACATCCGCACGCAGGACCTCGGCGAGCTCGATCGCATCGGCTACAACTTCGCGCACGCCGCGGACAAGACCGACTACGAGCTGCTCGGACTCGGCGGCGCGGGCACGATCAGCGGCACGGTGCGCGGCCCGATCGAGAAGCCGCAGGTCGCGGCGAACATCGTCGCCACCGCCGCGCGCTACAACGAGGTGCTCCTCGGCGACGCGAACATCGACCTGCGCTACGACGGCGACCGATCCGCGCTCGTCTTCGAGCGCGCCACGTTCGTCGACGGCAACGGCCGCCTTGCGCTGAACGGCACCATCGGCTTCCCGGAAAGCGGCGGCCCGCAATTCGACATCGCCGTCGAGGCGAACGGCTATCCCGCGCAACGCGCCATCGACGCGGTCGGCCTCGACCTGAAGATCGGCGAGGGACTGGCCACCGGGAAGATGATCATCGCCGGCACGCCGGAGAACGGCCGCGCGACGTTCGTCAACACGACCATCCGCCGTGCCGATGCGACGCTCGCACTGAACGGCACGCTGAACTGGCTGCCGGGCGAGGGGAACGTCGCCTTCGATCTCGACATCGCCGCGACGAACTTTCCCGTCACCGACATCGCCGCGTTCCTCGACTTCGCCGACATCCCCGTCACCGGCAAGCTCACCGGCACGCTGAAGCTCGCCGGCCGCAAGGAAGCGCTCGAAGGGAGCGGCCGCGTCACCGTGCGCGAAGGGGCGATCATGGGCGAGCCGGTGCAGCTCGCGTCGGCCGACATCGTCTTCACCGAGGGACGCATGCGCGCGACGAACGTGCTCGTGCAGGCGGAGGCGGGAGAGATCCGCGGCGAAGCGGAAGTCGATCTCAACGCCAAGCGCTTCAGCTACACGATCGAGTCGAGCCGCATCGATCCGTCGAAGCTGCAGATCGCGAAAGGGATCGCCGACCTCCTCGGCGGCAACGTCGTGCTGCGCTCCACCGGCGCGGGGACGTTCGAGCAGCCGGAGCTCGTGCTCGAGGCGACACTGGAGAACGCCACGCTGCGCGGACTCAATCTGCCGGCCGGCAGCGCGCCGCCGTCGCTCTACGTGGCCATCCGCAACGGACGGCTGATCGTGCGCGGCTCGGTGGCGGACATCGTCACCATTGAAGGGGAAGGTGCGGTCGGCGAGAACATGGCCGTCGACGGCACGGTGCGCATCGTCGTGAACGACCTCGCCCGCGCCGCGGCCATCTCGCCAACGACGGCGTCGCTGCCGGTGGCGGGCAACCTGGTCGTCGACCTGAAGCTCGGCGGACGACTCACGCCGATGGAGGCGCTGGTCGTCGAGGCGACGTTCCCCACGTTCAATCTGAAGTTCGCGGAACAGGCCTTCACCACGCCTGCGCCGCTGCGCCTCACGCTGCGCGACGGGCGTCTGACCTTCGACTCCTTCGCGCTGCAGGGCGCGAATTCGTCGTTCACCGTGGCCGGCTTCGCGGAGATCGCCGGTGCGAAGCGGCTGGACGTCGACGTGCGCGGCCGCATCGAGGCGGCGCTGCTGCAGCTCTTCGTGCCGGACGTGCGCGCGGAAGGACAGATGGACGTAGCGCTCGACGTCGGCGGCACGCTGACCGCGCCGGCGCTGCTCGGGACGGCGGATCTCGTCGACGCGGAAGTGCGCTTCGCCGGCTTCCCGCAGCTCATCGACGACATCAACGGGCGGCTGCGCTTCGGCACGGACCGCATCGACATCGAGTCGCTGCGCGCGACGGTCGGCGGCGGCCAGGTCGTCGCCGGCGGCTTCATCACGCTGGACGGGATGAAGCCGCAGCGCGCGCGCATCACGCTGCAGGGAACACAGGTCTCGCTGCGCGCGTACGAGGGCGTGACCGTCGAGGGGAACTTCACGCTGCTCCTCACCGGCGACATGGAGAGCGCGCAACTGACGGGCGACGTCGACGTCACGCGTGCGCTCTACTTCCGCGACTTCGACATCCAGCAGGCACTGCTCAACGCGCTGCTGTCGCGCACGCGCGTGCTTCCCGCGGCTGCGGCGACGTGGCAGGACCGCGTCAGCCTGCGCATCCATCTGAACGCGCCCGGCACGCTGGCCATCCGCAACAACATCGCCGACGTCACCGGCACCGCGGATCTCGACGTGACCGGCACCGTGGCCAACCCGGTGATCCTCGGCGAGGTCGTGCTCGACGAAGGAGGCACGGTCCGCATCCAGAACGTCGACTACCGCGTCGCGCGCGGCACGATCGCGTTCCAGAACCCGTTCCGTATCGACCCGTTCTTCGACGTGACCATCGAAGGGACCGTGTCGGGCTTCGGCAGCGAGACCGAGGCGGGACCGTACGAGGTGACGGTGAACGTCACCGGGACGCTGGACCGCATCTCGCCGACGATCACCAGCGATCCGCCGGCGTCGGACATCACGCTCTTCTCCATCCTCGGCTTCGGAGGCTTCGGCGGCGGCACCAGCACGCCCGGCACCGCGCAGGCGGGCGGCCTCGGCATGATGGGCACGTCGCTGCTCTACCAGAGCCTCGGCTCGCTCCTCGGCTCGCGCGTCTTCCCGTTCGTCGACTCGTTCTCCGTCGATCCCGGCACGCTCGACGCCAGCGGCGGCGCGGGGACGAAGGTCTCGTTCGAGAAGCGGCTATCGAACGACATCCGCTTCCTGCTCGTGTACAACCTCGACAACCAGCAGAGCCGCCAGGTGCTGGAGTGGCTCGTCAACCGCGACTGGACGCTGCAGCTCACGCGCGACGAGGCGGACGAGTACCGGCTCGACGCGCGCTTCCGCCGGCGCTACGACGCACACTGGCGGTTCACCTCCCGCGAGGCCGCCGAGGAGTTCGCAACATCGGCGACGATGACCGATGTGGGGCGGGCTTCAGCCCGCCAGGACGACACGCAGGCTGAAGTCCGCGCCCCACTGCCCGCCGTCACCACCGTCAACACGCGCGCCGCGGACGGCACGCCCATCGCGCGCATCGACTTCCGCGCCGACGCGCGCTTCGACACCACCGCGATGGCGAACGAAGTCACGCTGCGCCCCGGCCAGCCGGTGTCGATCCGCGAGCTGCAGTCGTCGATCAAGAACCTCTTCGCCACGGGCAACTTCCGCGACGTGCGCGTCGACGCGACGAACGGCGAAGGCGGCGTGGTGCTCACCTTCGCGCTCTTCCTCAACTACCGCGTCGACGAGATCGAGCTGGCCGGCATCCCGCGCCGCGACCGCGGCCGCGCGCTCCGCGAGCTGACCGTGCGCAACGGCGAGGTCCTCTCCCTCGACGCCGTCGACGACAGCGCTGCAGCGGTGCAGGAGCTGCTGCGCCGCTACGGCTACCTCGAGGCCACCGTCGATCCGGAGACGACCTTCGACCGCCTGCGCAGCATGGCCGACGTGACGCTGCACGTGACCCCGGGAGTGCAGGCGAAAGTCGCGGACGTGATCCTCGAAGGGAACACGGCGCCGTTCAAACCGGCGGAGCTGATCGAGCGGATGCGCGACAAGCCCGGCGCGGTGTTCCAGCTCGGCGAGGCGCGCGAAGACGCGAACCGCATCCGCAATTTCCTCGTGCGCCGCCAGTACCGCCGCGCCGACGTCGACTTCCTCGGCCACACCTACGACCCGGCGTCGAAGGCCGTGCTGCTGCGCTACCGCGTGGCCGTCGGCCCGACCGTGGAGGTGAAGGTCGAAGGAATCGACCGCCGCGCGGTGCGGCGCTGGCTGCCGTTCGCGCGCAACCAGGAGTACAGCGAAGACGCGGTCGAGCAGGCGGCGAACAACATCGTGCAGGGACTGCAGCAGCGGGGGCACTACTCCGCCGCGGTCGACACGGAGAGCTCGCTGGAGAACAACGTCTGGACGACGACGTTCCACGTCACCGCCGGGCCGCGCTACAAGCTCACGGACGTCGCGTTCACCGGCAACGCGAAGATGCGCGACAAGGAGCTGCAGCCGGTCGTGGCCACGTCGCCGAGCGGCGGCATCCGCAGCCTCGTGTCGACGATCTTCCGCCGCCCCACCGGCGTCACGCGCGAGCAGGTCGACGACGACCGCGACGCGCTGGAGTCGTTCTATCGCCTGCAGGGCTTCTCCGAGGCGACGGTCGGCGAGCCGGTGGTGAAGCTGAACGACGCGGTGGGGACGATGTCCGTGGAGTTCCCGATCACCGAGGGGCCGCAGACGCTGGTCGCGAAGGTGAGCATCGAGGGGATGGATGCCGCGCATCATCCTGACGCGCCGCGGCCGCAGCTCGAGGCCGGCCAGCCGCTGAACCCGCAGCTCGTGCACGAGGACGTCGTCGCGCTGCAGTCGTACTACGCGAACGCCGGCCACACCGAAGTGCAGGTCACGCCGCGCGTCGACACGAGCGCCGACAAGACCTCGGCCACGCTCACGTATGCGATCGCCGAGGGACCGCACGTCGACGTCGATGAAGTGATCGTGCGCGGCAACACGTACACCGATCGCGACGTCATCCTCCGCCGCTCCGACCTCGACCCCGGCGATCCGTTCAGCTACACGCGCATGCTCGAAGCGCAGCGCGAGCTGTACCGCCTCGGCATCTTCCAGCGCGTGGAGATCCAGCCGGAGCAGGCGGGGACGTCGGTGTCGGATCGCGACGTGGTCATCCAGGTGGAGGAAGGAAAGAACCTCACGCTGGCGGGGTCGGTCGGTCTGCGCGCCGAGCGGGGACAGAAGGCGGGGGCCGGCATGGAGGTGCACGAGCGCGTCACCGCCGCGGTGGCGCATCGCAATCTCTTCGGCACGGGGCGCTACCTCGGTCTCGAGCTGGTCGGGAGCTCGGAGGAACAGGAGGCGTTCCTCACCTACCGCGAGCCGTTCCTCAGCCGCTGGGACGTGCCGCTGCAGGTGCAGATCTTCCAGAGCGACGACGCCACGCGGCGCGGCACGCCGATCCGCCAGCGCGGTCTCTCGATCGAGGCCAGCAAAGTCGCGCGACAGCGCACGCGCTGGTCGCTGCGTTACGAGTACAAGATCTCCGAGTGCCTCGAAAAGGGACTGCTCTGCGACGACATCAGGAAGGGATTGCCGGTCGAGGACTTCGACCGCGCGCTGCTCGACATCCAGATCTCGTCGATCTCGCCGACGTTCTTCTGGGACACGCGCGACGACATCATCGACCCGCACCGCGGCTTCTTCGCCAGCGCGTCGCTCGAGTACGCGTTCGAGCTCTTCTCCGCCAAGGCGAAGTTCTTCAAGGAGTACGTGCAGGGGGCGTGGTACATCCCCGTGTCGTCGCGCACGGTGGTGGCGCTGTCGGGCCGCCTCGGCCTGATTCAGCCGCACGGCGGAGACAACGCCTCCGACATCCCGCTCTCGGAGCGCTTCACCGCCGGCGGCGAGACGACGCACCGCGGCTTCGGACTCGATCGCCTCGGCGAGCTATGCCGCACGTCGCCCGATGACGGCTACGTCGATCTGGAGATGACCGACGGGTGCGAGCCGACGCTCTACCAGCCGGTGACCCGCGACGAGGTGACGGGCAAGATCCTCAGCTACGGGCCGATCCTGCCGCGCGGCGGCAGCGGGCTGCTGCTCTTCAACGCGGAGTACCGCTTCCCGATCGTCTCCAGCCTCGGCGGCGCGGTGTTCGTCGACGTGGGCAACGTCTACCGCACGCACCACATCGACTTCGACAACCTGAAGTACGGCGCCGGCTTCGGCTTCCGCTATCTGTCGCCGGTGGGGCCGGTGCGCATCGACGTCGCGCGCCCGTTCAGCCGCCGCTGGTACGACGACAGCTGGCAGTACTTCGTGAGCCTCGGCTACGCGTTCTAATGTGGCGCGGGCTTCAGCTGTGGCGCGGGCTTCAGCTGTGGCGCGGGCTTCAGCCCGCGTGTCGCGAGAGCCGGCGGGCTGAAGCCCCCCCCCCACATCAGAACGACGTTTCGATGGAGTCGGCGGCGGCCTGCGCGCGCTCCTGCTCGATGCGCGCGAGGCGCGAGCGGAGATCGGTGATCTCCTGCTGCATCTTCGTGAAGTCTTCCTTCACCGCTTCGCGGGCGATCTCCTGCAGCCGCGCGGTGAGCTTGCCGAGCTGGTCGGACTGGAACTGCGTGAGGCGGCTCAGCGGCTCGCCGAATACATCCTTGAGAAGCGTTTCGAAATCCTGCGCCATGGCCGGGATGCCGTGCGAAAATCAGGCCCGCACCGCCATGGAGATCAGGAACTTCGCCGACTTCTGGCCCTATTACGTCCGCGCGCACTCCCGTCCGCGCACCCGCGTGCTGCACGCCATCGGCTCGATTCTGGCGCTGGTCTGCATCGTCCTGGGGATCGCCGTCAGCCGCTGGATCTTCGTCGCGGCGCCGATCATCGGCTACTCCTTCGCCTGGTACGCGCACTTCTTCGTCGAGCACAACAAGCCCGCCACGTTCGGCCACCCCTTCTACTCACTGGCCGCCGACTACGTGATGCTGTGGAAGATCCTCACGGGGCGCATGAACGAAGAAGTGGCCCGGCATACGGCGGGCTGAAGCCGAGCGGCGGGCTGAAGCCCGCCCCACATTGATATCATCCGGCGCATGCCGATGCTGGATGGGAAGACCGGGATCGTTTTCGGTGTCGCCAACAAGCGCTCGATCGCGTGGGCCATCGCACAGTCGCTCGCGCGCGAGGGGATGCGCCTCGCCTTCACCTACCAGGGCGAGCGCCTGAAGGAAAGCGTCGAAGCGCTGACTTCCACGGGCATGCCGGGCGCGCTGGTCCTGCCGTGCGACGTGACGAACGATGCCGAGATCGCGAGCGTCTTCGCGCGCGTCGAACAGGAGTACGGCCGCCTCGACGCGCTGCTGCACTCCGTCGCCTACGCGCCGAAGGAAGACCTCGAGAACGACTTCGTCAACACCTCGCGCGAAGGCTTCAAGCTCGCACACGACATCTCCGCCTACTCGCTCGTGGCGCTGACGAAAGCGGCGCTGCCGCTGTTCGAAAAGTCAGGCGGCGGCTCGGTGGTGGCGCTCTCGTACCACGGCGCGCAGAAAGCGGTGGAAGGCTACAACCTGATGGGCGTGGCCAAGGCGTCACTCGAGGCGAGCGTCCGCTACCTCGCCGCGAACCTCGGACCGCGCAACGTGCGCGTGAACGCCATCTCCGCCGGCCCCGTGAACACCCTCGCCGCGCGCGGCATCAAGGGCTTCACCACGATGCTCAAGCACCACGCCGAACGCGCACCGCTCCGCCGCAACGTGGAGCTCGAGGAGATCGGCCAGGCGGGGCTGTTCCTCCTGTCGCAGATGTCGTCGGCCATCACCGGCGAGATCATGTACGTCGACTGCGGCTACAACATCGTCGGGCTGTAGTTCGGGCTCTCCTCAGTTGATCCCGCGCGTAGACGCGGGATCTCGGGTGCACGCGCGCTGCCCAAGCCACAGACGTCGTTGCGTGCACCGGAGATCCCGCGTCTTCGCGGGGATAAACTCGCAGACCAACCAATCCCAACTGGGCCCTACGTCTTCGTCTTCGTCTTCGCCGGATCGTCCGGCGGAAACTCGATGTCCGTGCGGATGCCGAGGCGCCCCGGCTTGCGCGTCCCCGGAAAACCGCTGCTGCGCCCCGCGTGCTGGCCGTCGCTGGAGTGACCGGGGGAGCCGCCGTCCCAGAATCCCTTGTTCTTCACATGCTCCCTGGGGTTTCCTGCCATTCGATTCACCTCATGTGTAAGTGCCTGATTACACAAATACTTGGCACTTCGTTAGCAATATACAAATAACGTATGGAGGACTTACATGGTCGACATGACGAATCCTAACAGCCAGTTCCACCCGTATCAGCCGCAGGATGCGGTGCCGCAGACCGGAAACACCGGCAGTCTCGGCAACTCGGGCGGCCTGGGTGGCATCCTGAGCAAACTCGGTATCGATCAGAGCAAGATCGGTGCGCTCGGCTCGAGCCTGAACGGCACGAACCTGCGCGGCGGTCTGAACAATGTTCGCGGTATGGCGCAGAAGAACCCCGGCATGGTGCTCGGCGGCCTCGCGGCCCTGGCCATCGGCGCGGGGCTGATGCGCAAACGCAGCATGCGATAACACAACCCAACAAGCGCACGGTGCACACGGCTAGTACGTGTGCACCGTGTATTGAATCTTCACCTCGCTCGTCCCGACCACCCTTCCCCGCACGAGCACTTTCGCCCGCGATTCCGTGACGCCCGTGGTCTGCGCCTCGGAGACGATATCGAACTCACCCGATGGTTTCTTGGCCATCCTCGCGGTGACCGTGCCCTGCCAGTCCTCGACCGTTCCCTCGGCGCGCTCGTTCTGCACGAGGCGCACGGCGGCGAGCTCGACGCCGTTCTCGGCCAGCGTCTCCGCGGTGATGCGCGCGCGAAAGCGCCGCGCCGCCTCCAGCTCGCGCGCCGAGTCGATGAGCAGCAGCTCGACCATGGCGAAGTAGAGGATCGCCAGGACCAGCGCGGAGATGAGCGCGTACCCGCGCTCGCTACTCCGTCGCGCGCGGTTGGAGGATCGTGTCGATCGCAAGCTGTCCCTTCTTGTCTTTGGCGATGATGCGCGTGGCCCACGCGGCACCCGAGCCGGTCTTCACCGCGTCGATCTCGAGCTGCGAGAAGTCGAGCGGCAGTCCGCGCGCCACCCACTCGTTCGCGTTGCCGACGTTATACGCGCGTCTCCGCACTTCGCCCGGCGTGCGAAAGTCCCACACGACGGTCTCCGAGCCGCCGCTGTTGTTGACGGTCTCGATGATCAGCACCTTCGGCGACGACACGTATCCATCGTGCTCGTTCTTGTACGGCCTGACGCCGTACCCATCGAGCACGTCGCGCCGCAGCCGCGTCAGCACTGAGATCACCATCGGATGCTTGTGCATGTTCACCGGCAGCCGCTTCTCGTGGGAGCGCATCTCCGTGGTGAGCTGCGCGAGGATCATCAGGAACACGCCGAAAACGGCCATGGCCACGACGATCTCCAGCAGCGTGTAGCCACGCTGGTGGAAGGCAGGCAATCCTGCCTGTCGGCGCCGCCGTTGGACAGGCAGGATTGCCTGTCCTCCACTGCTCACCACAGATTGGTCCCTCCGGTGTCGCCGCGCACGAGCTCCAGCTTTGCCTGCCGCTCGCCGTTGCGCCAGCGGATGGTCATCAGCACGTTCTTCACGCCGGGCTTGCCCTGCGTCACGGCGACGATCGTCGAGAACGGTTGCAGCGGCTCGAGAATCGCGGTGTCGCTGAGGAACTCCGGCGACGCCCCTTCCAGCGCGGAGAACGAGATCCGCCGCCGGTACTCCGCCTCGTTGGCCAGCGCCTGATAGGCCAGCACGATCTCGCTCGCCTGCTGCAGGCGGCTGGTGCGCTCGACGAACGCCGCCAGCGAGAACGTGATCACCAGAGTCAGGATCAGGATGGCGACGAGGATCTCGATGAGCGAAAAGCCGCGCTGGTCGCGCATGCGAGCGATTGTATAGACTCCGCGCCCGATGAAGCTCCGATTCGCCCCTTCCCCCACGGGCTTTCTCCACGTCGGCGGCGCGCGGACGGCCATCTTCAACCTGCTCCACGCGCGGCGTCACGGCGGCACGATGCTCCTGCGCATCGAGGACACCGACGTCGAGCGCTCGCGCCAGCATCACGCCGAACAGATCCTGCAGTCGCTGCAGTGGCTCGGCGTCGCGTGGGACGAGGGTCCGATCTACCAGAGCGATCGGCTCGACCGCTATCGCGAGCGCGCCGAGGAGCTGGTGGCGAACGGCAAGGCCTACCGCTGCTACTGCACCGTGGAGGAGCTGGAGGCGGAGCGCAGCGCCGTGGAGGCGAAGGGCGATGCGTACCGTTACTCGGGCCGCTGCCGCCGCCGCGCGGAGTCGGGCGATCCCCAGCACGACGACGCACCGCACGTGATCCGCTGCAAGGTGAACCCCGGCCCGATCGAGTTCCACGATCTCATTCGCGGCGACGTGCAGTTCGAGGGAGAGCTGATCGACGACTTCGTCCTCATCCGCTCCGACGGCAACCCGACCTATCACCTCAGCGTCGTCGTCGACGACGTGGACATGGAGATCACGCACGTCGCGCGCGGCGACGACCACCTCTCCAACACGCCGAAGCACATCGTCCTCTTCCGCGCGTTCGGCGCGAAGGAGCCGGTCTTCGCGCACCTGCCGCTCATCCTCGGCAGCGACCGCAAGCGCCTCTCCAAGCGCACCGGCGCCACGTCGGCCGAGGAGTATCGCGACCTCGGCATCGTCCCGCAGGCGCTCTTCAACTTCCTCACGCTCCTCGGCTGGAATCCCGGCGGCGACCGCGAGCTGATCACCGCGGACGAGGCGGCGCAGGTCTTCGATCTCTCCGACGTCAACAAGGCGCCGGCGGTGTTCGACCCGGAGAAGCTGCTCTGGATGAACGGCCAGTACCTGATGCGCATGTCGGCGGACGAGATCTATCCGCACCTCGCGCCGTTCCTCCCCGGCGACACGAACCTCGCCGAGCTGCGCGCGGCCATCGAGTTGAACAAAGCACGCGGACGGACGCTGAAGGAGATCGCCGCGCAGCTCGAGCCGTATCTCATCGACGACGGCGCGCTGGAGTACGAAGAGGAAGCGGCGAAGAAGCATCTCAAGGGCGACGATCTCGCGTCGCGCATGAGCGAGCTGCACGACGTGCTGGAGAAGACGGAGCCGTTCGACGTCGCGACCACGGAGGCGGCGCTGCGCGCGCTCGCGGAGTCGAAGGGGGTCAGCGCGGCGAAGCTCATTCACCCGCTGCGGCTCGCGCTCACCGGGCGCGGCGCGTCACCTGGGATCTTCGACGTAATGGTGGTCCTCGGAAAGGACCGCACGCTCACTCGCCTGAAGCGATTGATCTCCCGATTACCAGGTGCATGACGTAGGCGATGACGAAGATCGCCGAGGTGATCCCGTGCGCCCACGCCATCGCCTCGCGCAGCGTCTCGTTCACCGACACCTGCAGCAGGTAGCCCGATAACGCCATCGGCGCGATCAGCCACATCGCGGCGAGGCCCGTGCGTTTGTTGCGGCCGTCGCCGAAGCGCCACTTCGGCAGCATGTGATTCGAGAACGCCCAGCCGAGGATGAAGAGCACCGCCGGCGCGACCACCACGTGGATGGCCAGCATGTGCGGCTGCAGCGGATGATTGACGACCGAGAACTCGTCGTCGCTCTGCAGCAGGTACTTCATGACGGCGAACACGACTCCCGTGATCGCCGTCAGTGCGACCGTGAGATGCAGCCAGATGAGCTGCAGCCTGCTCACTTCGCTCCGAGCACCTTGTGCAGCGCGAGTACTTTGCGCGAGGCGTTGGTGATGGCGCGCGCGGAGAGGCTCGCGCCGGAGAGGGGGCGGATCTTGCGCTTGAGCGAGAGGTCTTCGTCGAGCTTGCGATCGTCGAACTGCTCGATCCAGCGCTCTTTCGGCAGGTACTCCGGCGGCTCGTCGAACGAGAGGATCTCGATGCGGTCGATCTTCCCCTCCGGCGTGACGACGATCATCACCGTCTCCGGCAGCGTGCGCACGCGGTGCGTATCAAAGTACGCATAGCCGTTGGGCGCCGCGTAGCGCACGATCATGCGGTCGTTGAACTCCACGCCGCTTTCCTTCCGCGCGGCTTTCAGTTGCTCGGGCGTGAGGAAGTGGACCTGGCGCGTGGCGCCTTTCGGGAAGGCGCTCGCCAGGGCCTGCTGCTGGGTCATGAAGACGCGGGCGTGGGCGGAGAGGGCGCATAGGAGTGCGACAGCGATCGCTGCCGCTTTGGTCAGCCGCGGCAAAGCCGCGGCTGGGCGCGGCGTTGCCGCGCCCTTCCAAAGCGATGGCTTGCGCCACCGCACTCCTAGAAGATGTAGCCGATGCCGATGTTCCACTGGTTCAGTCCCGTGCCTGCCTCGTTGTCGGCGTTCTGCCAGTCGGCCTTGATCACCGTCTGCGGGACGGGGCGGAACTGCAGGCCGATGGTGAAGATGTTCTGCTCCGACGCCGGGTTGCGCGCGAAGCCGGTCGGTACGCTGCGCTGCGTGTCGAGCTGCTCGTAGCGGAAGTACGGCGTGAGCGAGCTCTCGCCGAAGCGCGGCAGCAGCGACGACACGTCGTAGCCCGCCTCCACGTACCAGCCGCCCAGCTCCTCGCCGATGGAACGGTTGCCGGTCAGACCGCCGGCCAGCACGTTGAGCTGCTCGACGTCGTCGAGCGTCGCCTGCGCGTACAGCGCGCGGATCGTCGCGCCGCGGAACTTCGCCTCGCCGTGCAGGTCGAAAATCGTGAGGTTGCCTTCCACCGTCTCGCCGGCGACGACGTTCCCCTGGCCCGTATTGCCGGAGAAGAACGACGCGCCGACGAACGTCCCCTCGAACGGCTCGTAGTCGAGACGGCCGGTCAGGGCGATGTCCTCGATCTGCGAGTTCGCCCCCTTCTGCCGTCCGCCGCGCACGCCGCCGGCGGTGAAGCGGTCGCCGCGGATGCTGTTCACCGCGTACGCGCGCCAGGAGAGCGGGCCGTGCTCGCCGAACACGCCCGCGCCCATCTCGCGCCACGTGGTGGGGATGATCGCGTTCTCGACGGTCGAGCGGCGCGCGGTGAGATACGTCGTCGGCTCGTGCATCTCGTTCACGAGACCCATCGGGATGAGCAGCAGGCCGGTGCGGATGCCGACGTTCTTCGTGGCCATGAAGTCGAGGTACGCGAACTCCACCGAAGCCTCGCCGCCGAGGGCCGTGTTGCCGTGCTCGAACTCGAGCTCGGAGTTGAAAAGCACGCGGTCGTTGTACTTGTAGCCGGTGTAGAGGACGCCGCGCAGCATGTCGAAGCGGTCCTTGGTGGTCGTGCGCGTGCCGGCGTCGTTCGAGCCGGAGAAGTTCTCGTAGAGCATCTCGCCGTAGCCGCCGAAGGAGATGCCGTGATCGACGCGGTAGACCTTCGAGGCGGCGGCGCCGAGTCCGTACTGTTCCGTGTTCGCGGCGGTTTCGACGGTCGGCTCGGCCTGGCGCGTCTTGAGCGCCTCCACTTCCTGCGAGAGCACTTCGATCTGGCGGCGCAGCTCGGTCACTTCGGCCGACGGCTGCATTCTGGCGATGGCGTCTTCGAGCGCGCGCAGGCGGCGCTCGAGGTCGGAGGCTTCCTGTGCAAAAATACTGGCCGTCAATGTGAGTGTCAAAAGGATGACGATAATTCGCTTCGACATGTTCAATCCTTAATCGTGTATTCAGGGTCCAGCAGGATCACGCGCGGTGCGCGCGCCGAGCGCCGGACCGTTTTCGCCTCGGTGATGAAGACGGCCGCCACGCCGTGCGCGTCCGCCCAGCGGAGGCCTTCTTCGTCGCCCATGACGAAAAGTGCGGTGGAGAGGATGTCCGCCGTCATCGCGTCGCGGGCGATGACGGAAACGGAGCCGCGTCCCGGATGCGACTTGCCGGTGCGCGGATCGTGGATGTGTCCCGGTTGTTCGGAGTTGCCGCTCGTGGAGAGCGAGGCGTCGGTGAGGATCAGCTCCAGCACCGGCCTGGCGCGGTCGTCCGGGGCGGCGATGGCCACGCCGCGCGAGCCGCGCACGATGAGCTGGCCGCCGAAGTCGATCGTGGCTTCGCCCTTCGTCAGCGCGAGCATGCGGTCGAGCGCGTAGCCCTTGCCGAACGCGCCCGCCTCGTATCCTTTTTCGCCGTGCACCTTCTCGCGCCAGCGCGGATCGAAGGCGCCGCCGGTCTTTTTCGACCATTCGCCGGCGCGATCGAGGAGCGTGCGCAGCTCGGGACCGGGCTCCGCGCCGCGGTTCACCCGGATCAGCTCACTGTCGGCGATCCACGTCGAGAGCATTCCTTCGATCCTTTTCGCCTCGGCGAATGCGGCTTCGATCTGCGTCTCCGATTGCGCGGAGATCTCGCACGTCGTTCCCATCAGGTACTGCATGCGGACGACTGCGGCGAGGAGGAGCGCGGCCGCGGTCATGCCTCGACCGCGCGCTGACTCATCTTGTCTTTGAGCGTCATCACGGCCAGCCAGATCGCGCAGATGGCCACCATGCCGAACATGATGTGCATGCTCCAGCGGCCGTCCGCCGAGTAGGGCTCGGTGGCGTGGTGAATGGCCTCGCTGTTCGGCAGGATCTCCGCCTCCGAGAACTCATGGATGGCGTAGAAGAGGATCTGCACGGTGAACAGCAGCAGGAAGAGGCCCGTGACCTGGAAGAAGCGCTTCACGTTGACGCGGTGTCCGTACTGCGCCCAGAGCCACGACATGAACGCCGCGGCGGCGAGGCCGAGCGCGCAGCCGAGCCAGAAGCGCGGCATGTTGCCGACCTGGATCAGCATCAGCGCGGTCTCCATCCCCTCGCGCGTGATCATCAGCAGCGTGAAGCCGAAGACGCCGAGCCACGCCCACCTGCTGCTGGCGCGCTGCTCGAGCTGCGCTTCCATCTCCTTCTTCATCGTCGGCGCGACGCGCCAGATGTGAATGACGAAGCTGGCCACGAGCACGGCCGCGACGAGGGCCAGGATCCCCTCCCACAGCGGCTGGTTGCTGATCGTCGTCAGCCAGTAGCCGAGGGCCGCGCTGGCGAGGATCGACGCGCCGATGCCCGCCCAGACCGCGGGGCGGAGGGCGTTGCGTCCGGTCTTCTTCAGGTACGCGGTGATGATGGCGACGGTGAGGAACGCCTCGAAGCCTTCGCGGAAGACGATGATCAGGGCCTGGATCATGGGTTCACTTTCTGAGCTTGGTCTGCTGGATCATGCGCACGCGATCCGGCGATTCGGGGTGCTGCCCTTTGCGCTTGCAGGAGTCGCAGACGCCGAGGATCTGGAGGTTGTGGAACGTGGGAGTGAACTTCTTCTTCTCGCAGATGGCCATCTGCAGCCGCTCGAGCTCCTCGTCGTGGAACTCGATCACGCCGCCGCAGGCGGTGCAGATGAGATGGTCGTGGTGCGAGTTCCCGCTGACGTGCTCGTAGTGATAGTGGTCCTCGCCGAGGTGCACGCGGCGCACGAGACCCGACTTCACCAGCAGCTCGAGAGTGCGGTAGACCGTGGCCCGGGAGATCTTGACGTTCTTCTCTTTCATCTTGAAGAGCAGCTCGTCGGCCTCGAAGTGGTAGTGGGTGGAGAAGATCTCGCGCACGAGCGCGGTGCGCTCGGCGGTGAGCTTCTGTCCCTGTCCCTGCAGGAAGTCCTGGAAGCGCTGCACTTCGCGGTCGACGTTGTGGGCCATGCTCTCCCGATGCTGAGACTGAGTCTCAATTGCTGCGGGAGAGTCTAGTGGTCTCGACAAACAGGGTCAAGTGTTCGTCATCACGCCACGGCGTGACGGGCATTGCCGTCGCAATGACTTCCCGGCATGCGCACACTCATCGCCGTTTGCCTCTTCACTCTCTCCCTCGCCGCCGAGCCCGTGCGCAAGCCCGCTGTCCAGGCGCATGAGTGCGGGTACCGCGACACCGGCGGCTGCGACCTCACCGTCAGCGACGCCGTGACCGTCACCGGCTGCGTCACCGACGGCTACTACTACAACATCCATCGCATCTTCCTCGACGCGGGCCGCACCTACCAGGCGCGGCTGCGCGGCGACTTCGTGCCGGAGATCGGCATCACCCGCCCCGACCTCGACACGTTCCTCGTGCAGGCCGTCGGTCCCGCGGGAGGCGTGGCGGTGGCGACGTTCACCGCGGAAGTGAGCGGCTACCACGAGTTCCACGTCGGAGCGAACTCGCGGAACACCCTCGGCGGATATCAGTTCTCGCTGCTCTGCGACGTCACGCCGCCGACCTGCACGGCCACCGCGACGGAAGCCTGTCTGCTGAACGGACGCTTCCGTGTGTCGGTCGCGTTCGTGAACCAGTTCGCCAACCCGCCGCAGCCGGGCGACTTCCTGGCCGGCAAGCTGCGCGACATCCCGGACAACCCCGACCTCGCGCTCTTCGGCATCACGAACTTCGCGCTGATCGAAGTGGTGGTGCGCATCCAGGACACGCGGCCGTTCGGCTTCAATCGCTTCGACGTCTATTACGGCGGGCTGACCGACCTCGAGTACACGGTCACGGTCACCGACACGATTCGCAATGTGACGAAGACGTATCGAAACCCGCCGGGAGTGGTCGGAGGCGGAGTCGACCGCACGACTTTCACCACGGCGAACTAGTCCGCGGCACGGGCATGGCATCGATGTGCGCTCCATGCGCACATCGATCGCCGTGCTGCTGTTCGCTCTCACCATCGCCGCCGACGCAGCGGAGCGTGGTCGCAAGCCCGTCTCGCAGGACCACGAGTGCACGTACCACGACACCGGCGGCTGCGGCATGACGGTCACCGACCTGGTGGACACGCTCGGCTGCACGGACGAGGGCTACTACTACAACGTCCACCGCATCTTTCTGACCGCGGGCCAGTTCTACCAGGCCACGCTCACGGCAGTGGACGACTTCATCCCGGAGATCGGCGTCTCGCGTCCGGAACTCGATGACTACATCGTGCAGGGGATGGGCACGGCGCCCCGCGGCTCGATCACGGTGAGCTTCACGGCCGACGTGACGGGGCAATACGAGTTCTACGTCGGCCCGAACGCGCCGGCGCAGACCGGCGCCTACACGCTGACGCTGACGTGCAGCAACGCGCAGCCGACCTGCACGCCGGCGGCGACGGTAGCCTGCCTGAACGACGGACGCTTCCGCGTCTCGATCGCTTTCGTGAATCAGTTCGCCAATCCACCGCAGCCGGGCAACTTCCTGGCGAAGAAGCTGCGCGAGGGATCGCAGAATCCCGACGTGGCCATCTTCGGCATCAGCGCGCCGGAGGCGATCGAGGTGGTGGTACGCATCCAGGACGCGCGCCCATTCGGCTTGAATCGCTTCGATGTGTACTACGGCGGGCTGACGGACCTCGAGTACACGGTGACGGTGACGGACACGCAGAGCGGCGTGACGAAGACGTACCGCAACCCGCCGGGCACAGTCGGCGGCGCGGTCGACCGGACGACATTCACCTTTTAGGAGTGCGGTGGCGACGAGCCACCGCTTTGGTGAGCGTAAGACGTACCGCAACCCGCCGGGCACATCGGCCGGGACGACGTTCACCCTTTAGGAGTGCGGTGGCGACGAGCCACCGCTTTGGTGAGCGTGCATGCGTCGCACGGCGGGTAGGAAAGCGGCGGCTCGTCGCCGCCGCACTCCTAAAGTCGCGTCCTGGCGGCCTCCACTGCGACGCGTACCTTGGGCTGTCTGGGATCGATCGCCAGGGAGCGGTTCCAGAAGTCGAGGGCGCGTGCGTACTCCTCCTGCCTTGCGTAGAACACGGCCAGGTTGTTGAGCACCAGCGTCGACGACGGCTGCAGTCCGAGGGCGCGCTCGAGCTCGGGTAAGCCCTCGGTGTAGCGCTTCGACTGCGCGAGCGCGGAGCCGAGATTGGCCGCGATCAGGTACGACTGCGGGAAGACCTGCTTGGCCTTGTAGAGCAGCGTGATCGCGCGCGAGGTCATGTTCTGCGCGCGGTACAGCGCGGCGAAGTCGAGGAACCACTGCTCCGGATTCGGCAGCCCGCGCTGCACGGCCATCATGAACACGTTCTCCGCGGCGGTGAACTGCTGCCGGTCGAACAGCACCATGGCCATGTTCAGGTACGGCGTGAAGCGCGTCGGATTGGCGTCGATCGCCGCCTGGAAGGCCTCGATCGACTCCTTGTACTTTTTCTGCTTGCGCAGCTCGATGCCCTGATTGTTGAAGTGCGCGTACACGCCCCATTGCGCGGGATTGATGGCCGCGCTCTGGACCGGCTGGTCGTCCTCGTCCTCGAAGACCGGCTGCATGCGCGACGGATCGACGAGGTGTCCGATGGCCTGCAGCCGCTGCGTGTACTGCTGCGGATCGACGGCGCTGCCGCCGCCGGCGGGACGTCCGGCGAAGAACTCGTCGTAGCTGATGACGCGCACCGACGTCACCGGCGCGATGTCGCGGAACACCCAGTCCGCGTGCTTGCCCGGCATCTCCACGCTCTTCGGCAGGCCGAGGAGCGAGAGCACGGTCGGGACGACGTCGTAGATGGAGATCGAGTGATTGCCGCGGTTCGGCGCGACGTGGTTCCCGTACGCGATGAAGACGCCGGGATTGCGATGGTCGGAGAGCGCGCTGCGTCCCACCGGCGACGTGCGCGGCCGCTTCTGCCCCCAACGGAAACCGTGCGCCGACATGATGATCACCGTGGTGTCGTCGCTCAGCACCTTCATCCACTCGCCGATCAGGCGATCGACCTCGGAGTAGTAATTCGCGACCGTCGGCCAGTACTTGCGGTACTCCGTCTGCGGCATCCCCTCGCGGTACGGCGGGTGATACGGCGCGAAGAGGTGATTGACGGCGTCGGTGCCCTCGTACGACATCATCAGCACCAGCGGGTCGTGCTGCTGGTAGAGGCTGATGCCGACGCGGTGATCGGTCCACGTCTTGGCGAGCACGTCGCGGAAGACGTTCACCGGATCGGCGGGACCGCCGCGCGCGACGGCTTCATCGAACTCGTTCGCCGTGATGTTGAGAAAGCGGCCGACCTGTCCGAAGCCGACCGTCCGCGGGTCGACGACCTGCGGCGCGATGCGCGGGCGCAGCCCGGCCGGTTCGACCGCACCGGGGAGCATCGTCACCGGCGCGTCGAAGGTCACCGGGCCGTCCATGCGCGGCGGCCATGACGTCCACCAGTTCACGACCATGGCCGGGCGTCCGAACGCCTGGGCGATGTCCCAGAGCGCCGGCGCGCGGCGCGTGCCGGCGTCGGCGGGACGCTTCTGATCGGTGAAGTCGAGCACGCCGTGGCGGTCGGGCGAGAGGCCGGTCGCGGCGGTGGCCCACACCAGCGGCGACACCGTGGGCTGGATCGTCTGCAGCGAGGCGGTGGTGCCGCCCAGCGCGAGGGCGCGGATGTTCGGGATGCGGCCGTCGGCGGAGAGCTCGGAGATCAGCTCCCAGTCCGCGCCGTCGATGGCGAAGATGGCCACGCGACCGGCGATGCCGCGCGCGTTGCGGCGCAGCTCCGCGCGCTTGTAGTCGAGCAGCGCGCGGCGGTCCGGCTCCATGGAGGCGATCTCGAACGCCTCCACTTTCAGGCCGCTGCGGGCGAGATGGTTCTGCACGACCTGGCGCAGCACGTTGCGCTGCCTGGCGAACTGCGACGTCGGCGAGAGCAGCTCCTCGACCGGCACCTGCTGCGTGACCGCGGAGACGGCCTCCCCCACGCGCGTGCGGATCCAGGCGCTCCAGCCGTCGCGCACGAGGCCGCGCGCGTCTTCGAGCCGGTCGCCCGGCAACGTGAAGCGGATGCGGTACGAGAGCGTGACCGGCACGCGATCCTTCGAGAGGATGCGCACCAGGTCATCGCGCTGCGCCGCGCCGTTCCGCTTCTCGAACTCGAGGCGATAGAACTGGTGCGGCGGGAGGAAGGTGACTTTGTTCTGCACCAGCCGCACGCGGCCGGTGCTCTTGTCGACGCCGAAGATCAGGCGCCGCGACGACGGCAGGAAAAGGCTGACGACGAAGTAGATCGTCCCCACGAGCCCGGCGAGGATTGCGAATGCGCGGACAGACTTCGAGCGAAACACAGGCCGGACCTATGAAAGAAAAGTGCCGAAGGCGACTGCTGGGTGCCGAGTGCTGCATGCCGAGTGCGTCGCTCCCGACACTCCGCACCCGACACTGCGCACTATTTCCTCCGCTTCACGAGCTGCTTCACCTCGTCGTTCCCGATGGGACTCTGCGCCGAGATGATCACGGCCGCGGTCCCTTCGCGGAACGACGGAATCGTGCAGCGAACCATGGCGCTCCCATCCGCCGCGGTCTTGCCGCGGAAGATCACCCGCGGCGGCTCGACCGTCGAGATGACCTTCACCTCGATGGCGGCGGCCGCGATCGGCGCCTGCGAGAGGCTCTTCCGCGCCGCGACGCGCAGCTCGATCGGCGAGCCGGCGAAGAACTCGACCTGGTCGATCAGCGCCAGCTCGAGATGCTCGCTCTCGGCCTCGGACACGAGATAGTCGATGATCACCTGATCGAGCGTCTTCTCGTCGTCGATCGGCGTATGCGGCGGAGGAGGAGGCACCGGCTCCTTCGAGAGCGTGCCGCTCAGGGGCGGAGCGCCGGACTTGGTCACGTCCGCCGGTGCGTCGAAGCGCCCGCGCTTGATGGCCGCGATCATCGTGCGGTGCTGCTGCTCCATCAGCCCGCCGATCCACTTGTCGTCGACCCCGGTCTTGAGCTGCTCGGCGTACGAGGTCTTCTTCGACGCCAGGATCTCGCCGCCGACGTACACCAGCGACTCGATGTACGGGTTCCCGACACCCTTGTCCTCGGTCTGGACATGGTAGACCTTCTCGTTGTGCTTGATGTCGGTGTTGAAGCCGGTGATCACGGAAGGCGGATGTTAGCAGGTGCTGAGTACCGGGTGCTGAGTGCTGAGTGCTGAGTGCTGAGAGCCGCCGGAACTCAGCACCCAGCACTCAGCACTCAGCACTGTTTAGTTCTGCTCCAGCCACGCCCTCAGATACCCGATCTGCTCCCGCACCCGCGAGCGGTCGTCCGCCGACGGCATGAGCGTCAGGTAGCGCTCGAACAGCTCGATGGCCTGCACGTAGGCGTGCAGTTGCACGGCCAGCGCGGCGCGGTCGCGGACTTCGTACGCGTCGCGGCCGTCGAGGATCAGCAGCCGGTCGATCGACGCCGCCGCGCGGGCGAGGTCGTGCTGCGCGAGGTATGCGGCCTTGAGCTGCGCCAGCTCGCGCGCGAGGATCTCCCGCGGCGAGAAGGAGCGGAGGTGATGCTCGCGCAGACGCACGCCGCCGCCGTACATGCCGTCGAGGATCTTCTGCAGCTCGGCGGTCGACAGCACGCGGCCGCCGTCGAACGGATCGACGACGATGACGCCGAACGGCCCCGTGAACTTGACCAGGAAACGCCCCGGCAGCGAGACGCCGGCGGCGTCGATGCCGATGCGGCGCGACAGCTCGAGGTAGAGGATCGACAGCGTGATCGGCAGCCCGGAGTGACGATCGAGCGCCTCGCTCAGCAGCGCGCTGCGCGGGTCGTAGTAATCCTCGTTCTCGCCGTGGAAGCCTTCCTCGTCGAAGAGGATGCGGTTGATGGTCTCGACGATGCGCTCGACGGCGCGTGAGCCTTCGAGGCGCTGGCGCACGGCGTCGCTCCACGCCTGGACATTGCCGAGGTGGCGATCGACGTCGAGGCGCGGATTCTCCTCGAGATCGATCATCAGCGAGGCCTCGACGAGGTCGAGCAGCGCCTCGGGACGGCCGGCCATTTCCTCGAACCGGCGGCGGGCAAGAGCGGGATGCGTCAGGACGCGTGCTGCCTGCATGCGCTATTTTCCCTCCGTGTCCGAGCGCGCGTCCAGAGTGGCACTGATCGTCATCCTTTTCGTTGCCGCTCTGCGCGTGATCTCGACCTGGTCCGTCTTCAGCCAGACCTTCGACGAAAGCACGCACATCGCGGCGGGTCTGGAGTGGCTGGAGCAAGGGACATACCTCGGCGAGCCGCAGCATCCGCCGCTGGCGCGCGTGGCCGCGGCGATCGGGCCGTATCTCGCCGGTGCGCGGCGCTCGCCGAACAACCTCGGGCTGACCGAGCAGGGCAACGAGATCCTGCACGGCGGGCCGTACGTGCGCATGCTGTCGCTCGCGCGCGCCGGCATCCTGCCGTTCTTCCTGCTGTCGATCGTGGTGGTGTGGGCGCACGCGCGCATGCTGGCCGGCGAGTGGGCGGCGGCGATCGCGGCGCTGCTCTACTCGAATCTGCCGCCGGTGCTCGCGCACGCGGGAGTGGCCACGACCGACATGGCCGTGACCTGCGGGATCGCCGCGGCGCTGATGCTGCTGCAGCGCTGGCTCCTCGCGCCGTCACCGCGTGTTGCGGCTTTGCTCGGACTGGCGACGGCCGTGGCGCTGACGTCGAAGTTCTCGTCGCTACTCTTTCTCCTGGTTGCCGGCGTGGTGATGATCGCCATGAACTGGCGGCGCCCGATCTTGCGGCACGTCGCGCTTGCGTTGTTCGTGTGCGTGATTGCGGTGTGGGCGGTCTATCGCTTCGATTTCGACCGGCTCCGCGACGCGCACTATCACCTCGTCCGCGCGTTCGTGGGCGAGCGGCTCGTCATCGATGCCATCCCGCTGCCGGCGCCGGCGCTCTTCTCCGGCATCGCCCAGACGCTGCTGCACAACGCGGGAGGACACGAGGCGTACCTTCTCGGCGAATACAGCAGCGAAGGCTGGTGGTATTACTTTCCGGTCGCCATCGCGGTGAAGACGACCATCGTCTTTCTGCTGCTCGCTCTCTCCGCTCCCTTCTTTCTTCGCAAGCGCGCGACGCTCGCGCCGCTCGCGGCCGCGGCGGCCATCGTCGTGGCCTGCTTTCCGGTCAACATCAACATCGGCATCCGGCACGTGCTGCCGATCTATCCGCTGCTGGCCGTGGCGATCGGCTGCGTGCTGGCGACGCGCAGGAAGGCGCTGGTCCTCGCACTCGTCGCCGTCGAGCTGTTCGTCTCGCTGCGCGCGCATCCCGACTACCTCCCGTACTTCAACGCCTTCGCGGGCAGCGAGCCGCGGAAGGTCCTCCTCGACAGCAATCTCGACTGGGGACAGGACCTGCTGCGGCTGGAGCGCCGCGCGCGCGAGCTGAAGATCGACGCGCTGCGCCTCTCCTACTTTGGAACGGCGGATCTGGAACGCCACCCGCTGCCGCCGCTGCTGCCCGTCGTGCACGACCGCCCGCTGCCCGGCTGGTTCGCGGTCAGCGAGGCGCATCTCGCATCGCGCGAGCATGGGGCGACGTTTCCGTGGCTCGCGCGCTTTCCGAACTATGAACGCGTCGGCAAATCGATCCGGCTGTACCGCGTTCCCGGCGCACTGCCAGCCGGCGGCACTCCGAGCGCGGAGGTGCTGGCGGCGATGGAGCGCATCGTCGTGCCGCTGCCGCTCGGGACGACCGGCGGTCCGGACGGGCGTGTGTGGAAGTCGGAGTTGCGCCTGCGCAACGAAGGGTCCGTGCCGGAGGTCGTGCTCGACCGCCACGGCGAGCGTCGCGAGCTTCCGCCCGGAGGCTCGCTCGTCTGGGACGCGACGCCGGACCGCTCGGCGTGGTTCGTCTACGTCCGCCGCGGCGCGCCGGTGACGGGCCAGCTCGAGGTGAGCGCGTCGAAAGAGGGACGGCTCATCGAGGCGCCGTCCGTCGCGCCGGCGCCGCACGAGTCGCGCTTCCGCTCGTACGCCGCGGTGCGCGCGACCGGTTCCTGCGACGGCTGCGCGCGCACGCTGCGCGTCTACTCACTCCACTCCGACACCGTGGCCGTGAACATCACCGCGCGGCAGGGGGAGCGCACGTGGTCGCACTTTGCGGTGCTGAACAACGACCGCGGACTGCCGGCATGGGCCGAGTTCGACGTCGCACGCATCTTCCCCGAGCTCGGCGACGGCGAGATCGTGGTGGTGGCGTATCAGCATCAGCCGCTATGGACGATGATGACCACCAGCGGGAAGCGGCGGGAGCTCGTCACCTCGCAGTGACGCGCACGGCACTCGGCCGTAATGGAGAAAGTAGTAGCGCAGCGCGGGCTTTGGATAGAACGCCCAGTAGCCGCGCAACGCCTCCCAGTCCCCTTCCTCCGCTTCCTCGCGCAGCACCGCATCGAAGAATGGCGCGGAGGCGGTGCGGTACGTCGTGAAATAGGTCTTCAGGAACGCGCCCGAAAACGCGAGCGCACAAACCAGCACGACGTACGGCGCAACGCGCCACCGCGCGCACGCCGCCGCCAGGAGCGTCCCGGTGAGCAGCGCAACGAACGGCCAGCCGGTGATGGATCGCAGCGCGTGCGGCACGCCTTCCCACGACAGCGAGGCGACGATCAATGCGCCGTGCCAGCCGGTCACCCCGATCACGAGCAGCTTCCTGTTCGCAGTTCGCAGCAGCCACACACCGGCGACGATCGCGGCCACGTCGAGCCACGAGAGGATGCCGAAGAGCTGCGTCCCGTGCCGCGGATTGAGATCGCCGCGGAAGAGCAGAAAGTCCGGCGAGAGGTGCGCGCCGAGATTGGCGAAGAAGCGCGCGACGGGCCGGTCGACGCTCCAGACGGCGAGCGCATTCGCGCGAGCGCTGAGCGTGCCGTTCAGCGTGAGCACCACGAGCGGCACGCACGCAATCACCAGCGCGGCGGCAGAACGTAGGACAGGCTTCAGCCTGTCCGGGCAGGCTGAAGCCTGCCCTACGTACAGCACCAGCGCGATCAACGGCACGTGCAGTCGCGCCGGCGGATACGTGTACATCGCCGCCGCGAAGAGAAGACCGGCCACGATCGGCCGCTTCGTCAGGAAGAACCACACGCCCCACATCGCAAAACACGGTGCCAGCGGCGGGTCCCAGGCGATGCGCGCGAACGGAAAGCCCCACGGAGAGATCGCCGCGGCCAGCGCGGCGAGCAACCCTCCATCGAGGCCGAGAAAAAAGCGCGCGACGAGAAACACCGCCACGATCGTCAGCACCGAATAGAACGCCACGTGCGCGCGGATCGCGGCGATCGACGAGCCGAAGAGCTTCGTCCAGACGAAGCCGGAGTAGACATACGCCGGCGTGAAGAACGTCCCCGTGCCGGGGAGCTCTTCGAAGAAGAGTCGCGGCTGGTCGATGCAGAGAATCGTCGCCGCGCCCGCGGCCTCGTCGAGATAGAAGCCGGCCGGCGTGTCGTTCAGACGGACGAATCGCGCGGCGCTGAGGAGGGCGATGAGTGCGATGCACGCGTACTGCTGCCAGCGCCGCATTCCGCTAACTTCCTCCGCAGCTCATCATCGATCGGCCGCTTCGCATCGCGTTCCCAATCGTAGAGCACGACCACCACGTTTCCCGTCGCCGCGACGGTGCCGTCCGACTTGCGCACCTCGTACAGCGTCTCGAACGAGCTGGTGCGCACCTCGCCCACGCGCACGCACAGCTCGATCGCCTCGAGATGCACGGGACGGCGGTAGTCGCATTCCGCGTGCGCCACGATGAAGCCGATGTCGGTCGCCTTGCCGAACGCCGTCAGCTCGAACCAGAGCAGCGTGCGCACCCACTCGAAGAACGTGAAGAAGACCGCGTTGTTCACGTGGCCGTACGCGTCGACGTCGCGGAACATCACCTGGTACGGCAGCACGTACCAGCCGTCGCGCCACGTGCCGCGGAACCGTTCCGGAACGCTGCTCATTGCACCGCGGCGCTCGTGGCCACCGGCATCGCCTTCTTCGTGCACGCCTGCAGATAGCGGCCCGGCAGCGGATGATCGAGGTACGGCGCGATGATGGACGAGGCCTGCACCAGGCGGTTCAGATCGACACCCGTGTCGATCCCCATGCGATCGAGCATGTAGACGATGTCCTCCGTGGCCATGTTGCCCGACGCGCCCGGCGCATACGGGCAGCCGCCGAGGCCACCGGCCGAGGCGTCGAACGTGGCGATGCCCATCTCCAGCGCGCCGAGCGTGTTCGCCAGTGCCGTACCGCGCGTGTCGTGAAAGTGCATGGCCAGCTTCGTGGCGGGGATGACCTGCAGCAGCACGCCGATCACTCCCTGCACCTGCATCGGCGTGCCGACGCCGATCGTGTCGCCGACCGAGACCTCGTAGCAGCCGAGGTCGAGGAGACGCGCGCAGACTTCGAGCACTTTCTCCGGCGCGACGTCGCCCTCGTACGGGCAACCGAACGCGGTCGAGACGTAGCCGCGCACGCGGATCCCTTCCTCGCGCGCGCGCATCGCCACCGGCGCGTAGTTCTCGAACGACTCGTCGATCGACATGTTGATGTTGCGCTTGTTGAACGTCTCCGAGGCGGCGGTGAAGATGGCGATCGACTTCACGTCGGCCTCGATGGCGCGCTCCAGGCCCTTCATGTTCGGGACGAGCACCGGGTACTCGACGCCCGGATCCTTCGGGATCTCGCGGTAGACCGCGGCCGTGTCGGCCATCTGCGGCACCCATTTCGGACTGACGAACGCACCCGCCTCGATGACGCGCAGGCCGGCGTCGGAGAGCGCGGTGATGTAGTCGATCTTCGCCTGCGTGGGGATGGTGACTTTCTCGTTCTGCAGCCCGTCGCGCGGGCCGACCTCGACGAGCTTGACGGTGTCGACGGTGATTTTCATTTGAGTGTGATCAGCTCCACGCCCGGCTGCACCAGCTCTCCCTCTTTGCAGTTGACGGAGGCGACCGTGCCGTCGCGCGGCGCGGTGAGCTGATGCTCCATCTTCATGGCCTCGAGGATCAGCAGCGGGGCTCCTTTTGCAACAACGTCGCCCTGCCTGACGAGAATTCGCAGCACCAGGCCGGGCATCGGCGCTTCCATCGAATGGTCGCGCTGGCGTCGCGCGCGTCCGCGGCCGGACTTGTCTTCGACCTCGACGAAGTAGATCTCGCCGTCGAAGTGGAAACTCACCGTCGTCCCCTGGATGGCGTAGGGAACGGCATGGACGCGGCCGTCGACGCGCAACTGCGCTTCTTCGCCGTCGGTCGACAGGAGCTCGACGTTCATCGGCTGAAGCGCGACCCCGGCGCGTCGATGGGTACTTCCTGGCTGCACTGCGGACACGCGTCCTCGGGATACGTCGCCAGCTCGAGGTCGAGCAGCGCCTCGTACGGCTGGTCGAACGGATTGGCCTTGCCGCTGCGATTGAGGATCGAGGCGAAGCCGGTGACGTTGCCCCCTTCCCGGGTGACGATGTCGACCGTCTCGCGCGTCGACTTGCCGGTGGTGACGACGTCCTCGACGATGACGACGCGCTCCCCCGCGCGCAGGCCGAAGCCGCGGCGCAGCGTCATCGCGCCGTCTTTCCGCTCGGTGAAGATGAACGGCACGTCGAGCGCCTGCGCGACGGTGTAGCCGATGATCACGCCGCCCATCGCGGGCGACACGATCCGGTCGACCTGCTTGAGCCGCGCCGCCAGCGTCTGGCCGAGGGCGCGTGCGTAGCGCGGATGTTCGAGCAGACGCGCGCACTGGATGTAGTTCGGGCTGTGCAGCCCCGAGGAGAGGCGGAAGTGGCCGGTGAGGAGTGCGCCTGTTTCCTCGAGCAACGCGCGGACGTCGAGAGACATAGGGCGGGCGAGAATATGCGTCGACGCGGCGACGGTCAATGCGCCGACTGCCACGCACGCATGATGGCGAGGTAGACGGCACGGCACACCTCGGCCCCATTCATCGCGCTATGCGGCATCGGCTCGGGCTCGATCCCGAAGTACCGGCAAAGCTGCTCGAGCGACATCTTCGGAATCGCGCCCTCTTTGTAGAGCGGCCAGCTCAGCGATTCCGTGCCGATCCAGTGGTAGTCGACGCCGAGGTCCGTCACGTTCTCCGCCGCGGCGGCGAGCGTGATGTGCGCGCGGTCGAACGTCGGGTTGTGGCAGACCGGTACCGCACCACGTGCGAACTCCGCGAAGCTCGTCCAGACCTCGGCGGACGGTTCGGCCGCGTCGAGCCAGCTCTCCTCGCGGTAACCCGAGACCTCCAGCGCTTTCGGCGTCGCCCGCTGGGGGTGGCGCGGCCGCAGCTTGCGATACCAGCGGCCGAGCTCCCGCTCCGCGTCGGGCGTGGTGCGGATCAGCGCGAGCTCGATGACCTCGTGGTGACCGAAAACGTGGCCGGTCGCTTCCAGGTCGATGAAACAGAGGTCGCTGGTCCTCAGGTCGATCTTCGGTTCATTTGCCATACACGCACTGACTCTCCGACAGCATCAGCTCGAAGTCCTTTTCATAGTATGCGAACGCCTCCGGCGCCCGGTCGCGGCGGAGGAGCCATCCGACCGGCGTCGGGTCCTGGGCCAGCTTCACGTCCAGCGGCGCGATCATCGCCACGTCGCCCACGCGGCAGTAGTTGTAGGTGATCCTCTGACGGGTGAGGTAGATGCGGTAGTCGGCTTTACATTGCGCGGCCGCGGTCACGCGGATCCGGTCCGGGTCCGTCGCGTCGACCTTGACGTCCACGCCGAGATAGCGGCCGATGCTCTCGACGACCGCCTGCTGCATCCTTTCGGGGTCGCGGTTCGTCTTCCGTTGATAGACCCTGGCCAGCTCGAGGTCCCAGGGATTTCCGAAGCAGACGCGCAGACGATTCCCCGCCCGCGCATGGAACTCCGACGTGGACAGGCGCTTGTGGACGTTCGACACGGGTCGATAGGAGCTCATCATGTCGACCTGCGTCGCCCTGGCGATCTCCGGGACCACTTCGGTGTTGAGCAGGGTGTCGATGTCACCGACCATCGTCCGGATGTGCTCGAGCGTCACGACGCTGGCGCTGCTCGCGCGCAACGGCGCAAGCCACGTCCGGATCTCGTTGCCGTTCAGCTCCTCGCATCGTTTGTCGAAGTCGG
The DNA here is from genome assembly GCA_036375135.1 of Thermoanaerobaculia bacterium. Lineage (GTDB taxonomy): Bacteria > Acidobacteriota > Thermoanaerobaculia > Gp7-AA8 > Gp7-AA8 > QHVT01. The sequence goes on along the minus strand of DASUSL010000242.1, from coordinate 34,841 downwards.
CGCAGTCGCCGGGATCGGTGAGCTGGATGTGCAGCACTCCGCCGATGTCGGACGGCAGCTCGGCCTTCCCGTGAAAGGTGGCCAGCGCCACGCGCTTGCGGCCGTGCGCGGCGACGAACATGCCGTACTCGAAAATCACGTTGTCGCGCGGCTGCCACACCAGCTCTCCGGCACCCTTCTGCACCGCATCGCCCGGCCCCGCGACGATGATCGCGGCATTCGCCTTGGCCACGGCCAGCTCCAGACTCTCGATCAGAGTCATGCCGTGCGGAAAAACGGAGTGGTCCCACCATTCCAGCACATCGACCTCGGTTTCCCTGGCCAGGATGCGCGCAATGGCGGCGGCGTACTTTCTGTCTTTCTCGGACGATCCGACGAATACCCGGAGCCGCATGTGCTCAGTATGCGACCTTCGGCCGGACCGTGGGATACGATTCAGGCGAGGGGAACGCACGATGGGCAATCTCACCGAGAAAATCCGCGCCGACCTGACCGCGGCCATGAAGGCGCAGGAGAAGGAGCGCCTCTCCGTCATCCGCATGCTCCAGTCGGCGATCAAGAACGAGCAGATCAACGCCGGCCACGAGCTCTCCGACGAAGAGGCGATGAGCGTGATCCGCAAGGCGGTCAAGCAGCGCCAGGACTCGATCGAACAGTATTCGAACGCCGGCCGCACCGAGCTCGCCGACAAAGAGCGCAGCGAGATGGAGATCCTCAAGACCTACCTTCCCGCCGAGCTGAGCGAGGAAGAGCTGGAGAGCGGCCTCCGCGAGATCATCGCCTCCACCGGCGCCGCGTCGAAGAAGGACCTCGGCAAAGTGATGAAGGAAGCGACGGCGCGCTACAAGGGGCGTGCGGACGGGAAGAAGATTCAGGAGATCGTGTCGCGGCTCCTGCCGTGAGGAAGGCTCAAAGGCGCAGAGGCTCAAAGAAGAACCGAGCGCCTTTGAGACTTTGAGCCTTTGGTCCTTTGAGCTGATGAGCCTCCGTCGCTACCAACGCCAGACCACGCTCCCCGAGCTCGGCACCGCCGGCCAGGAGAAGCTCGCCCGCGGCTCGGTGCTGGTCATCGGCGCGGGCGGCCTCGGCTCTCCCGCCGCGACGTATCTCGCGGCCGCGGGCGTGGGACGCATCGGCCTCGTCGACTTCGACCGCGTCGACGAGACGAACCTGCACCGCCAGATCCTCTACGCCACCTCGGACGTCGGCCGCGAGAAGCTCGACGCTGCCGGCGCGCGTCTGCGCGATCTCAATCCCGAGGTCGCGATCGAGCTGCATCCGATGCGCCTGTCGTCGGAGAACGCGCTGGAGTTGTTCGCAAAATACGACGTCGTCCTCGACGGCACGGACAACTTCGCCACGCGCTATCTCGTGAACGACGCGTGCAAGCTCACCGGCAGGCCGAACGTCTACGGCTCCGTGTTCCGCTTCGACGGACAGGTCTCCGTCTTCGCCACGGAAACCGGCCCGTGCTACCGCTGCGTCTACCCCGAGCCGCCGCCGCCCGGCACCGTGCCCTCATGCGCGGAAGGGGGCGTTCTCGGCGTGCTGCCGGGCGTCGTTGGCACGCTGCAGGCGACGGAGGCCATCAAGCTGCTGACCGGCATCGGCGAGACGCTGGCGGGGCGGCTGCTGCTCTTCGACGCGCTGAGCATGACGTTCCGCACCATGAAACTGAAACGCCGCTGCGAAGAGCACGCGGCCATCACGAAACTGATCGACTACGAGGAGTTCTGCAATCCCGTGAACCAGACCGACATCACTCCCACTGAACTGCAGCAGAAGCTCGCCGGCGGCGAGGACGTCGTCCTCATCGACGTGCGCGAGCCGTACGAATGGAGCGCCGGCCACATCAAAGGGGCGGTGCACATCCCGATGAACCAGGTGCCGCAGCGCCTGGCCGAGATCCCCAAGGACAAAGAGGTGGTGATGATCTGCCGCTCCGGCGGCCGCAGCGGCCACGTGCAGCAGCACCTCCTCGGCGCGCAGGGCTACACGAAGGTGAAGAATCTCGTAGGCGGGATGCAGCGCTGGGCGCGGGAGGTCGATCCCTCGATCCGGGTCGCTTGACGTAGGACAGGCTTCAGCCTGTCCTGGGCAGGCTGAAGCCTGCCCTACGTTCGGGTCACTTTTTCGTGACTTGCTGGACCGCAGGGCGCCCGAACAGCACCACGATCGACTTTCCTTCGCCGCGGCGGTCGGTGCGTCCTTCGATCACGGCGATGCCGCAGTCGGCGTACATCGGATTCATGATGTTCGCGCGGTGACCGTTGGACTCCATCCACGACTCGACCAGCAGGCGCGCCGTCTCGAATCCGGCGGCGAGGTTCTCCGCGGCGGCGACGTAGTTGTAGTCCGCGGCGGTGATCCAGACGAACGGCGGCGTGCCGTCCGGCGACGCGTGGCTCCACCACGCGCCGTCGATCATGTCCTGCATGCGCGACTCGGCGGCTTTGGTGAGCTTCGCGTCGAGGCGCAACGGGCCGAGGCCGGCTTCGGCGCGCCACTCGTTCATCAGCGCCGTCACGTTCGCGGCGTTGATCTCGTTGTCGCCGGCGAGCGCACGAGTGCTGAAGAGGAGGATCAGGAGCAGGCGTTTCATGGGAGGACGCCGTCCGGCCGCACGCGCAGGAAGAACGTACAGGCCTTGCCGGTCTTCGATTCCGCCCAGACGGAACCGGCGTGTGCGACCGCGAATTCGCGGCATTTGAACAGTCCGCGGCCGGTCCGTTCCGGCGACGCGGGGTTCCAGACGAACGACGGCTCGAAGATCTTCTGGCGCAGCTCTTCCGGCACCACCGCGCCGTTGTCCATGACGAAGAACAGCAGCAGCGGCTTCCCCTTGTGCTCCATCCAGCGCACGCCGATGACGACCTGTCCGCTCGGCGGCACGTAGTGCAGCGCGTTCTCCATGAGAATGGTCAGCGCCTCGGCGAGCTGCTCGTGATCGCTGAAGCGCTCGCCGAGCTCCTGCACGTCGACGTCGAGGCGGATGCCTTTCAGGTCGGCGTGCGCGCGGAAGCGCTCGGCCACGCGGCGGACCACTTCCGTCACCGTCGGCACCGGCCGCGCGACGTACGACGCCTCTTCCACTTCCGGCGCGAGCTCCAGCGACGACAGCACCTGTTCGAGCGTCGCCGCGGCGTCGATGAGCATGGCGTCGTTGTGCTGATGCGAGGCGGCGTGCAGCGAGTCGCGCAGCGCGCGCAGCGGTCCGAACACCGTCTCGCGCACGTACGTGACGAAGGAGGCGTGCGCCTCGTTCATCGGATCGGCGTGGCGGAAGACGAGCACGGCGCCGGTGGCGCCGCCCGACATCGGCACGAGCGTGTAGATGAAGTTGCGTCCGCCGATGTGCACGCCGGCCGTGGCCGGCACGGAGAGATCGCTGACGCGGATGCCCGCCTTCGTCTCGATCGTGGAGAGTTGCGAGAGCTCGGCGGCCGTGGCGTCGAAGAGCTTCTTCGCGTCATCGGAGACGAACTTCACCGTACGGTCGGGACCGAGGAGCACCGAAGCGACGCCACTGGCGACGAGCAGATTGACGACGCTGGTGACGGCGGGCGATGCGGATTCGACGGGGAACGGGAGGATCGGGGCTTTGGGAAACGGATCGAGCTCAGGCGCGGTGGCGCCCTGGTGGACGACAGGCAATCCTGCCTGGCCTGGCTGCCCTGCCTGTCCCGCCTGTCCGGAGGCCTCCGGCTGGACAGGCAGGATTGCCTGTCCTCCACTCTTCTTTCGCGGCTTGTCGCACTTCTCGCAGAGGATGCCCTCTCCGACTTCGCGACCGCACATGAAGCATTTCCTGGCCATTCCGACGCTCCGGGGTCGACGATCTTACGATACAGTCCGCCGGCTATGAGAAACATTGTTGTGATCGGCGGCGGCACGATGGGAAACGGCATCGCGCATACCGCCGCCGCCAGCGGCTTCGACGTGACGCTCGTCGATGTGAACGAATCGATCCTCCAGCGCGCCGTCTCCACCATCACGGCGAACCTCCAGCGCGGCGTGGACAAGGGAAAGATGACCGCCGAGGAGCGCGACGCCGTGGTCGCGCGCATCAAGCCGAGCACCGACGTGCAGGGCGCCGTGGGCGACGCGGACATCGTCATCGAGGCCATCATCGAGAACACGGAGGCCAAGTCGCAGCTCTTCGCCACGCTCGATCAGGCCACAAAGAGTGACTGTATTCTTGCATCGAATACATCATCCATTTCGATCACGAAAATTGCTGCCGCCACGAACCGCCCCGACAAGGTGATCGGCATGCACTTCATGAATCCGGTACCGGTGATGACGCTCGTGGAAGTGATCCGCGGCATCGCCACCTCGGACGAAACGTGGCAGAAAGTCGAAGACCTGGCCAAGCGCATGGGGAAGACGCCCATCGAGGTGAACGACTACCCCGGCTTCATCTCCAACCGCGTGCTGATGCCGATGATCAACGAGGCCATCTTCGCGCTGTACGAGGGCGTGGCCACGCGCGAGGCAATCGACGGCGTGATGAAGCTGGGGATGAATCACCCGATGGGACCGCTCACGCTGGCCGACTTCATCGGCCTCGACGTCTGCCTGGCGATCCTGCGCGTGCTCGAACAGGGATTCGGCGATCCGAAGTACCGCCCGTGCCCGCTGCTGGTGAAGATGGTCGACGCGGGATGGCTCGGAAAAAAGAGCGGACGCGGCTTCTACGACTACCGGAAGTGAGCAAATAAGAAACGTGTTCTAATCCGCCGACACCACCATGCTTTGTCAGACCTGCAGCGCGTACAACGACGACGAGCGTGAGTTCTGCTATCGCTGCCAGAACAAACTGCTCGTACTTTCCGGGGTGAGCTCGTTCGAAGAGGACGACCTCGAGGAATACGAAGAAGAGGAAGACCTCTCGCTCGACGAGCATCTGCTCGAGCGCGTCTCCGCGATCGAAGAGATCGTGAAGCGCTCCGCCGAGACGATCCGCTCCCTCGTCGACGCCGTGCAGAAGCACGAGCGCGCGATCTTCATCAACCAGACCGGCCTGCTCTCGGTCAAGGAGATCCTCGAGAAGAAGAACGTCCTCACGTCCGACGAAGTCGTCGAGCTGTGGGAATCGAAGATGGGCGAGCAGATGCTCGCGCTGGAGAAGAAGCAGCGCTTCACGGAGCGCAAGGACCGCATGGTCTCGCTCTTCCGCGGTGAGAAACGCGAGCGCTTCCTGCTGCTGGTCGCCGACGCCGAGGCCGCGTTCGACGGGTTCGATCCCGAGCGCGGCATGAAGCATCTCGAAGAGGCCTTCCGCCTCGACCGCGACAACTACGAGCTCTCGTTCTTCCTCGGCGAGATGCTCTTCAACGACGGCAACATCGACCGCGCCAAGGCCTACCTCGAGCGCACGCTCGAAGTGCAGCCCGATCACTTCGACGCCGCGGTCTTCTACGGCGTGCTGCTGCACGAGCGGCAGGACCTCAAGGGCGCGGAGCGCTGGCTGCGCCGCGCCATCCAGATCTCGCAGGAGTCGTTCCTCCCGTACTTTTCCCTCGGCGCGATCTACGCGCGCAAAGGAAAGCTGCTGCGCGCGCAGAAGTTCCTCGAGAAGGCCATCCAGCTCGAGGCCATCCCGCAGGCCTACTACCTCCTCGGCACGATCTTCTACGAGAAGGGTCAGCTCGAGCGCTCCATCCGCTCGTTCCAGGCCGCGCTGAAGCTCGATCCCGATTACGAAGAGGCGATCTACCACCTCGGACTCTGCTATCTCGACCGCAACTGGAACCGCAAGGCCATCGAGTGCTTCCAGGAAGCGCTGGAGCTCAATCCGAACAAGATGGAGTACCAGCAGGCGGTCAAGATCTACGAGGGCGTCTCCGGTCACATCCCCGTCGAAGGTCCGGCCGCGCAGGCCATGACCGAGGCGGAGACGCTGGCCACCGACGGCAAGTACGTCGAGGCGCTCGACCATTACCGCAAGGCCGCGCAGGAAGAGCCGGACAACGTGAACGTGCTGCTGCCGTACGCGCTGCTCTGCTCGCACCTCGACATGAACTCCGAGGCCATCGCGGTGGCGCGGCGGATCCTCAAGCACCGGCCGGCCGAGGTCGTGGCCGCGGCCGCGTACACCACGCTGTCGGAGGCACTGCGCGCGGAGGGGAACTTTAAGGAAGCGAACGGCGTCCTCGAAGACATGCTCCGCGACTACACCTCGAACTACGCGAAGTCGATCGCCTACTACGAGAAGGCGTACAACCTCGCGGAGATGGAGGAGAACCTCGACGAGGCGCTGGAGAGCGCGCAGCTGGCGCTCCGCTACTCGCCGAAGGAGCTGAAGCAGTTCCCGCTGGCCGCATTGGGGTGGGTCTACTTCAAGCGCCGCGACTTCAAGAGCGCCGTCGATTTCCTGACCAAGTCGGCGGACATCGGTCCGACCGCGACGAACCTCATGCACCTCGGCATGGCGCTCCTGGAGAACGGCGAGAAGGATCGCGCGCGCCAGGTGTTCCGCCGCGCGAAGAGCTTCAAGACCAAGGGCGCGGGCCTGGAGGAGAAGATCCTCGAGCAGGTGCGCTCCGCCACGAAGCTGATCGACCGCCTGCACGCCAAGCGGCGCAAAGTCGCGAAGACGTAGCGCATGCGCGGGCTGATCGCCGCGCTTTTGGTCGTCGCCGCCTGGCCACTCGCGGCGGCGACGCTGCATTCCGAGATCGCGCTCGATCCGGTGACACGCGAGGTTCCCGTCGCGGGCGCGGGACCACTCGTCGCCTCGAACGGGCGCGACACGCTGGCGATGTGGGCCGATCTGCGCGGCTGGCCGACGGTCCCGCTGCGCGCCATGCGCCTGCGCGGCGAGGTGCCGATCGATCCGCACGGCTTCGTCGTCGCCGATGGCGCAGCGTACGGCATGGCGCTCGCCTCCGACGGCGAAGCCTACCTGGCCGTCTACAGCGACAGCCCGCCCACGCTGCAGACGGCGCGCATCGCGGAGGGACGCGTCACGCACCGCACGTCGCCCGGCGAAGGACGCATCCGCGACCTCGCCTCGAACGGCACGACGTACTGCGCGCTACTCGAAGACTCGGCGCTCTTTCTCGATCGCAGCGGCGAGCGGCTGGCGGAGGTGCAACTGCCCGAAAGCGCGCAGCGCGTGATCGCCATCGACGGGCGGTACTGGGTCGTGACGATGGAGCTCGAGATCGAGCTGATCCCGCTCACGCCGGACGGACTCGGTGCGCCGCTGACGATCTACTCGGGAATCCCTCAATACGTCTCCGTCATCGCCGGACAGCAACATCTGCTGCTGGCCTGGCTCGAGCGCAATCGTCCGATGTACGCGGTCGTCAACGCGGAGGGACAACTCGTCCGCGAGCCCGCGAAGCACACCCAGTCCGTCGGCGACCTCCGCCCGCCCGATCTCGCCTGGGACGGCCGCGAGTTTCTCCTGAGCTGGACGAAGGACAACGATGGTTTCGACGGCGCGAAGATGGTCGGCATCCGCATCGACACTTCGGGACTCGCGCAGACGCAGGCGCCGTTCGTCGTGGCCGGATACGGGAACGGATTCGTCTCGGCGTTCAACGGCCGCGAGGCGGTGTTGATCGCCGACGAGCGACGGAATGGCTTCGACCGCGTCATCACCGCGCGCGCGGCGGGAGCCTTCGCCACGTACACGTTGCGTGACGGCACGCTGCTCACGCGCGGCGGCACGGGACAGTCGGCGCAGGCGATCGCCGCGACGAACGATGCGGTGCTTGCGGTGTGGCTGGAAGAGCAGCGCCTGCGCGGCGCGCTGCATCATCCGGACGGCTCGCTCACGCAGCTCGAGCTTTCCGGCCCCGAGCGCGATCGCTACGGAAGTGCGGCCGCCGCGGCCGGCGACCTGTTTCTGGTCGTCTGGACCGCGGGTCTGCCGGCGCGTTTATTCGGCCGGCGCGTGCGCGCCAACGGCGAGCTCCTCGACCGCGAGCCGCTCGTCATCGCCAACGAATTCGCCGGTGTGCCGCAGGTGGCCACGGACGGCACGGACTTTTTCGTCATCTGGACGGGCGGCGGAAAGATCCGCGGCGCGACGGTCTCCGCCGAAGGTCGCATCGGCGCGGCGGTCGACTTCGCGCAGATCACGAGCCTCGGCGAGAAAACCGTGGCCTGGACCGGCAATGCGTACGTCATCGCCTGGTCGGAAGGCATTCCGTTCGAGTATCGCGTCGCGGCCGTCTCGCGCACGGGCGAGCCGATTGGCGGATGGACTCTCCTCACCCACCGCACCGCTGACGCGTCCGAGGCACTCTCGGTCGCGGGCGACGGTCCGGGCACGCTGCTGTTCTGGATCGAAGGGACGTGTGTCCGCGGCATGCCGTTCCCGAACGGTGCGCCGCGCACGATCGTCTGCGACTCAGGCATCAACCGCTGGTTCACGGGACTGAGCGCGACCTGGAGCGACGGCGCGTACACGCTGCTCTGGCACGTGCGGTTCGCCGACGGCGCGCGCGCCGTGCGCGTCTCCGCGAACGGCACCCTCATCGGCAACGCGTTCGATGTCGCGCCGCAAGGCACGGAGCCGCTGCTCGCCGGCGCCGCGACGTTGCGCGGCCGCCTCTTCGTTTTCTACGACCGCGTCGTCGCCGAGGAGCCGTACAACGGCGTGCGCCGCGTTTTCCTGCGTCCCATCACGCTCGATCCCGGGCCACGCAAACCGCGCGCGGTCCGTCATGGAGGCTTGCCATGATCCGGCGCCTGCTCGTCGCGCTGGCGCTGTCGTGCGCGGCGTTTGCCGCGGATGTTCCGCTCGCGCCGTCCGATGCCGCGCCGTCGGCGCGGACGCTCGTCGTCACCGTGCCGCACCGCGACGGCTTCTTCACGCTCAGCAAGATGTTCAGCGGCGGCATCTACCACTACTTCGGCACGCGCATCACCGCCGCGGGCGAGGTGCTCGACCCGGGCGGCGTGCTGCTGCTGTCGATGCCGTACGAGTCGTATCGCTGGGAGGAGTTGCACGTCGAGGACGGACAGGCCGTGTGGATCACGACCACCGGCTTCCCCGAGATGGCGAACGACTGGACGAAGCTCGACTGGCGCATGGAGCGGCGCACGCTCGACCTCGACCGCGCGCGCGTCACCGGCCTGGAAACCATCATCTTTCCCGACTGGCCGGTGGTGACGCCGACGCGCAACGCGCGCGGCGAAACGCTGAACATCACCTACGGCGGCACAGGTCCGATCGTCTGGTTCGTCGGCGCGGACGGCGTGCGCCGCAAGCCGACGCCGCTCCCCGCGGGCGGCGCGATCGAGTCGGTCGTCCCGTACGGCGACGACGAGTGGCTGATCCTCGGCAACGTCCAGCGCGGCACGGTCTGGTACCGCATCAGCGAGGCGAAACGGGACACGCCGCAGTCGATGACCGTCGACCGCGGCATCTCCGGCGCCCCCATCACGGATTCGCTGCGCACGGTCGCCTGCGCGAACGGTGAGTACGCGGTGCTCACCGAGGAGATCGCGCCGCTGCAGTCGTCCCGGTACGAGCGCACGCTGGCGCTGCGCGTCATCCGCGCCGACGGCTCGACCGCGCGCTACGCGCTCCTCGAGAAGGAGTCGCTCATCACCGCGCGCTCGCCTCGTGCCGGCACGGCCTCGCTGGCGAGGGACGGCGACGCGTGGCTGGTCGCGCATTCGTGGTGGGACTCGACCACGCTGCAGCAGCTCCGGCTGTGGCGCATCGCCGACGGTCAGCCGTCGGACACGAAGCTCGATCCGTACTTTCACCCGCGCGACATGGGCGTGTACGGGCCGCAGCTCAGGTCGGGCACGACGCACAATCTGCTCCTCTCGCGCAGAGGCCGCGCCGATTCGCCGTTCGACTACGACTACTACGTGCGCACGTGGGAGCGCGACACGACGCCCTCTCCGTCGCAGGAGCCGCGGCTCTTCGCCACGAGCGTGCCGCCGCAGGCGACGCCGAGCGTGTTGTCGAACTTCGCGGTGTGGCGCGAGGGTGACCAGCGCGGCGCGGCGATGCTGCGCGTGGGCAACGGTGCGCCGCGGCGGCTGTCGTCGCTGCCGTACGACGCGCAGAGCCCCGTTCTCGCGCGCAACGGCGACACGTTCGCCGCGGCCTGGGTGGAAGTGCTCTACGACCAGGACCACGACGCGATCGTGCAACGCATCGTCATGCAGCGCTTCGACCCGCAGGGCAACGCCATCGACGCGGAGCCGCTGATCGTCGACTCGAGCACGTCGCAGCCGGATACGTATCGCGTGGCCATCGGCGCGGACGCGGACGGCTTCCGCGTGGCGTGGCACGGCCGCTCGACCGTGCCACTCTCCACCAATGTGCGTCCGACGCAAACGATCTACACGACGCATGTCGGCGCGACGATCGGCAAACCGGAGGAGCTGGTGCCGCCGTACATCCGCGCCTACGATCCGATGGTGATCGCGCACGGAGCGGAGACGCTGCTGCTGTGGCGCGAGGTGGAGGAGATCCACGGACGCCGTTACACGAACGGCACGCAGGCGCGCCCCGGCAGCGTGGTCCTGACCCGCGGCGCCCGATACTCTGCCGCCGCCCGCGACGGCGAGGTGCTGATCGCGACCGTGCACACGGAGCAGCAGCGCGTCTGCACCGACGCGCAGCGGTTCTCGTTCGCCGGCGTGGCGCTCGCGCCGGCGGTGACGGTCGCATGCACGGACGGACGACTCCCCGTACAGTCGCAGTACTTCGCAACCTGGGACAACGGACGCTGGTGGATCGCACACGCGACGGACGTGCACGAGCTGTCCGCGGAAGGCACCCCGCTGGCCGCACATCGCTACTTCGCGGAAGTACCGTTCCAGCTCTCGCTCGTGGCAACGGGCAAGGCACCCTCCGCCGTCTACGTCCGCCCGGACGCCAGCGCACACATGACCGAGCGCGCCTTCCTGCGGTTGTTCCCCTGGCCCCGCCGCCGCGCGGTGCGCTGACTCCCAGGATGACGATGAGGCCTCCGGCGGGCCGGCACGGCCGGCAGCGCTGGTTGGCCTGGCCGGGCCGCACGCCCGTCGCCTTGCGCGCGGCTCTCGCGGCCGCACGTGCCTCAATCAGCGCTGCCGACCGCGTCGGCCCGCCGGAGGCCTCCCGGTCGTTTCCTCGTGCGTCTAGCGCATGCGCAAGGCCGGGTCGCCGAAGAGCATGAGCGAGCGGCGCACGTCGCCGTCCGTCGTGGCTCGTTGCGCGGCCATCGTCGCTTCGCCGAGGGTCGCGCCGCGTTTGAGAGCGTCGACGAGGGCGGCGTTGGCGAGCGACTGACCGCCCGGCTCCGTGAGCGTCGTCAAAGCCCAGACGCCCACCGCGCCGCCATTCGGGTTGCGCAGCAGCGATTCGGCGAGGCTCTCCTGATAGATGTCGTGGAACCAGCCGTTGAGGCAGGTCATGGCCACGACCAGCGTCGACTGCTGGAGTGACGCCGCGTCCTCCGTGGAGAAGAAGCCGCCGCTCTGCCACATCGTCACCGAGCCGTGGCCGGTGAAGTCGATGAGCGCGGCGCCGTCGCTCCAGCGCTGCAGGAGCTGCTGCCGCGCGGCCACGACCCCTTCCGCATCGACGTCGACGTACGCCGTCGCATGCGCGGAGCGCTCGCCGAAGCCGGCGCCGTTCACGTAGACGACGTCGCCCGGCAGCACCGACGCGGATTCGTAAGCGACGATCTTCGCCACCATCGACTGCAGTTCCTCGAACGACCGCGCCGGCAGGCGTCCGATGGCGATGTCGGACGCGCCGTCGTTGTCGAAGTCGGTGAACCACGCGTCGGAGGGGGAGCGCTGCAGCCGGTTGCGCAGCAGCTTCACCGGGATGACGTCCATCGCCGCGCCGCCGACGTAGCCGCGCGGATCGAACGAGCCGTCGCCGGCCAGCAGCACGCTGCGCGGTCGCACGGTCTCGAGGAACGCGCGGATCGCGGCCGGATCCTTCGCGCCGTAGCTGAACTCGTCGTAGATGTCTTCGACCGCGGCGCGCGCGCCGTCGCGGCCGGCCAGCGCCGCGAGGAACGCGCGCGGCGCGATCAGCACACGGTCCGCCTTGAGTTTCGTCAAATTCGACGGCTCGTTGGCTTCGATGCGCGACGCGCGCAGGAACCGGTCCGCGGCGACGATCGTGCGCGTGCCGGTGCCCGGCACGGAGATCACGTTGCCGTCGCTGACGAGCAGCAGCGGCGCGGCGGGGTTGGTGATGTCGAGCGCCGTGATGGCGCCGGTGAAGCCGCTGACCGGCACCCGCGTACCGCCCGGCGCGGTGAAGACGAGCGAGTCGCCCGCCGCGCGATAGGCGCGCCAGTAGGTCACGCGCACCGCCTCGACGACGCTCACGTCGTCGAAGCCGTTCTGCGCGGTGAAGACGATCTCGTTGTTCCCCTCGCGCAGCCACGACGCCGGCACGTTGAACTTCGCGCGGTGCCGCGCGCGGTCGCTGAACTCGACGACGCCCGCGGCGTTGCCGTTCAGCGTCACGCTGACGCGGTGCGGTCCGGTCCACGATCCGACCAGCGTCACGCCGAGCTCCGCGCTCGGCGCATTCGCGTCGATCGACTCGAGGCGCAGCGTCTGGCGCGCGGGAGTGGAGGTCACGAGCGGGCCGAAGAAGGCGTCGCCCTCTTCGCTCTCGGTCGACGCGGAAAAGAGCACTTTGTCGCGCAGCTCCACCGTGGAGAGGAAACCGCTCGCGGTGTGCAGCGGCGCGGTCGACTTCGGCGCGATCGCCATGCGCGCGCCGGCGCCGCGGTCCCACGTCAGCCAGTAGACGCGCACCTCGCTCCATTGCGAGTCGAGCGGAGTGCCGTAGAAGCGGATGGCGTCGTTCGTCACGACGATCGGCAGCTCGCGGCCGTCCTGCCAGAGCTGCACGCGCTTCGCGTCGGCGCCGGCGGGGAGCGGCACCTCGTGGATGCCGGGCGTGGTGACGGAGATCTTCAGCGCGTCACGCGTGGCGACGTCGAAGTGCGACGCACGCACATCGCCGCGCATTTCGTGCAGCGTGTCCATCGCCCTGGCCACGCTGGTGCGCTGCGGGAGCGTGGCCAGCGTCGGCGCGGGGAGCGTGCGGGGATCGATCGTCCCGGCGGCGGGCTCGATCGGGCCGTGCCACTCGCGGGCACCGTTCACGTCCAGCTCTTCGATCCAGTACGTCGCGTCGCGTCGCGCGTGGCGGTCGACCCAGCGATAGGCGTTGCCGTTGCCGAGGCGCGGGGCGTCGACGAAAAACGCCGAGCCGGCGATCGGCGACGGCGTGAGGAGCACGCGCCTGTTCCCGGTCTCGCGCCAGATGCGGTAGCCGAGGTTGTCCGACTCGGCGCCGGTGGTCCAGGAGACGAGCACCTGGCCGCGGTCGCGCGTGGCGCGCATCGAATCCATGCGCACGGCCGTCGGGCCGAGGGTCGAGGCGTAGAAGTTGTCGGCGACGGCGTCGCCTTTGATGTTCGTGGAGAGGCCGAAGCCGACGTTGCCGGCGGCGGTGTGTGTGTTGTCGGCCGTCGTGCCGACCACGACGCCGTTGACGATCAGCCGCTTGCTGGCGTTCGTGACGTGGAAGAGGATCTCGTTGGGCTGTCCGACGGGATTCAGCGCGGTGGTGGTGCCGCTCGCCAGGATCGTCCCCGTGCCGCTCGTGTAGCGGATGATGGCCCAAGCTCCAGAGGAGTCGATGTACGTGGCGTAGCCGCTGGTCCCCACCATGCGCGCGTAGAGCTCGACGTAGATGTCGCTGTTGCCGCTGCCGAACGTGGCGGTGATCCCGACCACGTACTCGGCCGACGGCGCCGCCGCGGCGTTGCGGTAGACGTCCAGGCCGCCGGTCTTGTCGGGCGTGGCCGCGTTCGAGGAGAGGATGATGCCCCTGCCGCGGAGGCGCGTCCACGTGCCGCCGATGTCGGGCGCGTGGCTCTCGAGCGACGCGTTGTTGGGGCCGGTGAACGTGTCGGAGACGAAGAGCGTCTGCGCTTCCGCGAATGCGGCGGCAAGGACGAGGCACAGCACCACTGCTGCACGACGGAACATGGAGGGACCCTTCCTGAAACTACGTGGCGTTCTCGCGATGCGGCATGCGATGCGAATGCCAGCCGCGGCTTACGCCCGAGTCAGCTTCGCGAACTTGGCGATGAACTTCTTCGTCCCGTGACGCTCGAAGTACACCGACAGCTTCGCGTCCGGCCCCGATCCTTCCATCGTCAGGATCGTCCCCACGCCGAACATCTCGTGGCGCACGCGCTGTCCCCGCGTCAGCTCCGCGGCCGCGCCCGGCGCCTCGGCCTGCTTCGCCGCGCGGATCGCGTTCGGATCGAACTGCACCGGAGCGCTCTGGTTCCCGAAGAACGACATCACGCCGTTCACGTTCGTGTTCTTCGGCTTCGCGGGCGGCGGGCTCGCCGGGCGGCGCGCCGGTTGCGGCGGCGCGTTGTAGGAAGGGCGGCGCTGCTGCATCGGCGCCTCGCGCCACGTCTGTGACGACGAATACGCGGCGCGGCCGAGGCGGACGAACTCCTTCGCATCCTCCGGGATCTCGGCCAGGAAGGGGGAAGGGCTCTGCTCGCGGAAGCGGCCGTGCACGCGGCGCTCGTACGCGTGCATGCAGTAGAGGATCTCCCGCGCACGGGTCATCCCGACGTAGCAGAGGCGGCGCTCCTCCTCGAGATCGTCGGTGCGCTCGAGCGACTGCGCGTGCGGGAGGATCCCTTCCTCCATCCCGACGAGGAAGACCACCTTGAACTCGAGACCCTTGGCCGCGTGCAGCGTCATCAGCGTGACGCCTTTCTGCGACTCGTACTTGTCGAGGTCCGACATCAGCGTGAGCGAGTCGAGCCAGTCCGCCAGCACGGCCTGCGGGTTCTGCTCCATGTACTCACGCGCGGAGTTCATCAGCTCCTCGAGGTTCTCCAGGCGCGACTCGTCCTGCAGGTCGCGCGACTCCTGCAGCATGCGCCGGTAGCCGGTGCGCAGCAGGACGTAGTCGACCAGCTCGGGGATCGGCTGCGTGGCGGCGCGCTGCAGGTCGTGCACGATCTCGCGGAACTCGCGCACCGCCTTCGCCGCGCGCGCCGGGAGGAAGGCGAGGTCGCCCTCGATGACCGTCCAGAGCGACACGTTCTGCGCCGCGGCCTGCTCGGAGAGCGTCTGCACGGTGGTGTCGCCGATGCCGCGCGAGGGGACGTTGATCACCCGCTCGATCGACGGCGTGTCGTGCGGCCGCAGCGTCAGGCGGATGAAGGAGAGGATGTCTTTGATCTCGGCGCGCTCGTAGAACTTCACGCCGCCGACGACCGAGTACGGCAGGTTCGCGCGCAGCAGCTCTTCTTCGAAGGGCCGCGACTGCGCGTTCGTGCGGAAGAGAATCGCGAAGTCGGTGAGCTTGTACCTGCTCCGATTCGACGAGATCTTCTCGAGGACGAACTGCGCCTCCTCGCGGTCGTTGCTGCAGGTGACGATGCGCACCGGATCGCCCTTCCCTCCCTGCGTGAAGAGCGTCTTCCCCTTGCGGGCGATGTTGTTGGAGACGACGCCCGTGGCCGCGTCGAGGATGTTGCCGGTGGAGCGGTAGTTCTGTTCGAGCTTGATGATTTTCGCTCCTGGAAAATCATGCTCGAAATTGAGGATGTTTTTGATGTCTGCACCACGGAAACGATAAATGCTCTGATCTTCGTCGCCGACGGCCACGATGTTGCCCGCCTTGCCGGCCAGGAGCTTGACCAGCACGTACTGCGCTTTGTTCGTGTCCTGGTACTCGTCGATGAGGAGGTGCTGGAAGCGCTCGTGGAGCTCGTTGCGCACGTCCTCGTGCTGCTCGAGGAGCTGCACGTAGTTGCCGATCAGGTCGTCGAAGTCCATGGCGTCGAACTCGCGGAGCCGCTTCTGGTAGAGGCGGTAGATCTCCGCGACGCGCGCGCCGAAGAAGTCGTGGTTGTGCTTCTCGTACTCGACGGGGTTGATCAGCTCGTTCTTGGCGTGGCTGATGCGCGTGAGCACCGAGCGCGGCGGGAAGGCGTCGTCGTTGACGTTCAGCTCGCGCATGCAGCGGCGGATGAGGGTGAGCTGGTCGGCCGTGTCGTAGACGGCGAACGATTTCGTGAAGCCGAGGCGGTCGGCGTAGCGGCGCAGCATCCGGAGGGAGGTCGAGTGGAACGTGCCCACCCACGGGCGGTAGCCGCCGGCGGGGACGAGCTGGTCGACGCGGTGGAGCATCTCGGCGGCCGCTTTATTGGTGAACGTGACGGCCAGGATGTGCTGCGGCGGGACGCGCATTTCGCCGATGAGATGGGCGATGCGATAGGTGATGACGCGGGTTTTCCCCGAGCCGGCGCCGGCCAGGACGAGGAGCGGTCCTTCGCCATGGGTGACGGCCGCGCGCTGCTGAGGATTGAGTCCGGAGAGATCGAGCATGGAGGTGCGGATGCTATCAGTGGAACGGATCGCGCCGTCCGGCTGTTTCCGCTCTGGTAAACTCACACCGCTTCGGTCCGTAGTACAGCCCCTGGAGGCATGATGCTCATGTTCGGTTTTGGTCCCATGGAGTTGGTCCTCATCCTCGCGATCGTGGTCGTGATCTTCGGCGCGAGCAAACTGCCGCAGCTCGGCAAAGGCCTCGGCGAAGGCATTTCGAACTTCCGTGACGGCCTCAAGGGCAAGGACGAGAAGCCCGCTCTGCCGAAGTCCGACGACAAGGCCTGAGGCAACACGGCTAGCGTGCCGAAGCCTTGGGCAACCAGCGCCGCGGGCCGTGCCCGCTGGATGATCACCGGTGCCGGGGGGATGCTGGGCGCCGACCTGCAGGACGAGCTCGCCGCGCGCGATGAGCAAGTCGTCGCGCTGAGCCGGAGCGAGCTCGACGTCACTGACTCGCGTCTCGTGAATGCCGCCGTGCGCGAGCACGCTCCCACCGTCATCATCAACTGCGCCGCGTACACGAAAGTCGACCTCGCCGAGCAGGAAGAGGCGGCCGCGAATGCCATCAACGGCTCGGCGGTCGAGCTCCTCGCCGCCGCGGCGAACGAGGCCGGCGCGCGACTGATCCAGCTCTCCACCGACTTCGTCTTCGACGGCTCTAAGACGTCTCCCTACGAAGTCAACGACCAGACGAACCCGCTGTCCGCCTACGGCCGCTCGAAACTCCTCGGCGAGATCGCGGCCTCGCACGCGGAGAAGCACTGCATCGTGCGCACGTCGTGGCTCTTCGGCGTGCACGGCCCGAACTTCGTGGAGGCCATCCGCAACCAGATCCGCAAGGGGACGAACCCGCTGCGCGTGGTCAGCGACCAGCGCGGACGTCCGACGTACACGCCGCACCTCGCACGCGCGGTCGTGCGGCTCGCGCTGCAGGATGCCCAGGGCGTCGTGCATTACGCGGATGCGGAGGAATGCTCGTGGTACGACTTTGCGCGCGCGATCGCGGAAGGATCGGCGACGGAGGTCGTGCCGGTGTCGACGGAGGAGTTCCCTCGTCCGGCGAAACGCCCGGCGTACTCGGTGCTGTCGACGGAGCGCTACGAGCGCCTGACCGGCGTCACTCCGGAGTCGTGGCGGGACGGTCTGCGCGACTACCTGTCGCGGCGTACATGAGGAACTCGACGTTCCCCTCGGCGCCCTTGACCGGACTCTCGATCACGCCTTTCATCTCGAGCCCCAGCTCCCGCGCCACGTCGATGACACCACTCACCGCCGCCTGACGTTTGGCCTCGTCGCGCACGATGCCGCCTTTGCCGACTTCGTGCTTCCCCACCTCGAACTGCGGCTTGATCAGCGCCACCAGCTCGCCGTCGAGGAAGCTCACCACCGCGGGGAGGATCAGCTTCAGCGGGATGAACGAGACGTCGATGGAGGCGAACCCGATCGGCTCGTCGAAGCTCTCCGGTCCCAGAAACCGCGCGTTCACCTTCTCCCGGTTGACCACGCGCGGATCGTTGCGCAGCGAGACGTCGAGCTGCCCGTAGCCGACGTCGATCGCGTACACCTTCGCCGCCCCGTGCTTGAGCATCACGTCGGTGAAGCCACCCGTTGATGCGCCAATATCTGCGCACACCTTACCGTCAACATTTATCGCAAACGTTTTGAAGGCGTGCGCGAGCTTCATCCCGCCCCGCCCCACCCACGGATGCTCCAGCTCCGCGACGTGCACCTCGTCGTCATCCGCGACCGTGGCCCCTGCCTTGTCGACGAACTGCCCGTTCACGAGGACCCGCCGGGCCATGATCAGCGACTGCGCCTTCGAGCGCGTCTCGACGAGTCCGCGCTCGACCAGCACCACGTCGAGGCGCTGCTTTTTCATTGGTTCAGGACGGTGAAGCCTTCCTGGCGGAAGTGGTGGTCGTTGGTGAGGACGTGGGTGATGTCGCGCTCGCGCATCACGACCATGGACATGCAGTCTGCGAACGAGTAGCCCTTGTCAGGGCGCTCCTCGTAGAGGGCAAGCGCTTTCAGAAAAAGGCTGCGGTCCTGGGCCACGACCTCGACGCGCAACACCGGCAGGTTGCGAACCGTGCGCGCGGCCTTCTCCCGGATCGTGGGACCGAACTCCGCGAAGAACGTGAGGAACTCCGCAAGCACCCCGTCGTGCGTGACCATCTGCGCCTGGTCCATCCTGCGCCACATCCGCGCGGCGCTGTCGTGGTCCGGATCGCGGCGGTTGAAGTGCGCCACGAAGAACCACGTGTCGACGAGAACCAGTGGCATTACTTCGCTACGCGACGGCGCAAGCCGTACACCACTTCGTCGATCCGGTCGGAGGTCGGCAGTTTCTCGAACTCTTCGTCCGGTACGTCTTTCGTGAGCTCATCCATCATGCGCGCCACGTCGCCGACGGTGCCGAGCTTCTGTTCCCCCACGAACTTCCGCACCCGCTTCGCGATCCCCTCGGGATGCAGGTCGTACTGCGCGCGCAGCACGTCCTGGGAACCGTGGTGGACGTACTCGTCGGGGATGCCGATGCAGTGGAACTGCACGTTGTGGATGCCCAGCTGCTCGCAGCGCTCCATGACCGCGCTGCCGAAGCCGCCGGCCAGGGAACCTTCTTCCACGGTAATGACTCGTGAATGAGGCTGACAGTATTTCGTAATCAATTCATCATCCAAAGGCTTGATGAATCGTGCATTGATTACTGTGACGTTAATTTCTTCCCTGGCCAGGATCTCGGCGGCCTGCATGGCGGCGTGCACTTCGTTGCCGATGGCGAAGATGGCGATGGCGGGATCGCCTTCGCGGAGCACTTCGCCCTTGCCGACGGGAAGCGCGCGCATCTCCTCGAGCGGGACGCCGAGGCCGTTGCCGCGCGGGTAGCGCAGCGAGGCGGGGTGGCCGCACTCGAAGGCGGTCTTCACCATGTGCCGCAGCTCGTTCTCGTCCTTCGGGGCCATGCACACCATGTTCGGGAAGATCCGCAGGTAGGCCATGTCGTAGATGCCGTGGTGCGTCGGGCCGTCGGCGCCGGCGATGCCGCCGCGGTCGAGGGCGAAGACCACCGGCAGATCCATGATGGCCACGTCGTGGAAGACCTGATCGAAGGCGCGCTGCAGGAACGTCGAGTAGATCGCCGCGACCGGCTTCATCCCCTGCGTGGCCATGCCGCCGCAGAACGTCACCGCGTGCTCCTCGGCGATCCCGACGTCGAACATCCGCTCCGGGAAGGCCTTGCCGAACTTGTCCAGCCCCGTCCCCTCCGGCATCGCCGCGGTCACGCCGATGATCTTGGGGTCGTGCTTCGCCAGTTCCACCAGCGCGTCGGCGAAGACGGCGGTGTACGTCGGCGGCTGCGACTTGTCGGACTTCTTGACCTCGCCCGTCGGGACGTCGAACGCCGTCACGCCGTGCGACCAGATCGGCTTGTTCTCCGCCGGCGTGTAGCCCTTCCCCTTCTTCGTCATCACGTGGATGAGGATCGGGCCGTCGTAGTCCTTGTGCTCGTTGAAGAGGTTCAGCAGCAGCTCGAGATCGTGACCGTCGTACGGCCCGAGGTACTTGAAGCCGAGCTCCTCGAACAGCGTGCCCGGCACGACCATGTTCTTGAGCACCTGCTCCATGTCGTGCGCGAGGCCGTGCAGCTTGCCGCCGATGAGCGGGACGCGGTCCATCACGCCCTTGGCCAGGTCTTTGGCCTGGTTGTAGCGCTGTCCCTTGATGATCTGGTTGAGATAGCCCGACATGGCGCCGACGTTGGTCGAGATCGACATGTCGTTGTCGTTCAGGACGATCATCAGGCGGCGCTTCAGGTGTCCGGCCTGATTCAGTCCTTCCAGCGCGATGCCGCCGGAGAGCGCACCGTCGCCGATGATGGCCACGACGCGGTAGTCCTCCTTGCGGAAGTCGCGCGCCACGGCGATGCCGAGGGCCGCGGAGATGGAGGTCGAGGCATGGCCGGCGTTGAAGACGTCGTACTCCGACTCCTCCCGCTTACAGAAGCCGGAAATGCCGTTGTGCTGGCGGATGGTGTGGAACGTGTCGCGCCGGCCGGTGATGAGCTTGTGCGGATAGCTCTGGTGGCCGGTGTCGAAGACGATCTGGTCGCGCGGCGTGTCGAAGGCGTAATGCAGCGCGAGCGTCAGCTCGACGATGCCGAGGTTGCCGCCGAAGTGGCCGCCGACGCGGGAGACGACGTCGATGATCTGGTCGCGGATCTCCTGCGCAACCTGCGGAAGCTGGCGGCGATCGAGCTTGCGCAGATCGCGCGGCGTGTCGATCGAATCGAGAAGTCTTGGCATCTTTTGAGTTTTCCGGTCACGCGCCTAAGAGCGGCGCTCGCAAATGTAACGTGCGATTGCCCCAAGGGTATTCACAGGACCGGCGATGATATCAGCGTTGTCCAAGGCCTCCTGGAGCAGCCGGTCCACCTCCGTACGTGCAGCATCGACGCCCAGAAGCGCGGGCCACGTCAGCTTTCCCTGAGCAACATCCTTCCCCGCGGTCTTCCCCAGAATGGCAGAGGACTCTTCGATGTCAAGGAGATCATCGACGATCTGGAAGGCGAGCCCGAGCGCGCCCGCATAACGGCGGAGCGCGTCGAGCTGCGCGTCGGATGCATTGCCGAGGAGACCGCCGAGCACGACCGAGGCCGTGAAGAGCTTGCCGGTCTTGTTGCGATGGATGAATTGAAGTTCCCGCAACAGCGCGTCCTGGTCGTCGCTCTCGTGATGGGATCGCTCGGCAAGGAGGTCCGCGACCTGTCCGCCGATCATCCCCGTGGAGTCGATGGCGGTGGCCACTTCCGCGATGGCCCGCAGCTGCCGCGACGCCTCCACTCCCGCGATCGGCTTCGCCAGCCACGAGAACGCCTCGGTGAGCAGCGCGTCGCCGGCCAGGATGGCCATGGCCTCGCCGAAGACGATGTGTGTGGTCTTCCGTCCGCGGCGCAGATCGTCGTTGTCGAGCGCCGGCAGGTCGTCGTGGACGAGCGAGTAGGTGTGGATCAGCTCCAGCGTGCAGATGGGGACGAGCAGCGGCTCCACGTCGGCGCCGACGGCTTCGGCCGCGGCGATGGCCAGGATCGGGCGAAGGCGTTTGCCGCCGCCGAGGACCGCGTAGCGCATCGCTTCGTGAATGACGGGAGGATTCGTGCCGGCCGGCGGGAGCTGCGCGTCGAGCGTGCGGTCGACGAGCGCGCGTTTTTCATCGAGGTACTGACGGAGGTTCACTCGACGATGTCCTCGTCGTCGTGCAGCTCCTCTTCCTCGAACGGCTCGGTCACCGGCTGCCCCTTCGCGTCGGCGAGGATCAGCTCGATCTTCTTCTCCACTTCCTCGAGCCGCTGATGGCAGAAGCGGGAGAGGCGGATGCCTTCCTCGAAGAGCTGCAGCGACTCGTCGAGCGGCAGCTCTTCCCCCTCGAGACGCTGCACGATCTTCTCGAGGTTCTGGAAGGCTTTCTCGAACTCGTTGGGGCGGCGGGCGGCCATTTCGGCGCGGGTTATAGCATCATTCCCGCTCCCGAACGCGGGAGCGTTCCTCGCGAGCGGCACGCCGCAACGCCATGTCCGGCGCCGGCGTCATTGCAAAAGTGGCGGCGCACGTTGCCGGAGGGCGGATCAGCTCCGTACCGTCACAGGCGAGCGTGCCCACGGTCGCGTTCTGGTAGCGGCTCAGAGTTGCGCCGAAGGCCAGGCGGACATCGCGCTCGACGTTGCCGGTGACCGTGGTGTCGCTGAGCATGATCTGCGAGTGCGCGTCCGCGGAGATGCCGACACGATTGCCAGTGACGGTGGTGGTGGTGACGCGGCCGCGATGGAGCTCGACCTGCGAGCCGCGCTGTGCCTCGATGGCGGCAACCGTGTTGTTCGTGAGCGAGCCGCCGGCGCGCAGCGATGAGTCGATCAGCAGCACGCCGTGGCCGTTCGCGGTGAGAGTCAGCATGGCGACGTCGATGATTGCGCCGCGGTTGCCGACGATGCCGAAGTCGTTCTGCCGCACCGTCAGCCCGTCGCGGAACACGTGAAACTGTCCGTTGCTCTCTACGGTAATCCCGTACTCGCTCCCGCTGACGGTCAGGTTCGAGCCCACGGCGGACGACTGAAAAACGTACGCACCTTCGCCGGAGTAGAGTCCATCCTGCGTGTTGTCGGCGATCACCACCGTGCCGCCGAGCCTGACGAACGCGTTCCCGCCCGAGGCGACGATGCCGCTCAGATTGCGGCTGACCGTCCCGTTCGTGAACCGGAGCGTGCAGCCGTCGACCAGCACACCGGCCAACACGTTGTCGCTGATGGTGAGGTTCGCGGCGTCGACGGTGGAGAAACTGATCGTCAGGCCGTGACCCTGGCTGTTGCGCACCGCGAAGTCGGAGAGAGTCACCCGCAGGCCTCCTTCGACGAGGAGCGCGTGGTTGGCCGCCGGGGTGCTGCCGTCGATCGTCGCACCCGGGGCGCCGCCGCGAAGCGTGACGTCGCCGCGGCGGATGGCGACGTCCTCCACGCACGTGCCGGTGAAGACGACGGTCAATTGCCCCGCGGGCGTAGTCAGTGCGTCGGAGAGCGTCCCGCCCGCGGCACAGTCAACGTTCACCGTCGCCGTTGCCGGCGGGGCTGCGCCCGGAGGTCCCGGGGTGGTGGGACGACCCTGGCCAAAGAGCGGAACCGCCGCAAGTGCGAGGAGAGCCGTGAGGGTGCGCAT
Source organism: Thermoanaerobaculia bacterium (assembly GCA_036375135.1). Classification (GTDB taxonomy): domain Bacteria; phylum Acidobacteriota; class Thermoanaerobaculia; order Gp7-AA8; family Gp7-AA8; genus QHVT01. Next base: position 11,763 of record DASUSL010000242.1, on the reverse strand, counting down.
CCCTTCAACATGCATCCGTGTCGGCGGCACGGAAAGCGGGAAATTTGTCTACGTTTCCACTTCCGGCCAGAGGCTCTCCACCCCCAGCGTGTGCGAGTCCACCGTCGCGTTGAGGCGTCCCTTCTTGAGCTGCACTTCGATGTGGTCGCCCACGTTCACCTGTGACGAGTCGAGGATCGGCTTGCGGCCGCGTTTGGTGCGGGAGAAGGCGATGGCGTAGCCGCGGGAGAGGACCGAGAGCGGCGACACGGCCTGCAGCGTGGTCATCGTGGAGCGGAGGCGGGCGCGCTCGCGCTCGATGCGGGCGGGGTAGCGGGCCAGTGGCTCGTCGCAGCGCACGAGGCGGCGGCGGAGCGATTTCGCGCGCGCGTCGAGGAGGCGATACAGCGACAGGCGCCGGCGCTCCAGTCGCTCGCGCATGAGGCGCACGCGGCGCACGGCGATGCCGAGGCGGTCCGATGACGAGAGATGCCGCAGCTCGTGGCGGTAGTTGCGCACCCGTCCTTCGAGCACGTGGCGCACGCGGCGGACCATGTGGTCGACCTGCGTGCAGATCTCGCTCTTCGCGCGGATCACGATCTCCGCGGCGGCGGACGGCGTCGGCGCGCGCAGGTCGGCCACGAAGTCGCAGATCGTAAAGTCCGTCTCGTGTCCGACGCCGGAAATCGTCGGGATCTCGCACGCCGCTACCGCGCGCGCGACCACTTCTTCATTGAACGCCCAGAGGTCCTCGAGCGAGCCTCCGCCGCGGCAGATCAGCACCACGTCGTGCAGCTTCCAGCGCGAGAGATGCTTCACCGCCGTGGCGATCTCGCGCGCCGCGGTGGCGCCCTGCACGCGCACCGGATAGATCTGCAGCGAGAGATTCTCGAAGCGGCGCCCGAGGACGTGCAGGATGTCGCGGATCGCGGCGCCAGTCGGACTGGTGACGATGGCGATGCGCTGCGGCAGCATCGGGATCGGCTTCTTGCGCGCCGGGTCGAAGAGTCCTTCCTCCGCGAGCTGTTTCTTGAGCTGTTCGAAGGCGAGCTGCAGCGCGCCCAGGCCCGCGGGCTCCGCGGTCACGGCGTTGAGCTGGAACTCTCCTTTCTGCTCGTAGATCGTCAGGCGTCCGCGGACGATGAGCTGCAGCCCGTTCTCGATGCGGAAGCGGAGCAGGCGCGCGTGGCCGACGAAGAAGACGACGCGGATCTGCGCGCGCGCGTCCTTCAGCGTGAAGTACATGTGTCCCGCGGCGGAGCGGACGAAGTTCGTCACCTCTCCTTCCACGGAGACGTCGTGGTAGCGATAGAGATCGAGGTTGATCTGTTTGATCAACTCGGAGACCGAGTACGTCTTCGCGTCAGCCATGGGCGGCGGGAATCATGACATGCGGTCCAGCCCGGCACAGGCCTAATAACTAGGCATTCCCTTTGCCTTTACAGTTCGGTGTCGGCCCCACCGGGCCGGAACACGAACTCAAAAGGAGTTTGATCATCATGATGAAAAAACTGATGCGCAATACCATGGCCGCGGCCGGATTCGCGGCGCTTCTTCTCAGCGGTGCCTGTGCTTCGAACCAGGGGCTCGGCGACCAGACCGACCCGAGCGATCAGGTCGCGGAGATCCGTCCCGAGCAGACCGGCCAGGAAGCTTCGGTGTACCCGGCCCCGGGACCTGCGAAGGTCGACAGCGACGGTAACGTCTACGCGTCCAGCGCCGCCCCGGGCAGCGGCAACGCCTCCGGCGTCGGCACCAACACCAACGTCAACGTCATCCCGCAGCGCAGCACCGTCGCCGTTCGCGACAACACGATGACCAGCAGCACGACGCTCACCGACACGACGGTCACGACGAACACCAACGTCGACACGACTGCCGACATCTCCACCGAGACGGTCGAGACCCCGGTCATCACCACCGACACCACCGTCACGCGCACCGAGACCACCACGGTCCCGATGACGTCCTCGGTCCAGGAGTCGTCCCGCACCACCACGACCGACACCGACGACGAGCCCGCGCCGACGCGTACTCGTATGCGCAAGGACTAACGTTCCGGATCCAACGATGTTGGACAGGGCGGGCCTCGAGCCCGCCCTTCGTGTTTAACGCGTAGGGCGCGGATTCAGCCCGCCCTTTCGTAGCCGTAGGTTCGTCGCTGCGTTGCACGCTGGGGACGGGCTGAAGCCCATCCTACGTTTGCGCTCAGTCGTCGGTGAGCGGGCCCTGCGCGCGCCCCTCGATGAACTGCTCGACGATCGGGTTCTTCGACGCCTGGAACTGCTCCGGCGTCCCCTGCGCGATGATGTGTCCGTCGTGCAGCATGGCCACGCGATCGGCAATTTTGAACGCGACCTTCATGTCGTGCGTGATCGTGACCGTGGTCGTGCCGAGCTTCTGATCCATTTCCACGATCAGGTCGGCGATGACGTCGCTGATCACCGGATCGAGTCCCGTGGTCGGCTCGTCGAAGAGGAGGATGTCCGGCTTGAGCGAGATGGCACGGGCGAATCCGACGCGCCGCCGCATGCCTCCCGAGAGCTCCGACGGACGTTTTTTCTCGACGTTCTGCAGATGCACGTCCTCGAGGCATTCCTCCACGCGCGCGCGGATCTCCGCCTCGGACATCTTCGTGTGGCGCCGCAGCGGAAAGGCGATGTTCTCGTAGACCGACATCGAGTCGAAAAGCGCCCCTTCCTGAAACGACATCCCGAAATGGCGGCGGAACTTGTTCAGCTCCACGTCGTTCATTGCCGTGACGTCTTCGTCGACGATGACCACGCGGCCCTTGTCGGGCTTCAGCAGTCCGATGATGTGCTTCAGAGTGACGCTCTTGCCGGTGCCCGAGCCGCCGACGATCACCAGCGACTCCCCCTGGTCGACATCGATGGACATGTCGCGCAACACCGGCTTGCCGCCAAACGATTTGTACAGGTGCTGCAGCGAGATGACGGGCATCAGAAGAGGATCTTGGTCAGGAAGAAGTCGGTGAGGAGGATGATCAGCGACGCCGACACGACGGCGTTCGTCGTCGAGCGGCCGACCCCTTCCGCGCCGCCGGTGGTGTGGTAGCCGCGCACGCAGCCGGTCAGCGTGAGGATCAGCCCGAACGCGCCCGCCTTGATCAAGCCGCTGTAGACATCGTTCATGGCCAGGAACTGAAAGGTGTTCTGCTTGTAGGCCACGGGGTTCGTCTTCAGCAGCTTCACGGCGACGAGATAGCCGCCGTAGATGCCGAGGGCGTCGCCGAGGATGCAGAGAAAGGGGAGCATCACCACGCCGGCGATGACGCGCGGGACGAAGAGGTACTGGATCGGCTCCGTGGCCAGCGCTTTGAGCGCGTCGATCTGTTCGGTGACGCGCATCGTGCCGATCTCCGCGGCCATCGACGAGCCGATGCGCCCCGCCACCATGAGCCCGACCAGCACCGGCGCGAGCTCGCGCAGCATGGCCAGCGAGACGACGCTGGCCACGAACTGCTCGGCGTTGACGCGCTGGAAGCCGGTGAAGGTCTGCAGCGCGAGCACCATGCCGGTGAACATGGTGGTGAGGAAGACGACGGGGATGGAGTCGACGCCGACGCGCACCATCTGGCGGAACCACTCCTTGACGTCGTACGGCGGACGGAACATCCAGGTGATCGTCCGCCACAGCGCATCGAACCAGATGCCGGTCTGCTCGAAGAACGAGATGAAGCGGCGGCCGATGCGATCGAGGATGGTGTTCATGTGCGGTAGACGCGCGGTACGCGCGCGCCGACGTTGCAGAATACTTCGTACGAGATCGTATCAAGTTTCGCCGCCAGCTCTTCGGCGGTGATCCCGTCGCCGAGGAGGACCACTTCGTCGCCGAGCGTCACGCCATCGACGTCGGTGACGTCGATGGTGGTGAGGTCCATCGAGACGCGGCCGACGACCGGTGCACGCTTTCCGCGCACGAGCACCTCGCCGCGATTGGAGAGGCGGCGGTTGTAGCCGTCGGCGTATCCGACCGGCAGCGTGGCGATGAGCGACGGGCGTTTCGTGACGAAGGTCGTGCCGTAGCCGATGGCGTGACCGGGCGGCAGCTCTTTCAAGCGCGCGATGGCGGTGCGCCAGCGCATGACGGGGCTCAATGCAGGGCGGGCTTCAGCCCGCCCGTCCTCGCGGGCTGAAGCCCGCGCCACATCGTCGAGCGGCTCGGCGCCGTAGAGCGCGATGCCGGTGCGCACGTAGTCGCCCGGCGTGATGCCGCGCACGGTGGCGGCGCTGTTCGAGGCGTGATGTTTCGGCGCGGTGATCCCGACCTCGCGCAGAGTCTCCACCAGCACGTTGAAGCGCGCGAGCTGGTACTCCGTGAACGGATCGCTCGGATCGCTGGCGTTCGCGAAATGCGTGTAGAGCGCGTCGACGTGGAGCCGCGGCGCAGAGCGGAGCAGCTCCACGACCTGAGGCAGCTCCGTCTCGATCACACCCATCCGTCCCATGCCCGAGTCGAGCTTCAGATGGATGTGCACGTCGCGCTCCTGGGCGACCTTCGCGATGAGCTCCAGCGGCTCGGGGCCGGGCACGCCCATGGTCACGTCGTGCTCGAGGGCCAGGCGCACCTGCGTCGCGCTGAGCGCGCCGAGGACGAGGATGGGCGCGGTGATGCCGGCGTTGCGGAGCTGCAACGCCTCCTCGAGCAGCGCCACGCCGATCATGGCCGCCTTGTCCGGCGTGCAGCGGCGCGCGAGCTCCACCGCGCCGTGGCCGTACGCGTTCGCCTTGAGCAGCGCGATCACGCGCGTGCCTTCCGGAAGCGGCGCCGCGATGGCGGCGAGGTTGCGGTCGAACGCGGCGAGATCGATTTCCGCCCACGTGGGACGGATGTCGTCAGCTGGAGAAGGCATTCAGGTTCTGTCCATTCATCGGCCGCGAGCGATCGGATGCAAGAAACAGGATCGCTTCCGCTACTTCCTCCGCCGTCATCGACGCCGGCGCACCGCCGCTCGCTTCCTTCCACATCGGCGTATCGACCGAGCCGGGGCTGATGCAGTTGACCCGCACGCCGCGCGACTTCACCTCCACCGCCAGCGCCTCGGTCAGCGAGATGACGGCGCCCTTGCTCGCGCAGTACGAGACCCACCCTGGAAACTTCTCCGGCCCCGGGACTCCCGAGATCGAGGCCACGTTCACGATCGTCCCCATGCCGCGCTCGAGCATGGACGGCAGCGCGCGGCGGCAGGTCAGGAAGATCGAGTCGACGTTGACCTCGAACATGCGCCGCCACTGGTCGTGCGTGATGTCGACCAGTGGCGCGGGATCGATCATGCCCGCGTTGTTGACCAGCACGTCGCATTTGCCGAAGTGCGACTCGGTCAGCGAGAAGAGGCGCTCCACGTCGGCCAGGTCGCTCACGTCGCCCGGCACCGCGAGCATCGACTCACCGGCGATGGCGCGCAGCTTCTCCGCGGAGCGGGCCATGACTGCCACCTTTGCGCCGCGCGCGGCGAGCAGTTCGGCGGTGCGCCGGCCGATGCCCGACGACGCGCCGGTGACGATGGCCACTCTTCCGTCAAATTCACTCATATAATCGCGCCCCTCAGGCTACCCCAACAAACTTCTGCGTGAGGAGAAGCCATGAACCCCGAATTGAACAATGTCATGCAAGCCGTTTTCCGCTGGTTGCACGTGCTTGCCGGCATCCTCTGGATCGGTCATCTCTATTTCTTCAACTTCGTCAACGCGCACGTGGCCAAGGCCCTCGACGGTCCCACCAAGAAATCGGTCGTGCCGCAGCTCATGCCGCGCGCGCTCTACTGGTTTCGCTGGGGCGCCGCCTGGACCTGGATCACCGGCATCCTCCTCGGCGGGCTGATCTACTACCACGGCAAGGTCGTCTTCGAAGACCCGAGCTACGGCAACCCGTGGCTCTGGCTGGCCATCGTGCTGGTCATCCTCATCGTCGGCTTCCTGATCTACAACGCCATCATGAAGGCCATCAAGAACGTGGCGGTGGCGAGCGCGATCAACCTTGCGCTGCTCGCGGGGGTCTACTACCTGCTGGCGACCGTCGGCAGGTTCGGCGGCCGCTCGCTCTACATCCACGTCGGCGTGATCCTCGGCACGATGATGGCCCTGAACGTCTGGATGGTGATCTGGCCGGCGCAGAAGAAGATCATCGCCGCGACCGCGGCCGGCACGCCGCCGGATGCGAACCTCGTGGCGCTGGCCGGCCTCCGCTCGCGCCAGAACACGTACATGTCCGTGCCGCTGCTCTTCACGATGATCAGCAACCACTACCCGACCATGTACGGCGGGCAGTATCGCGACATCTGTCTGGCGTCGGTCATCGCCATCGGCTTCGCGATCGTGTGGTGGCTGTACAAGAAGTCCGGCGGCAGCGCGCCCGCGTCCTATTGATGCGCCTCTACCAGATCGACGCGTTCACGGAGCAGGCATTCCGCGGCAATCCCGCCGCGGTCTGCCTGCTCGACGGCGAGCGCGACGAGCAGTGGATGCAGGACGTGGCCGCGGAGATGAACCTCTCCGAGACCGCCTTCCTTCTTCCGCGCGGCGACGACGAGTACTCGCTGCGCTGGTTCACTCCCGCGGCCGAGGTGGCACTGTGCGGACACGCCACGCTGGCCAGCGCGCACGCGCTCTTCGAAGAGCAGGGACTGCGGTCCGCGCGCTTTCACACGAAAAGCGGCGTGCTGACCTCGGAGCGCGACGGCGAGTGGATCGAGCTCGATTTTCCCGCCAGATCGGCCGCGCCGTGCGAGCCGCCGTGGCTGCTGCTCGAGTCGCTGGGCATCCGCGAGGCGCGCTACGTCGGCCGCAACATCGACGACTACCTGATCGAAGTAGACACGGAAGAAGAAGTACGCGGCCTCACGCCCGACTTCGCGCGCCTCGGCACGCTGCCCGTGCGCGGCGTGGTCGTCACGAGCCGCGGGAGCGAGTACGACTTCATCTCGCGCTTCTTCGGACCTCGGGTCGGCGTCAACGAAGACCCGGTCACCGGCTCCGCGCATTGCGCGCTGACGCCGTACTGGGCGGCGAAGCTCGGACGCAACGAGATGACCGCCTATCAGGCCTCGAAGCGCGGCGGCGTCGTGCGCGTGCGTCTCGCCGGCGATCGCGTGAAGCTGATCGGCCAGGCGGTGACGGTGTTCCGCGGAGAGCTCGTTTGACGACCATCCGCGAAATGCTCGAGAAGATCGAGTACGACACGCTCGTGCCGCAGGCGGCGAGGAGCGCGGAGACGCGCGGCCGCGACCGCGCCGAGGCGGAAGACGACATCCGACCGTCGTACCAGCGCGACCGCGACCGCATCATTCACTGCAAGGCGTTCCGGCGCCTCAAGCACAAGACGCAGGTGTTCCTCGCACCCGAGGGAGATCACTACCGCACGCGGCTCACGCACGTGCTGGAGGTGACGCAGATCGCGCGCACGATCGCGAAGTCGCTGCGCCTCAACGAAATCCTGGCCGAGGCCATCGGCCTCGGCCACGACCTCGGCCACTCCGCCTTCGGTCACGCGGGCGAGGCGGCGCTGAACAAGCTCGTGCGCGGCGGCTTCGATCACTACCGGCAGTCGGTGCGCGTGGTGGAAGTGCTCGAGGACCTCAACCTCACCATCGAAGTGCGCGACGGCATCCTCAAGCACTCGAAAGGGGAGAAGGGGGAGCTGCTGCGCAAGCGGCCGAAGTCGCGCGCGCTGACGCTGGAAGGCGACATCGTGCGCATCTCCGACATCATCGCGTACGTGAATCACGACATCGATGACGGCATCCGCGCCGGCATCATCCGCGAGTCCGACATTCCCGCCGACATCCGCTCGACCCTCGGCCGCACCAAGTCCGAGCGCATCGACCGCATGGTGCGCGACGTCATCGACGCCACGCTGGCCTGCGATTACGAGGCGATCTCGATGACCGCGGAGTCGCTGGAGGCGCTGGAGGCGCTGCGCAAGTACATGTTCGAGAACATGTACCTGATCCCCGAGGTGCGCGGCGAGTTCGAGAAGGCGCAGAAGATCCTGACCGCGCTGTTCGAGTACGTGGTGGCGCATCCGGAGGAGTATCTCGACACGAAGAGCGAGGAGCCGGTCGAGCGCCTGGCCCTCGACTTCATCGCCGGGATGACGGACCGCTACGCGCTGAATCTGTACACGCAGCTGTTCCTGCCGCGCCCCTGGGTATCGTGACAGGTGGAAGACAGGCAATCCTGCCTGTCCGCGGGTGCGCCCGAGCGATGGACAGGCAGGATTGCCTGTCCTCCACCGGCGTTACTTGCGCGCCCTTGCCCGCTTCGGCGTGTTGAGCAGGTCGCGCAGATCCTTGCCCGCCTTGAAGCGCACGTTCTTCGACGCGGGGATGGTGATCGTTTCCTTGGTGCGGGGGTTGCGTCCCTCGCGGGCCTTGCGCTCGGTGACGGAGAAACTGCCCAGGCCCGGGATGGCGCAGCGCTCGCCGGTCTGACACGTATCGGAGATGTAGCTGACGAATGCGTCGAACGCCGCCGCTGCCTCTTTCTTGGAAATGCCGGCCTGCTCGGCGATGGCGTTGATCACGTCACTCTTGCCTGCCATCCGTTCTCCTCCTGATTGTGCGGGGATGCGCACGTCAATCTAGGGTTGGGATCTGCGAAAGTCAACGCGCGCCGCGTTGCACTTCGAGACACGCGCGCACGACCGACACGACCTGCGCGTGACTCCACGTCAGTGGCGCCACGGAAAGGTGCTGCCCGTCGTACGGATCGATCTGTTCGGGGAGGATCATCGACTCCGTCGCCTTCGCGCGCGCCCAGCGCACGTGATCGAGCGCGGCCTGCACGCCGTCGCCGCCGCGCGCGATGTCGTGCTCCGCGAGCCAGAGCGTGCAGAGGATCCACGGGTTGCCGGGCACGCGTCCCGGCTCGGCGGAGATGCGGTGATAGGCGTCGTTCTCGTAACGGGCCACGCCGCCGACGTCGGTGTGCACGGAAAGCTTCTCGCGCACGGCGCGCATCGTCCCCTCGATGAGACCGCTCTCCGCGGGAAAGACGCCGAGGTGGAACGCGGCGTACGTGGAGGCATCGACGGTGGGATCGAGCTCCAGCTCGTCGCCGCGCATGACCAGTCCGCGCGCGAAGCGCCCTTCGTTCTCCAGCCAGAGATGCGTGCGCATCGCCTCGCGCACTTCGCCCGCCGCCTTCCACCACGTGGCGCGGCGCTCCTGGTCGTTGAAGAGATTGGCCAGCTCCGCGGCCGCGGTCAGTCCCGCCCAGACCGCGGCGCAGGTGAAGGTGAAGACGCCGTAACGCTCTTCCCACAGGTCGAAGCTCGGCTTCGGCAGATTGGTCTCGAGATCGCGGTAGCTCTCCAGGAAATCGGCCGCGGCGACGACGAGCCGCGGATAGACCGCGCGCAGCAGGTCGAGGTCGCGCGTGCGCTCGTAATGCCGCGCCACGAGCCAGATCACCAGCGCGGTCTCGTCTTCCTGGATGGGGAGCTGCGGCTTGCCGCGGCGCACCCACGGATGCCACAGCGGCGCGGGCGAGCCGTCGGGGTTGTACTTGTGGAGGAAGTAGCCCTCGTTGCGGATGACGTCGTTCGCGAAGCGGAGGAAACGTGCGCCGAACTCCGGAAAGCCGGCCCGCCCCATCGAGTCGCAGACGAAGGCGGCGTCGCGCATCCAGACGTACGAGTAGTGATCGTTGTGGCCCCACTGGATGTCGGAGTCGTTGGCCGCGAGCACGGCGCCGCCGCGGTCGCACTGCGTGGCGATGACGAGCAGCGAGCGGCGGTAGAGGTCGATGATCTCGTCGGGCAGCGTCGAGAGGTCGTCGCCCGTCTTGTTCACCCAGGTGTACCAGTGCGAGCCGGTGCGCGAAAGGATGTGCGCCGCGCCCTCGTCCCTGACCATCGCGTCGAGTCCGCGCACTTCCGCGTCCGACTTGCCGGCGCAGATCCAGTACAGCACCGTGGCCGTGCCGTGCGGCTCGAGATGCAGCGGGATGGCCATCGTCGCATCGACGGTCCCCTGCGCGATGGCGCTCATCGACAGCTCGCCATCCTCGGCATCCCGCCACGTCCCCTCCGCACCCGTGGTCGCGCTCTTCCCGCACGCGTACTCCGGCACGCCGTGATCGGTGTTGATCAGGATGTAGCGGCGGTTCTTGTACTGCATGAGCGCGTTCACGCGCGGCTCGAAGTAGACCGTGTCGCCGACCGAGTTGCCGTACAGCGCGAAGTCGTGGTGCAGGAAGAGCTTCACGTCGCGCGCGTCTTCGCGCTGGTTGCGCACGACGATCTTGCGCACGTAGACGTTGGAGTCGGGATCGACCGCGTCGTAGCAGCGGATGCGGATGCCGATGCGGTCGTTCTGCAACTGCACGTCGGTGACGAGCGTGTCGCGCAGGTAGTCGAGCGTGCGGTGCCAGACGTCTTCGTCGGTGGCGTGCAGGGCACCGTCGCAGAAGATGCCGAGGCGGAACTTGGCGCCGACCTGGTTCTCCATCCCGACGCGCGGGTAGTAGAAATCCGCGAGCCGGTACTGCGAGTCGAAGGCGACGAGCAGCGTGCCGTTGCCGATGGGTAAGTCACGTGGCATGCAATGTGGCGCGGGCTTCAGCCCGCGCTCCGTTCTGGCGGGCTGAAGCCCGCCCCACATCTAGCACGAACGCGGTGAATCCGTCAGCCCCCGACTCGGGCGTCAGCCGCAAAACGCCGTTCTCCACCCAGCTCCTGACACCTTCGGGGACGAAAGGGGTGATGTCGTCGTGGTCGCCGACGACGGCGTCGTTCTCTTCGGGCTCGAGCGAACAGGTCGAGTAGACGACCCAGCGACTGGCCAGCGTCTTCGCGCTTTCGAGCAGCTCGCGCTGCAGCCTGGCGAAGGACTGCAGCTCTTCCTCGCGCAGGCGCCACTTCAGCTCCGGGTTCTTGCGGATGGTGCCGGTGGCGCTGCACGGCGCGTCGAGCAGCACGACGTCGAACTTCCTGCGGAACGGCGGACGCCGGCCGTCACTCACCACCACTCTGCCGCCGCGCGAGACGCGCAGCCGCGCGATGGAGACGTCGTTCGAGACGACGCGCGCGCCGTGATGCTCCATGTAGAGCGACTTTCCTCCCGGCGCGGCGGCGAGATCGAGCACGTCGTCGCCGCACGCGCGGGCAATCGCGGCGATGACGGCGCTTCCCTCGTCCATCGGATGAAAGTCGGCGCGGTCGAGCTGCGCGCTGGCGCCGTGCAGTTTCCAGATGTCGGGCACGAGCGTCGAGCGTTCGCCTTCGGGTACGGCATCGCCGAGGACGAGCACGTCGGGATAGGAGAGCTCCTGGTTCGCGGCGGCGATCTTCTCCGCGCGCTCCGCGCCGTACGTGCGCGCCCAGCGGTCGAAAAGCCACTGCGGATGCGCGTGGCGCGTGGCGGGATCGCGCGGCTCGGGGACGTTGCCGCGCGTGACGTTGCGGAGGATGGCGTTGACGAAGCCGCGGGCGCGCTTCGGCGCGAGGTCGACGGTCTCCGACACGGCCGCGTACTGCGCGACGTCCATGTAGAGCAGTTGATAGAGCCCGACGCGCAGCGCGTCGACGACCGGCGGATCGAGCTTTTTCACCGGACGCTTCGCCAGCTCGCTGATGACGAAGTCGAGCCGCGAGCGCCAGCGCAGGACGCCGAGGACGACCGTGCGCACGAAGCCCGACTCGCCGATGAGCAGCAGCGAGGCGTAGAGCCGCTCGCGCTCGATGCGCTGCAGGAGATGGAGGGCCCGCGCGCGCTCAGATTGCATCGCCGGGTTTCCATCCGAGGCCGCGCGCGATCGCGGCGGC